>NZ_LT629778.1:0-304791 GCF_900105485.1 Pseudomonas granadensis | reverse complement strand
CCGCACCGAGCATGCGGTTGAGCTGACTGCCGACCGCTTCGCCGAAGCCGGCTTCGATCTCGTCCGGTGGGATCCACAGGCCGGCGTTGACCAGACCGACGTTGCGCCCGGACCCGCCATGCCCGGCGCGATGTGCCTCGACAATGCAGACGCTTTTACCTTTTTCCAGCAAGTGCAGCGCCGCCGACAACCCGGTGAACCCGGCGCCAATCACGCAGACATCGACCTTGACCTCGCCCCTGAGCGCGGTGTGATCCGGGCGTTGCGGCGTGAGCTTTTCCCACAGACATTCTTCGCGTAACGGCATTGCCAAGCTCCTGTCGGAGCAGCTGCAAGCTTCAAGCTACAAGCAGCAAGCCGATCTGCTTGTAGCTTGGGGCTTGATGCTTGCCGCTGCTTAATCGAATGTGATGCCCTGCGCCAATGGCAGCTCCAGCGAGTAGTTGACCGTGTTGGTCTGCCGGCGCATGTAGGCGCGCCAGGCGTCGGAGCCGGATTCGCGGCCGCCACCGGTTTCCTTTTCACCACCGAACGCGCCGCCGATTTCCGCACCGCTCGGGCCGATGTTGACGTTGGCAATGCCGCAATCGCTGCCGACCGCCGACATGAATCGTTCGGCCTCGCGCACATCAGTGGTGAAGATGCACGACGACAGGCCTTGCGGCACCGCGTTGTTCAGACGCAATGCTTCCTCGAAATCGCTGTAGCCAACCACGTAGAGAATCGGCGCGAAGGTTTCACTGCAGACCACGTCGCTCTGCTCGGGCATTTCGACGATGGCCGGCGACACGTAGTAGGCGTTGGGGAACTGGTCTTCAAGCTGACGCTGGCCGCCGAACACCCGCCCGCCCTCGCTCAATGCCTGCTCCAGTGCGTCCTGCATGTTTTCGAAGCTGTGCTTGTCGATCAGCGGGCCGACCAGATTGCCTTGCAATGGATGGCCGATACGCACTTTCGAATATGCGGCTTTGAGGCGGGTGACGATTTCGTTTTTCACCGACTCATGGGCGATCAGCCGGCGCAACGTGGTGCAACGCTGCCCGGCGGTGCCGACGGCGCTGAACAGAATGGCGCGTACGGCCATGTCCAGATCGGCGCTCGGGCCGAGGATCATCGCGTTGTTGCCACCGAGCTCGAGAATGCTGCGAGCAAACCGTGCGGCGACTTTTGGCGCCACTTCTCGGCCCATGCGGGTGCTGCCGGTGGCGCTGATCAGGGCGACACGCGGGTCATCGACCAGCGCTTCACCGGCATCGCGACCACCGATGATGACCTGGCAAAGGCTCGCCGGCGCATCGCTGAAATTCTTCACCACGCGATCGAACAAGGCCTGACAGGCCAGCGCGGTCAGCGGGGTTTTTTCCGACGGTTTCCACACCACCGGATTGCCGCAGACCAGCGCCAGGGTGGTGTTCCACGCCCACACCGCGACCGGGAAGTTGAACGCACTGATCACCCCGACCACGCCCAGCGGATGCCAGGTTTCGCGCATGTGATGGCCTGGGCGCTCGGAAGCGATGGTCAAACCGTACAACTGACGCGACAGGCCGACGGCGAAGTCGCAGATATCGATCATCTCCTGCACTTCGCCCAGGCCTTCCTGAGTGATCTTGCCTGCTTCCCACGACACCAGCTCACCGAGGTCGGCCTTGTATTCGCGCAACACTTCGCCAAATTGGCGCACCAGCTCGCCGCGACGCGGGGCTGGTACGTTGCGCCATTGTTCGAATGCATGATCGGCGCGACTGATGTGCTGCTCGACTTCGGCCGCACCTTCCCAGTTCACCGCCGCGATGCGGCTGCCGTCGATCGGTGAATGCACCGGCACTTTGCCGTTCTGATACAGGGCCGGGTTCACACCGAGACGATCAAGCAATGCGGCAACCATGGGTCACTCCTCAAGCGAAAAACTGAATGTGTGCGGTCGCCTTTTCACGACCGGGCAGGCCTTTAGTTGTAGCGTCCAATCACGGCGGCAACAAACGACCTTTACGCCAGATATCATTCCGTTTATTCATGCTGAGCATAGAAAGACAAGAAAAGGACTGGCCATGCTGAACAAACGCCACTTGCCCTCGATCACTGCGTTGCAGTGCTTCGAGGCCGTGACCCGACACCTGAGCTTCACCCGCGCGGCGGAAGAACTGAACCTGACCCAGAGCGCGGTGAGCAAACAGGTCGCGCAGCTTGAAGAGTTGCTGCAGCATTTGCTGTTTCGCCGCGTGCGTCGGCGCTTGCAGATGACCCCGGCGGGGGATCTGTACCTGGTGGAAGTGAGAAAAATCCTCACCCAGGTCGAGATGTCGACGCATTACCTGCGTTCCTACGGCGGCGAAACCGAAGTCCTGCGCGTCTCCACTCCGTCGACCTTTGGCGCGCGCTGGCTGGTGCCACGCCTGAAAGGCTGGCGACTGCGCCATCCGTCGATCCATCTGGACCTGTGCAACGAGCAGGAAGCGGACGATCTGCTGCAAGGGCGCAGCGATCTGGCGTTTTATTTCGGTCAGGGCGCGCGACCGGGGACCGAGTGCCTGAAACTGTTCGGCGAAGAGCTGGTGCCGGTCTGCGCACCGGGCAGCCTACCGGACACGCCACTGACTGATCCGACGCAACTGACCGATCTGGTCCTGCTGCAAAATGCCTCGCGCCCGCAAGCATGGCACGACTGGTTCGACAGCCAGGGCTACCAGACCGAACACAGCTATCACGGGCCGCGTTTCGAAACCTTTTATATGTGCATCCGCGCAGCGCAAGTCGGCTGCGGCGTGGCGCTGTTGCCGCGGTTTCTGGTGGAAGAGGAACTGGCCGACGGCAAACTGGTCATTCCGTGGGCGCATGCCATGCCCAGCACGGATGCCTACTACCTGGCGTATCCGGAACACGCAGCGGAAGTCCCCAAGGTGCGCGATTTCGTGAAGTGGATGCTGGAGCAGATTGACAGTTCAACCTGAAATCCACCGGGGCCCCTGTGGGAGTGAGCCTGCTCGCGAAATCGGTGTATCAGCTAGAGATGATGTGACTGACCCGACGCTTTCGCGAGCAGGCTCGCTCCCACATGGGTTCTGCGATGTGCTTAAAAAATGCTGGCAATCCCCACCGTTGATATGCGCCACTAGCGCCATCGATATAGACCGCGCCACGGCGCGGCGCACCTGGAGACCCCGTTATGAGCGAGAGTGTGTTTGCCGATCGCATCGTGCAGAACCTGCTCGACACCGACTTCTACAAACTGACGATGATGCAGGCGGTGCTGCACAACTACCCCAACGTCGAGGTCGAATGGGAGTTCCGCTGCCGTAACAGCGAGGACCTGCGCCCGTATCTGGCCGAGATCCGCTTTCAGATCGAGCGCCTGGCCGAAACCAGCCTGAGCGGCGATCAACTGAATTTCCTTGAACGCATCAGTTTTCTCAAACCGGACTTTTTGCGCTTTCTCGGGCTGTTTCGCTTCAACCTGCGCTACGTGCAGACCGGCATCGAGAACGGCGAGTTGTTCATCCGCCTGCGCGGGCCGTGGTTGCATGTGATCCTCTATGAAGTACCGTTGTTGGCGATTGTCAGCGAAGTGCGCAACCGCCATCGCTATCACGACATGTCGCTGGAGCGCGCGCGCGAGCAGTTGTACCGCAAGTTCGACTGGCTGAGCGCCAACGCCTCGCCCGACGAATTGTCGCAGCTGCAAGTCGCCGATTTCGGCACCCGCCGGCGCTTCTCCTATGGCGTGCAGGCCGAAGTGGTCAATGTGCTCAAACACGACTTCCCCGGCCGCTTCGTCGGCACCAGCAATGTGCACCTGTCGCGCGAGCTGGACATGAAACCACTGGGCACCATGGCCCACGAATGGATCATGGCGCACCAGCAACTCGGTCCGCGCCTGATTGATAGCCAGATCGCTGCGCTCGATTGCTGGGTCCGCGAGTACCGCGGCCTGCTCGGCATCGCCCTCACCGACTGCATCACCACCGATGCCTTCCTCGGCGATTTCGATCTGTTCTTCGCCAAGCTGTTCGACGGCTTGCGCCATGATTCCGGTGACCCGGTGGCCTGGGGCGAAAAATGCATCGCCCACTACCACAAGCTCGGCATCGACCCGATGAGCAAGACCCTGGTGTTTTCCGACAGTCTGACGCTGCCAAAATCGCTGGAGATTTTCCGCGCATTGCACGGTCGCATTAATGTGAGCTTCGGCATTGGTACCAACTTCACCTGCGACATTCCGGGTGTCGAACCGATGAGCATCGTGCTTAAAATGACCGCCTGCAACGGCCAGCCGGTGGCGAAGATCTCCGACGAGCCAGGCAAGACCCACTGCAAAGACCCGAATTTCGTCGCCTATTTGCGACACGTGTTCCAGGTTCCTGCCGATTCCAGTCTATCTAGCAAGGAGTGAATTCATGCAAGCCGTACAGCGTGAGATTGCTGAGCAGCTCAAGGTGCAACCGCCATTCGCCGATGATCAGGCCCTGCAGGCCGAAATCGCCCGGCGCCTGACGTTCATTCAGGATTGCCTGGTCAATTCCGGGCTCAAGACACTGGTGCTCGGCATCAGCGGCGGCGTCGATTCGCTGACCGCCGGCCTGCTGGCCCAGCGCGCCATGCGTGAGCTGCGCGAGAAAACCGGCGACAGCAGTTACAAATTCATCGCCGTACGCCTGCCCTACGAAACCCAATTCGACGAGCACGACGCCCAGGCTTCGCTCGATTGCATCGCCCCCGACGAAATCCACAACGTGAACATCGGCCCGGCGGTCAAGGCGCTGGCCGCGCAGGTGGGTGCGTTTGAAGGCAAGCCGGCGGCGTCAGTGGATTTTGTGCTGGGCAACACCAAGGCGCGCATGCGCATGGTTGCGCAGTACACGATTGCCGGCGTGGCTGGCGGTTTGGTGATTGGTACCGATCATGCGGCCGAAGCGGTGATGGGTTTCTTCACCAAGTTCGGCGATGGCGCTTGCGACCTCGCCCCGCTCAGCGGTCTGGTGAAAAATCAGGTTCGCGCAATTGCCCGTAGCTTTGGCGCACCGGAGTCGCTGGTCGAGAAAGTGCCGACTGCAGATCTGGAAGACCTCTCGCCAGGCAAACCGGACGAAGCGGCGCATGGTGTGTCCTATGCCGAGATCGATGCGTTTCTGCACGGTAAAACGGTACGTGACGAAGCGGCGAAGATCATTGTCGATACGTACCACAAGACGCACCACAAGCGGGTCATGCCGTTTGCGCCTTGATCTTGTGAAGGCATGAAAAAGCCCGCTGGGGAGTGATCCTCAGCGGGCTTTTCTTTGGTCGTCAATCTTTCAGTGAGGCTGATGACCTTTTCGCGAGCAGGCTCGCACAGGATTATTTGACGGTGATGGTGCCTTTCATCATCGAGATGTGGCCCGGGAACGAGCAGAAGAAACCGTAGCCGCCGTCAGCGATCTTGGCTACGTCGAAAGTCAGCGAGTCGGTTTCCTTGGCGCCGATGATCTTGGTGTGCGCGATGATGCGCGCATCGCCTTCCTTCAGATAGTTCTTGTCGATACCCGCTGCCAGGCCGTCGGTAGCGATTGGCTGCATGTCAGCTTCTTTGCTGATCACCAGGTTATGGCCCATGACGTTCTTCGGCAGGTTACCGGAGTGGGTCAACTCCACCGTGAAAGTCTTGCAGCTCTTGTCGATCACAATTTCCTTGGTGTTGAAGGACATCTGATCGGTGGAGTCAACGGTGGTTTTGCACTCGGCGGCCATCAATTGGCTGCTGGCCAGCGCCAGCAGGGATACCGCAACAACTTTGGAAAACATGGTGAATCTCCAAGGCAGGGTTAACAAAAGCACTAGTGGTGGAAAGACTGCCTGAAATCTTCGCAAGTTCCTATGACTTGTGTCAAAAATTGTATACAACTTTCAGGCTATGACACTCATGGACACAATCTAACGGTCAATTCAGGCGGCCCCACTTATGATCGGTCCATCAACCGAGACGGAGTACGATCATGTTTATCAACGGTCTGTTACGCAGCTTGCTCGCCGCGTACGCCTGTGGCGCCAGCGGCACGTTCGAATCGCCTGAGCGCGAAGTTTAGCCCTTGGTTCGAGGCGTGCCAGCCATTACCCTGTGACGGATCGACTCAGGAGTAAGGCATGTCTCTGAAATCCGTTTGTGTGTTTTGCGGCGCCAATGCGGGCGCTGATCCGGCTTACAGCGAAGCCGCCGTGGCCCTCGGCCAGGCACTGGCCGAACGGCAGCTGACGCTGGTTTACGGTGGCGGTGCCGTGGGTTTGATGGGCATTGTTGCCGATGCAGCGCTGGCTGCTGGCGGTGAAGTAATCGGGATCATTCCGCAAAGCCTGATGGACAAGGAAATCGGTCACAAAGGCCTGACGCGTCTGGAAGTGGTCGACGGCATGCATGCGCGCAAGGCCCGAATGGCCGAACTCAGCGATGCATTCATCGCTTTGCCCGGCGGCCTCGGCACGCTCGAAGAGCTGTTCGAAGTCTGGACCTGGGGCCAGCTCGGCTACCATCCCAAGCCGCTTGGCCTGCTGGAAGTGAACGCTTTCTACAGCAAACTCACCGATTTTCTCGACCATATCGTCGGCGAAGGCTTCGTTCGCGCGCCACACCGTGACATGCTGCAAGTGAGCGAATCGCCGCAAACCCTGCTCGACGCCCTTGATCAATGGCGGCCGACCGTCACGCCCAAGTGGGTTGACCAAAAACCCGGTTAACCCTCGGGCACCGATACAGGGCAGAATATGCGCCGCTCAACCTCACCTTCGACCTAGAGGATCGCCCATGGCCAAACCCAATTACTCCTTCGCCAAACGTCAACGAGACCTGGCAAAGGAACAGAAGAAAGAGGAAAAGCTTCAGCGCAAGAAACAAACCGCTGAAGAAGCGGCACTGAACCCTGACGGTGAAGTGGCGACGCAAGATGATGTTGATGCACCCGATGCACCGAAAGACCAGGCGCCCGACGCCTGAGCCCCACCGGGTTTGATCAGTGCATCGAACCCAGCGGATTTGTGACAGGGCTGGCGGTTCTGCTGCCGGCCCTCACAGCCCCCTTCGCGCCCCCCCCCCCCCCCCGATTCCCTTGTAGGAGTGAGCCTGCTCGCGATGGCGGTGTGTCAGTCATGATATTCATCGCTGACACACCGCCATCGCGAGCAGGCTCACTCCTACAGTTTGATCTGCGTTAGTCCAGCGGCATCACCGTGACACTCACTTCCGGGTCATGATTGCCGCCCCCCAGAATCACCCCGCGCAGCGGTGAAACATCCGAGAAATCGCGCCCCCACGCCAGGGTGATGTGCTCCAGCGCCGGCTGCACATTGTTGGTCGGATCGAAATCCACCCAGCCCAGCACCGGGCAGAACACCGACACCCAGGCATGCGAAGCATCGGCGCCGATCAGCCGTGGCTGTCCCGGTGGCGGTTGAGTCAGCAAATAACCGCTGACGTAGCGCGCCGCCAGCCCTCGCGAGCGCACACACGCCAGCATCAAGTGCGCAAAGTCCTGACAGACCCCGCGCCGGCGCTCCAGCACCTCCACCAGCGGCGTCGCCACTTGGGTCGCCTCGGCATCGAAGGTGAATTCGCTGAAGATTTTTTCCATCAAGTCCTGCACGCCCAACAGCAACGGCCGGCCCGGCGGAAAACAGCTCTGTGAAAACTCGACGAAGCTACGTTTCAAATGTACGTAGGGCGACTGGAACCGATAACGGCACGCTTCGAGCACATCGGCGGGCAACGGCTGGCTGCTGTAGGTCAGCTCGTCGCGGGTCCGTTCCCAGGCAGGCGACTGGTTGAAATCCAGCGCCGGCCGCGCCAGTACCTCGACGGTCAGCCGGGCGCCGACCTGCAATTGGTCATGCGGACGCTCGAATGCCAGGCGGGTCAGCGGATTGCCGAATACATCCCGTTCATCGCGGCGAGACGTAGGCTGCGGACTGATCAGCAGTTGCTGTTCAGTGCAGCGCTGCCAGGCGCATTCACGCGGCCACAGATGCGCCAGTTGTTGCGCCAGCGAAACCGGGCTGTCGTAGTGATAACAGGTGTCGTGGAAGATCTGGTAGCGAGCATTCATCAGACGGACACCGTGCGCTGGCTGACATCATCGACATGGGCGAAATGCCGCAGCGCCAGGCGATCGGAGACCTGCCCGCTGGCCTCAGCGATGTCCTGCAGCAGATCGGCCAGCCCCTCAAGCGCCGCGCGCACGCTGGACTCACCGAATAATGGATTTTCCAGGCAGCCCAGATCGAACCGCGCCAGGCGCTCGACCAGTTCCGCCAGGCCGGCCTCCCGTGGCGCGCCGAAATCATCGTTCAAGCGTTTCAGCGTGCGTGTGACCAGTTTCAACTGGAACAACACCGCGTGCGGGTTTTGCTCGTCGAGCAGCAGCAAGTCGAGTACCGGGATCAACTGCGCTACGGCCAGATAGCGTGAGCGATAAGTGATGCTGCTGTTGCCCAGTTCCAGCAGCCATTCCAGCCCGGCCTGATCAAAAGCCCCGGCGCCGCGCAAAAATGCGGCGAGGCTGCTGCTGAGAAACTGCAGACGCTCGATGCGCCGGCCGATCATCAAAAACCGCCAGCCCTCATCGCGGGTCATGTCATCCAGGGCGAAACCGGACAGCGCCGCCAGCGACATCACCAGACGGTTGAGGAAATCCAGCAATTCGGCAAAGTCCGGCGCATCGGTCTCCAACTCCATCGCTTCGCGCTGCAATTCGACCAGCGCTTGCCAGTTCTCCCGCGAAAGCTTGCCGCGCACCTGCGACGCCGCCCACTGCAAGCGTTGCAGATTGGAACGCAAGCTGAATGACCAGTCGTCGCCGAGTAAGGCTGCAAGCAGACGTTCCGGCAGTTCGCCTTCGTCGGGCAGCAGCGACAGCCGCTCGCCGAGGTCGACCGCGGCCTGCAGCGCTTGCGGGTCATCGCCATCGACATGACGGGCGAGCATGATCCGCAGCAAACGCGCGCTGTCATCGCAGCGCTCGCAATAACGACCGAACCAGAACAGATTCTCCACCACCCGTGATGGCAGGTACGGATCACGCCGCACCAGATCGTGGACGCCGAGGTTGCGCTGGCTCTTCCACTGTTCGCCACTCGGCGGCCGATCACCAAGCACCCAGGTGTCCTTGCTCGCCCCGCCACGCTGCATCGACACCACTTCGGCATCAGCTTCGGCGGCGACCCGGGTCAAGCCGCCGGGCAGCACCCGGTAGCCATCAGCGCTGGCCACCGCATACATGCGCATGCCGATGGCCCGCGGCCGCAGCTGGCCTTCGTCAGCTTGCCAGACGGGCGCCTGTGATAGCTGCGCCAGCTCCTGCGCTACATAGGCATACGGCCGGGCCTGCATGCGCGCGGCCAGTTCCTGGCGTTGCGGCTCAGTCAAATCGCGACCGAACACCGGGGCGAAACTTTGTGAGGGAAACGCTGGTTTGATCAGTAGCTCAGGCAGTTTTTCCAGTGCCTGCGCGAGCACCGGCGCTTCGCCGCACCACCACGTGGCAATTGACGGCAATATCAGTTCTTCACCAAACAGGTATTGATTGATTTTCGGCAGGAACCCGAGCAACCCTGGCGACTCCAGCACCCCGCTGCCCAGCGCATTGGCCACCAGCACACGGCCTTGTCGCACCGCTTCTAGCAGACCGGGCACGCCAAGCGCCGAGTCCGTACGCAGCTCCAGCGGATCGCAGAAATCATCATCGAGCCGGCGCATGATCGCGTGCACCCGGCGCAGGCCGCTCAGGGTTTTCAGATAGACCGTGGCATCGCGCACCGTCAGGTCACCGCCCTCGACCAGGGGATAGCCGAGCTGGCGGGCCAAGTACAGATGTTCGAAATAGCTTTCGTTGAAGCGCCCCGGTGTGAGCAGCACCACCAACGGCGCGCCATCCTCGCACGGCGCCTGCCGCGCGAGGGTTTCCTGCAAGGTGCGGAAAAAACCGGCCAGATGCTGCACCTTGAGATCGCGGTACAACTCGGGGAACGCGCGCGAGACGATGGTGCGGTTTTCCAGCGCATACCCCGCGCCGGACGGCGCCTGGGTGCGATCAGCCGTCACCCACCAGCGCCCGTCCGGAGTTCGCGCCAGGTCCACCGCGTACAAGTGCAAAAAGGTCTGTTCCGGGGTTGCGACGTGCTGGCACGGCCAGAGGAAGTTGTTATGGCCGAATACCAGCTCCGCAGGCAGCAGACCTTCGCTGATCAGCCGTTGCGGGCCGTACAGGTCGGCCAGTACCGCGTTGAGTAGGCGGGCGCGCTGGGCAATGCCGGCGGACAATTGCTGCCATTCATCCGCCGCAATCACATGTGGCAGCAGATCCAGTTCCCACGGCCGATCCGCGCCTTTTGGGTCGGCATAGACGTTGTAGGTCACGCCGTTTTCCTGAATCTGCCGCGCCAGCAGTGCCTGGCGCTGAATCAACTGCGCCGGGGTGCTGCGCTGCAACTGATCGAACAGCCGCTGCCAATGCGCGCGCACCGCTCCACTGCCATCGAGCAGTTCGTGATAAGTGCCCGCATTCAGCGGGTAGCGGTCTAGCAGGTCAGGCATGGAAAGCTCGGCAGACAGCAAGGAACGGTCAGACTAACGCAGGCACATGACGCCCGGATAGACGAAAAATCTACTCGTCGCGCACGACATGGAAACGTCGCAAATCGAGGGTCATCGGCAGCTCGTCAGTGATTTCGACTGGGGGTGTCGGAAGTTTCCCCGGCGTGTGTCCGACGCGGAAAAACCGCGCCATGCGCCGACTCTCGGCTTCGTTGGCGTTGACCGGCAATGTCTCGTAATTGCGCCCACCCGGATGAGCAACGTGATACTGGCAACCGCCCAGCGAACGGCCCATCCAAGTATCGAGCAGGTCGAACACCAGCGGTGCGTGCACCGGGATCGTCGGTTGCAGGCAGTTGGCCGGTTGCCAGGCGCGATAACGCACGCCAGCGACGAACTCACCGACGCGCCCAGTCGGGTGCAGCGGCACCGCAACGCCGTTGCAGGTCAGCAGATAGCGCTGCGGTGGCAGGCCTTTGAGCTTGACCTGCAAACGCTCCAGCGATGAATCGACATAGCGCACCGCGCCGCCCGCCGCGCCCTCCTCGCCCAGCACATGCCAGGGTTCCAGCGCCTGGCGCAGCTCGAGCTCGATGCCGTTGACTGCATAATCGCCGACCTTGGGGAAACGAAACTCCAGGTGCGCAGCGAACCATTCAGCGCGCACCGGATACCCGGCGTTGTTGAGTTCGACGATGACGTCGTCGAAATCCTGCTCAATAAAGTGCGGCAGCAGGAAACGGTCGTGCAGTTCGGTGCCCCAGCGTGCCAGTTTCGGCGGTGCATAAGGCTCGCGCCAGAACCGCGCCACCAGCGCCCGCAGCAACAATTGCTGCGCCAGGCTCATGCGCGCGTGCGGCGGCATTTCAAAGGCGCGCAGTTCCAGCAGGCCGAGGCGCCCGGTGGCGCCGTCCGGCGAATACAGCTTGTCGATGCAGAATTCGGCGCGATGGGTATTGCCGGTGACGTCGATGAGCAAATTGCGCAGCAGACGATCGACCAGCCATGGCGCGCAGGCTTCGCCCGGTGCGGGCATCTGCGCGAAGGCGATTTCCAGCTCGTACAGCGCATCGTTGCGCGCCTCGTCGACCCGCGGCGCCTGAGAGGTCGGGCCGATGAACAAACCGGAAAACAGATACGACAACGATGGATGGTTGTGCCAGTAACTGATCAAGCTGCGCAGCAGGTCCGGGCGACGCAGGAACGGCGAGTCCGCCGGCGTCGCGCCACCGAGCACGAAATGGTTGCCGCCACCGGTACCGGTGTGGCGACCATCGATCATGAATTTCTCGGTGGTCAGCCGGGTTTGCCGCGCCTGCTCGTAAAGGAATTCGGTGCGTTCGACCAACTCGCTCCACGTTGCTGAAGGCTGTACGTTGACTTCGATCACGCCGGGGTCAGGGGTGATACGGAAGTTGCTCAGGCGCGGATCGCTCGGAGGCTCATAGCCCTCGAGCAGCACCGGGCAATGCAGTTCTTCGGCAGTGGCCTCGATGGCCGCGATCAGTTCAAGATAATCCTCGACCCGCTCCAGCGGCGGCATGAACAGGTACAAACGCCCGTCGCGCGCCTCGGCACAAAATGCCGTGCGGGTCAGCCAGTCGGCGGATTCGTCGATGCCCGGCGCGCGCTCTTCAGTGCGCGCTGGCTCGCCGTGCTGGCTGAGCTGCGCGGCGTCTGGCAATTCGGGAAAGTCCTGATTCGGATCCTGCGGATGAATGAATGGGTACTCCGCCGCCTTCACCCACGGCTGCGAAGCCAGCGGCAGACGGTAGCCGAGCGGCGAGTCCCCCGGTACTAGGCGGCAATGTTCCTCGCGCAGATACCAGCGCCCGCTCTGCCATTGATCGCCCTTGGCAGTACGCGCCAGCGGCAGCACCTGGCCAATCACCTTGTTCAAGCCCTGACTGAAGACCTTGCGCAATCGTGCGCGCTCCAGCGGCTCCTCCAGACGCGAATCTTCGGCGCTGACGTTGCTCGGCAACGTCCCCTCGCGCCACAGGTAATAGAAATTGTCCTCGTAGGCCGGAAAGACAAAGCGCGGCGGCAGTTTCAGCCGTTCGGCGACGCTCGCCAGAAAGCGCCCGGCCAGTTCGCCGTCGGCGCCGTAGTCTTGCTGCTCGTTGGCAATCAGCGCGTTGTTGTGCCAGATCGGCACGCCGTCGCGGCGCCAGTAGCAGTTGAGCGACCAGCGCGGCAGTTGCTCGCCGGGGTACCACTTGCCTTGGCCAAAATGCACCAGCCCCTGCGGCGCGTAGTGGGTGCGCATGCGGGCGAACAGTTCGGCGGAGAGCCGCCGTTTGTCTGGCCCCAGCGCGGCAGTGTTCCACTCGGCACCGTCCGGGTCGTCGATCGAGACGAAGGTCGGTTCGCCGCCCATGGTCAGGCGCACGTCACCCTCAAGCAAGTCGGCATCGATCTGCCGGCCCAGCGCCTCGATCGCCCGCCATTGCTCGTCGGTATAAGGCTTGGTGACCCGCGGCGCTTCCCAGATGCGCTCGACCGACATTTCATGGCTGAACTCACATTCACACGGCTCCACCAGGCCACTGATCGGTGCCGCCGAAGACGGATCGGGACTGCAAGCCAACGGGATGTGCCCTTCACCGGCAAACAACCCTGACGTCGCATCCAGACCGATCCAGCCGGCACCGGGCAAATACACCTCGCACCAGGCATGCAGATCGGTGAAATCCACCTCGGTGCCGGACGGGCCGTCGAGGCTTTTCACGTCGGCGGTGAGCTGGATCAGGTAACCGGAAACGAACCGCGCCGCCAGCCCGAGGTTGCGCAGCAATTGCACCAGCAGCCACGCCGAATCGCGGCAGGAGCCGGAGGCGTGTTCGAGGGTGTGCTCGGGGGTTTGTACGCCCGGCTCCATGCGGATCAGGTAACCGATGTCCTCACTCAGGCGCTGGTTGAGCGCGACGAGAAAGTCCACCGCCGGTAATGGCGTGCGGTCGATGGCGTCCAGATACGCTTTGAATTTCGGCGTCAACGGCAGGGTTTCGAGGTATGGCGCCAGCTCTTTGCGCTCGTCGGCGGCATAGGCGAACGGGATTTTTTCGGCGTAAGGCTCGAGGAAGAAGTCGAACGGATTGAACACCGCCATCTCGGCGAGCAGGTCGACTTCGATGCGCAGCTCATGGGTTTTCTCGGGGAATACCAGACGCGCCAGGTAATTGCCTTGGGGGTCCTGCTGCCAGTTGATGAAATGCTGCTCGGGCGAGACTTTCAGCGCATACGACAAAATCCGCGTGCGGCTGTGGGCAGCCGGGCGCAAGCGCACGATCTGCGGGCCGAGTTCGACAGCGCGGTCGTAGCGGTAATGCGTGACGTGATGCAATGCGACATGAATCGACACGGCGTGCCTCCTGCGAGCCTGGGCGTATTGGAAAGCGCGCAAGACTTATGCCATGCACAGGCTTGCGCACTTTCGCGGAATGCTCAGGGCAGTACAGCACCAAAATCGGGCGAGGGTAGGAAATGGTTTGGGGAGTTTGCACGTAAATGTTGCTAAGAGCCCCCCTCACCCTAGCCCTCTCCCAGAGGGAGAGGGGACTGACCGAGTTGATTATGCGAGCTACACCGACCTGAAACTTCGAGTCGAACTTCGATACTGAAAAGCACAGCGATCGGCTCCCTTTCCCCCTCGCCCCCCATGGGGGAGAGGGCTGGGGTGAGGGGGATGGATAGTGATCGTTCCCACGCTCTGCGTGGGAATGCAGCCCGTGACGCTCCGCGTCACAACCATGTTCGACAATACTGCGAGTAACGGCTGGAACGCAGAGCGTTCCTTGAGGCATTCCCACGCAGGAGCGTGGGAACGATCAGCAAAACGCCAACCCGAAGGTTGGCGTTTTCTTTTAGCGCGGTACCACCGGTTTGCGCGTCGGCTTCGGCCCTTTGCCTTTGGCGGCGTCCTTGCGTTCCTTGGCGGCCTGCTGGTTGCGGGCGAATGCCGCGGCCTTGGCCTGTTCACGCTTGTCCCAAGGGTTGCCACCATCACTGGCACGCGGCGGCAGGCCGTTGTGCTGGGTGAGGATTTTGGTGGTCTTCTCTTTGCTTTCCTTCGCCACTTTGTGGCTGCCAGCCGGTGTCGAGTTCTTGCGACGCGCGCTCTGATAGCTGTCGGTGGCCGGCTGATGGGCCGGGATCAGTTGATCCTTGCCCGGGCCGATCAGATCGCCACGGCCCATGCGGATCAGCGCTTCACGCAGCATCGGCCAGCCTTTCGGGTCGTGATAACGCAGGAACGCCTTGTGCAGACGACGCTGATCTTCGCTCTTGACGATGGTCACGCCGTCGCTCTTGTAGGTGACCTTGCGCAGCGGGTTCTTGCCCGAGTGGTACATCGCGGTGGCGGTAGCCATCGGCGACGGGTAGAACGCCTGCACCTGGTCGGCGCGGAAGCCATTGCCCTTGAGCCACAACGCGAGGTTCATCATGTCTTCGTCGGTGGTGCCCGGGTGAGCGGCGATGAAGTACGGGATCAGGTACTGTTCCTTGCCCGCTTCCTTGGTGTACTTCTCGAACATGCGCTTGAACTTGTCATAGCTGCCGATGCCCGGTTTCATCATCTGGTTGAGCGGACCTTCCTCGGTATGCTCCGGGGCGATCTTCAGGTAGCCGCCGACGTGGTGGGTCACCAGTTCCTTGACGTATTCCGGCGACTCGACCGCGAGGTCGTAACGCAGGCCGGAAGCAATCAGGATCTTCTTCACACCCGGCAAGGCGCGGGCGCTGCGGTACAGCTGAATCAGCGACGAGTGGTCGGTGTTCAGGTTCGGGCAGATGCCCGGGAACACGCAAGACGGCTTGCGGCACGCGGATTCGATTTCCGGGCTCTTGCAGGCGATGCGGTACATGTTCGCGGTCGGCCCGCCGAGGTCGGAGATGACCCCGGTGAAGCCTGGGACCTTGTCGCGGATCTCTTCGATTTCGCGAATGATCGATTCTTCGGAACGGTTCTGGATGATCCGGCCTTCGTGCTCGGTGATCGAGCAGAAGGTGCAGCCGCCGAAGCAGCCACGCATGATGTTGACCGAGAAACGGATCATGTCGTAGGCGGGGATTTTCTCCTTGCCGTACGCCGGGTGCGGAACACGCGCGTAAGGCATGCCGAACACGTAGTCCATTTCTTCAGTGGTCATCGGAATCGGCGGCGGGTTGAACCAGACGTCGATCTCGCCATGCTTCTGCACCAGCGCGCGGGCATTGCCCGGGTTGGTTTCCAGATGCAGCACGCGGTTGGCGTGGGCGTACAGAACCGGGTCGTTGCGGACTTTTTCCATCGACGGCAGACGGATCACCGTCTTGTCACGAGTCATGCGCGGGCTGGCCAGGATCTGCACGACCTTGGCCTCCTGCGGATCTTCAACCGGGCCTTTCTCTTGCTCGATGGCGCAGGCCTGAGTGTCCTGGGTGTTGACGTACGGGTTGATGATCTTGTCGACCTTGCCCGGACGGTCGATGCGCGTGGAATCGACTTCGTACCACCCCTGCGGCGTGTCACGGCGAATGAACGCAGTGCCGCGCACATCGGTGATGTCTTCGATCTTGTGACCGTAGGACAGACGCTGGGCGACCTCAACGATGGCCCGCTCGGCGTTGCCGTACAGGAGGATGTCGGCGCTGGCGTCGATCAGGATCGAGTTACGCACCCGGTCCTGCCAGTAATCGTAATGGGCGATGCGGCGCAGCGAAGCTTCGATGCCGCCGAGTACGATCGGCACATGCTTGTAGGCTTCCTTGCAGCGCTGGCTGTAGACCAGGCTCGCGCGGTCCGGACGCTTTCCGGCCATGCCGCCGGGCGTGTAGGCGTCGTCGGAACGGATTTTCTTGTCCGCGGTGTAGCGGTTGATCATCGAGTCCATGTTGCCCGCCGCGACGCCGAAGAACAGGTTCGGCTCGCCAAGCTTCATGAAGTCGTCTTTGGACTGCCAGTTCGGCTGGGCAATGATCCCGACGCGGAAGCCTTGCGACTCCAGCAGCCGGCCAATGATCGCCATGCCGAACGACGGGTGATCGACGTAGGCATCACCGGTAACAATGATGATGTCGCACGAATCCCAGCCAAGCTGATCCATCTCCTCCCTGCTCATTGGCAGGAATGGCGCTGGTCCGAAACATTCGGCCCAATATTTTGGATAGTCAAATAACGGCTTGGCTGCTTGCATGTCGACGACCGGTGTTGAAGTGAAAAATCGCGGGCGCGGAATATAGCACAAATTTTGACCAATTCCGACGGCAGTGGTCGGTTTCTCCAGGAGGCCGCCCATCCGGACATTACGCGTTCCATATGAACGCACGACGCACAACGGCAAGGAAGCCGACCACTCAGCGCATCTTTTATCGGATAGCGAGGCGTGAACGTTAAAGGATGACAAACAATGCCAATCAAACCGCCAGTCAAAGGCTCGACAACCGCATCGGTCCATGGGACGCGCGTCAGCGACTCGGTGAGCGGGCCCGTCAACAGGAATTCATTCGGCGGCACATTGGCGCCCCCTTCGCCAACCCGACGCCCTTCGTCACCGACCGATCCAGCTCATTCGGCCATTACTCCTGTGCCACCGCGAGTTGTGGTCAGCTCAACTGCGAACTCAGTACCCGCCCCCGCTCTGCCCGAACGTTCACTGAAGGACTACTGGATCACGTCGCTGGCGGTGCTGCCGGCGCCTGACGCCCAAGGTATTTCGGTCTACAGAGGACGCCAGTATGTTGAAGTGCCAGACGGCGGTACTGTGCAGATCGGAGTGGATCCGGCCAGTGGCTTTTATCGCGCGAAATTATCGAGTGAACTGATACCTTCAGGGCCGGTTTTAAAGCCCGACGTCGAAAGTTCGCTCTGGTATCCCGTTGAACGCCTGGTGCCGTTGACCTATCCGCTATCGACTGCACGACTGGAGACGTTTCGCACCGACCTGGATTTCAGCACGGCCGATCCGGGCAGTGATGGACTGTATCGCTTCAATGGCAAGCTCTACGCACGGATAGAGCAACATGCCTATCAAGTCCTGCATGATCTCGATGCTTCGTCACCGCAGAGGTCGGTGATGCGCATCGTTCGTCCCGGGGACGCGGTCGCCACCGATGCTGGCAATCTTTACGTGGCTTCGCGCCCCGGCAGTTCGGAGCCTGCCACTTTCGATACCCGCCACGGCTGGCAGGGCACGATTGTGTACGGTGCCGCAGGTATGCCGCGAACCGTGGCAGAGTCTTCAAGTGCCTTCTGGCAGCGTCTGGAAGTGGCTTCTGAACTTGACCAGATAAATCTGCGAATCCAGAAAGCGCACGAGAAACGTCAAGAGCTCATCACTGCATGGCTGACAGCGAAGGACCTGGAGGGCGAGCCCGCCAAGCGGTTAGCTGGCGAATTAAGGGCACTTATAAATCGCGAACTGCACAGCCACAAGGAACTGAAAAGTCTGGGGAAGGCCCTGAACTACTACAAAGGGCAAAAATCCGTCGTAAATACCCTTATTTCGGAGGAAGGTTACCGAAACAAAATGATCGCGTTGCAAAAGGGACAAATGCTCGCGTATCAACAACTCGTAGAATGCGGCCTGAGTCGTCGCGCACTGGAGGGTCCACTACTCGACCTCACCCCGGACAGGCTTCCACGGACCGTCAGCTTCCTCTACCGATTGATGGGCCACCTGAAAGAGCGCCAGCTCATAGCCGATAATCTGGTGAAAAAATGGAGGGTCTCGCCGGACGATTTGAGCGACATACTTTCATCGGCGGACACTCATAACGTCGTCGCCTCGTGGGTGCTCACCAAAAGTGTACTGCTGGACAATCCTCTGTCGGCCGGCAACGCTGTCCAGGCTTCTGACCTGGCTGTCCAGTTCGGTCAGGCGACCTTCGTTTACGCAGCGCTTGGCAAAATCCCGGAAGACCTGCACGTATCGGTTCTCAGTGGCCTGTCTCAGCAATGCGCCGCACTGCGCGACTGGTACGATCGACTTGACCTGCCAGCCGGCCCCGAACACGTCACCGCACGCAATGACATCAACGCCGAAATCCAGGCGTTCGAACACACTCTGGAAACTCGCCTGACGCGCCTCTATCTGGACCAGCCGGACGGCTCCGCACGACCCGCCCCGGAGCAGCCGATTGACTTCGACTACATTCCGCCACAAGACCGAAACGGCCCGCAAACAAAGGCCTGGCGCCTGTTTCGGGCGAAAAAGAACGGTGTCAGCAAGATCAACATCGGCGAGTCACGACGCACCGCTCTCGGTGAAGAAGTCATTGACGTCAGCAGCCCCTTTGATCCGAAGCAACCGATACAAACCTACGAGCACAGAGAGGGAGAATGGCGCCCGGTGCAGACGATTCGGAAAAAAGCCTTGCCCGCGCTGCTGGCAGACGCCGATCAACTGCTGCGCGAATCCGACTCGCACGTAAATACCGCCCTTCGGGAAGAGCGGGGGAAAATCAACCCGGACAATATTGTCGAAACACTTGAAGAGAAAGTCAGAGCGCTGGATGACACAGCCCTGCAGCTTCAGCGGTTCGAACACAGCGATGCCAATGCCAAGGCGTTGATCCAAAGGTTGAAACAGGACAGTCAGCGTCTGCGCAGCGCAGGTGAGGACATTCGCATCCGGATTTACAAGGACAAGAATTTTCTCTGCGTCGACCGGCTGATTTATCTGATCGACAGAGGGCACGTCCGGGCGCTGAAAGCAGCCACGCGACTGAAACGGGGCAAGCGCCAGGACAGAGAGTTCCTCGACATTTACGTGCTGACGGATGCCCATACCGGCGCGCCACTCTGGCACGCGCACTTTCATTATCCTGCCGCAGACACGCCCGCTCTGAACTTCAACCTGCGTGGCGCTCACCTGAAAACGCTTGAGCAAAGCGCGAAAGGCAGTATGTCGCAGCGCAGAGAAGAACAGGCGGGACGACGACACGTTGCCATTTGGCGCCATTACTTCGACAGACGCACCGCGCAGAAAATTTTCGATCTGGCGGCGGCCACCACTGATCGCGTCACGTAATTGCTGTTTCCTCGGCCGGGCATAGTGCCGTCCGACCGAAAAGTAACCAGGTGCGCCGTTCGCCGGGAAAAAATCCGATACACCCACGTCGTCATCACCCTCTGGCCATGACGCCGAGAACACCAGCGGCATCGGAAGGCTGCTGGCAAACTCTACAAGGAACGTAAACCATGCCAATCAAAACACTTTCAAAAGGTACTACTACCGCTGCTGTGCATCCGCGGCCGGATACCGCAGGGGATTTACCTGCTCTTCGCCCCGACATAACAGTGCGGCCAGGCTTCGAAATTGCGACGTCGACCCATCCGACATTCCGACCGGGCGGATCAACGGGCAGCATCGACCCCGATGCAATCACTTCAGCGCCTGTCGTTACCGTTCACCCATTGACATCGCAGAGCGAAACACCACACGCGGTCGGTCTGCCGCTGGAGGATTACCGGGTCGCGGCCGCTGTCGACTTGCCGGCAGCCAATCTCGAGGGTTTCAGAGTTCATAAAGGCCGCCAGTACGTCGACGTGGTCAATGTCGGGGCGGTGCATGTCGCCAAAGACGCCGACACCGGGCTGTACCGGGCTCACCTGGCAAGCGAATCGAAACCTTCCGGCCCGGTCCTGGTTCGTGATGCCGATAGCGGATTCTGGCGGCCAAACGATGCCGACGGAGTCATTACTGCCCCTCTTACCGATGCCAGCCTGCGAGCGTTTCGTATGGATCTGGACTTCAGTACAAGCGAACCCGACATTGACGGTTTGTTTCGCCACGATGGCAAACGCTACGTGGTTATCCACAACCACGCCTGTCAGGTGCTGCTCGATACGCAGGCGTCGACACCCGCGCAAAAGGTCTGGCGCATCGTCAGGGCCAGGGATCCGGTGGCCACAGACAGCGAAAACGTCTACCACGCCAGCCGCAGCGGCGAATCCCGCGCCATCATGCGCAACGCGCAAAACATATGGGTGCTGGTTTCTCCAGGCCTGGCCGGCGGCATGCGCCGCCGCGAGATGGCTCAGGCCAACATGGCGATATTGATGCAACGCTATGCGCCCATCGCCGCCGCGCACCAGGAACTGGTCGACTCCGCTACCCGCTTCGACCGTCTCTGGAGTGAAGCGCGTGCACAAGCGCAGGACAGCGCAGGAAAAACCGCAGCCTTGATCGCCGTGGAAGTTCATCTGCTCAAGCACATCAGAAAGCAGACGGATTTTGTCCAGTCCATTGTCGATAACAAGGACTGGATGATCCATTTGAAAGCCGGCGGGGTTTACAAGGAAGAACTGCACACCTTCCGCCTGGATCGCGTGCGCTATCTGAATCGGCTCATGGCCGTCATGGACTTGCGTGTTGCTCCGGCGTTCGCGACGCTGAGCGCCGATACCTGTAAAAAAATGATCACGCACCTGAACAAGAAGCTGAAGCTGCTCGAAGAGCGCCAAGGGATCATGGAGGAGGTCAGGAAGGCGTCCCCCGGCGCGGCGCCCACACTGGTCGAGCTCAGCCAGGAAGTGCCCTCGGCCGAGCGTATCAACTTCAACAAACTGACGTTATACGTCCACCTGTTCGCAGACACGCCAGCGCATTCGCCCAACACGACGATGCCCTCGCTTGCGTCCATCGATCTGGTCACCGGCGAATTGAAGAACATCCCGGAACGCTCGCACCCACTGGCATTGATGCTGACGCTTGATCAGATCAGAAGCGACAAAAGCCGTTTCGAATCCCAAGTGTCTACCGAGGGCGAGAAAGCCGAATACGCCCGGCAAATCATCGCGTTGGTCGATCCGATCGAAACCCGCATCGAGACCCGTCTGAACGAACTCTTCGCCACGTTCGATCGCCATACCGAACTGCCGAGCCTGGATCAGGACATCGACTTCAGCTTCCTTCCGCCCCGGCCAAGCGACAGCGTGACAGCCTCGCCACCAGCGACCCGCAAGGTGTTCCGCACCCGTCGACACGGCACTTCAAGAATTCTGATCGGCGACACCGAAACCACCGCAGATGGCAGCATCATCATCAAGGTCGCCAACCCGCTGCAACCTGACGGCCCGGCCGAACGCTATGAGCAGCGCCACGGCGAGTGGCTGCCGGTTCGCCCACTGCTTGCTGTTACACCAAAACCGCAACTGATTGCCGAAGCCAATCGGCTGTTGGCGGAAGTCGAAGTGCACATTGCCGAGACCAAGGCCCGAGAAGCGCAAAAGGATAATCCGACGAACATTGTCGAGGATCTGGGCAAGCCCAGTGAAAAGCTGAAGGAACAGGCAAGGCGCTTGCAGAATCTCGAAAAAGCACAGAAGGACGCTGAAGTTCAAAGTCTGATCGATCGTTTGCACAGCGCCGCCGACACCTTGTCTGCGCAAGGGCAAGGGGTGCTGGTGCGCATGTACAAGAACCAGGATGTGCTGGACATCATGCGCCTGAACTGGCTGATCGATCACGCCGAGCTCAAGGCACTGAAAACGGTTGACCGCAAACAGCTGGGCAAAGGCAAGGACAAATCCTATCTCGACGTTTACTCGATAAGAGACCGGGCTAACGATGCGCCGTTGTGGGAAGCGCATTTTCACTATGAGAAACAGAACAGCGAGCCGCTGAATTTCACCATCAAGGGCAGCCACCTCAAAACGCTCGAACAGAGCAGGCGCGGCATCGACTCCCAACGCCGCGACGAGCAGGCCGGCCTGCCGCATGTCGCCATCTGGCGTCAGACCTTCGACGGCAAGACCGCGAGCAGGATTTTCGCTCTTGCCAGCGACGCCGCCGTGGCGACCCGCTGATTCAACCAAACCGGCAATGACGCCGAACCGACCAGCAATTCCCGTTTTCGGGCGTTGCTGGCCAATACACAGGGAAGTTACCCATGCCAATCAAATCGCCGCCCAAAGGCAATACCTCCGGTAGCGCCGGGGTTCGCCCGGCAGCGACGCCGGACGTGACTACGCCGCGCGCCGACACAACACTGCGCCCGGGCTTTGACAGCTTCGGCCTGCCGACCCGCCCCCACCCGCCCGCAAGCGGTGCCGACCTTGATGCAATCACCCCGGCGCCTGCGGTCATGGTGCACCCGTCGACGTCGCTGCACGAAACGCCGCGCGCGGTCGGCCTGCCGCTGGAGCATTACCGGGTCACGGCCGCTGTCGGTTTGCCGGCAGTCAACGCTGAGGGTCTGCGCATCTTTAAAGGACGCCAGTACGTCGACGTGGTCGACGTCGGGATTGTGCAAGTCGTCCGGGACGCTGAGACCGGGCTGTTCCAGGCCAGGCTCCCCAGCGAATCGAAACCTTCCGGCCCGGTACTGCTGCGCGATCCAGACAGCGGGCTGTGGCATCCGCAGGAGGATTTCGAACCGATCACCTTTGCGCTCAGCGATACCCGGATGGCAGCGTTTCGCACAACGCTGGCGTTCAACCATGCCGAACCCGGCAGCGACGGGCTCCACCGCTTCGACGGCAAACTGTATGCGCTGATTGACAACCATGCTTATCAGGTGATGCGCGACCCGGACGCCTCGACACCAGTGGCCAGCGTGATGCGCATCGTGCGCAGCGACGACCCCGTCGCCAGCGACAGCGCCAACCTCTACGTCGCAACGCGTCCCGGCCGTTCGGAACCGATTGTGTTCGATGCCATCCAGGGCTGGGTTGGCATCACGGTGGCCGGCGCCGGCGGAATGATGCGCGGCGACGGCAATGTGCCGGCGCGTTCGAGCATGCGCGAGCGGCTGTCGCAGACCCTGAACCGGTTGCGCAGCCCGCAATCACGGGCGCGAAAACTGTTTCCGGACCACACCGATGAAGAAATCGGCCGTTACATCGAGTCCTTGGGCAGTGACGTCTCCGGCGGCCTGACCCAGCGCGAAAATGCTTACAAATCGCTCAAGAGCGAGCTTGATGCCTGGCTGCGGCAAACCGCCAACGCAGCGCCGCCTGGCACTTCACCGGTCCATGCGCAGCAGATCGCGCAAAGCCTCAAGCGCTGCTGGCGCCACCAGACCGGCGCCATTCTGTGGCTAGAGGCCGGCAACAGCACGCTGCCAGCGCTGCAAGCGGACTTGCGCCATGTCCGGCACCTGACGCTGCAATCGGTCGACTGGTCTGATGCCGCGAGTACCTTGCTCGGCAATTTCTCTGGACTGGAAGGTCTGCACGTCAGCGGCTCGACACTGGACACGCTGCCTGCAGCCCTTGTGCAAATGAAAAACCTGAACAGCCTTGATCTGAGTTCGAACCGCCTCGTCCTCAACGAACAAACGAGCGCTGAACTGAGTTCACTGACTCAACTCAAGCACCTGGACCTGTCCGGTAACCCATTGGGCAACACGCCGAACTTTTCCGCCATGGTTCAGCTAAAGACGCTGAACCTGAGCGACGCGCAGCTGCACCAATGGCCTGCGGGCCTGCACAGCCAGACCCGCTTGACGCATCTGGACTTGCGCAACAACCGCTTGACCGCAGTGCCGGAAGCGAACCTCAATCCACCCACCGAGCAGTTTGACGCGCTCGCCCGGATCAACAGCGTCACTCTGCTCGAAGGCAATCCATTCCCGCCCGGCTACTGGACGAAACTGGAAGACTTTTGGCAAAGGGTGGCGATCGAACAGCCGGAGCTGGGTAACGCCGCCGTGGCTGAGGCATTCAGACTCCCCAGTGACATGCCGGAAACCGCCGACGCGAAACGGGTCTACCCGGACAAGAATCCTCGGCAGTTGCGGGCCTTTCTCCTCGCTCTGAATGAAGACGGCAAAGCGCAACTGGCACGCCGTGTCGCAGCGCTGGACTCACTGCAATCCCAACTTGGTACTTACGTCGACGGCAACCCGCCCGACTCGTCCGGCGCAGACACACCGGCCAGAGTCCAGGCCCGCCGTGTCGCCGACATCATCCAAGCCTGTTGGCTGGATTCGACGCACACCCTGAGGCTGCCCTTGACCAAAGCGTCACTGCCGCCGCTCAGCGCCGACTTCAGCCATGTCAAAGCGCTGTTTATCAACGCCGCTACATGGTCGGGCGATGCCGAGACCTTCCTGTCCGGCTTTCCCAACCTCGAGCGCCTGGTCATCAATCACTGCAGGCTGAAAAGTCTGCCCGACGCCATTGCCGCCATGGATAAGCTCATCCACCTGGATCTGGCCAGCAACCGTATGCAATTGACGGTGGACAGCGCGACGGCCCTCAGTGCCATGAGTCAGCTCGAGGCAATCAACCTGAGCGACAATTCGGCCCTCGGTTTGACGCCTGATTTCAGCGGTATGTCCGGCTTGAGGCAAGTGCTGCTCAATCACACGGGCATCAAGCAGTGGCCGCGCGGATTGCAGGACAAGACCGAGCTGACGACTCTGGATCTGAGCAACAACCGCTTGAAGGAAGTGCCGCCAGCCTTCATCGATCCGCCAGCGGAGCAGTTGTTGACGGTCGCCCGGATCAACGCTGTGACGCAACTCACCGGCAACCGCTTTCCTGCCGGTTACGGAAAAAAGTTCGATGACTTCTGGAAACGCGTCAGCCAGGGCGCACCCGACCTGCTGGCCACCCCCCACTTCGATAGCGACAACTCCCTTGCGCAGCGTTATCGGCGGCTGTTTCCGAACAAGAACATGAAGCAGTGCAGAGAATATCTCTGGAGTCTCGACGCGGACGCAGCGCCCGCCAAGGTGCGTAGCCTGGAACGGGAATTCAAGGTCCTGAAACGTCAACTCGACGATTGGGTTTTTTCCGGCGGGGGAAATCTCGGCGGGTACATTCGCGCCGACCAACTGGCGCTCAACGCACAGACCCGCGCTGACCGGGTGACCGCCAGCCACCGGATCATCAGTTGCTGGCGCCAGGAAACACCGCAAAGACACGCCAATGACGGAACCCCCATCGGTCTGGAGCTGGACCTCAGCGATCTGCGCCTGCCAAGCCTGCCGGACCTTGACGTCGACTTCACTCACGTGGGCTCGCTCGTACTCAGGAACATGAACCTGAGCACGTCGCCGGAAGGTTTTCTGACGCGTTTCCGCCATATACGCTGGCTGGACTTGTCGCGTAATCGACTGCGCGAATTGCCACCCGCCGTTGGCGAAATGCACGGGCTGACGCGTCTGTCCCTGGAAAGAAACTTCATTTCCCTGACCGCCGACACTGCCCGCGTTCTGGCAGCTCGCACCACCTTGCGTGCACTGGAACTGCAGGAAAATCCGCAACTGGGTATCGTCCCGGACCTTAGCGGGATCCTCGACCTGCGCACTGTCAGTCTGGCCTATACCGGGATCGATACCTTCCCTACCGGCATCCTGAACCAGCCGCTGCTCGATACCATCAATCTGAACGACAACCGAATCACGGAAATTCCCGACGCCGTCATCGCGCCGCCGAACGATCAATTGGCAAACACCGTGCGCATCAACAACATCACCGATATTTCGAACAATCCATTGTCGGACGCGACGTACAACCGCCTGATCAATTACCGCCGTCGCCTGAGAGCCGCCGGCACACCGCTGACAGGCACGAGAAACCTCATCGACACCGCGAGCGTCAGGCGGCCGCCGCCCTTTCGCCGGGCCACGGCTGATCCGCTGGTGCGCTGGACCGCAGGCCTCTCCGACCATCAGGTGGCTACCCGCACGCGGCAATGGCAAACCCTGCGCGACCAGCCGCGCTCAGACGGCTTGTTCAACACCCTGGAACGTCTGAAGCATACCGGTACCGGCCACCCGCAACTTCAGGCACGAGTCTGGATGCTGATCGACAGCATCACCGAAAACACGCCTCAGTCCGAACGCCTGCGCAACGAAGTCTTCGATCGCGCAGGCGACGCGGCCTGCTGTGACCGGGCGGCGTTCACCTTCGCCAATCTGGAAACCGCCGCCATGATGCACAACGCAGTGGCCCGGGCCGGCGACAAGTCTCAAGGGCCGGAACTGTTCAAGCTGTCCCGGGCGTTGTTCCGCCTGCATGAAGTCGACAAAATCGCCTCGGCGGACATCGCCCAGCGTGAGGCAAGCATTGTTGCCCGCCGAACAGCGCAAGAGGCGGCACTGCCACCGCCGCATGTGTCGGAAGAAGTCGAAATCAGGCTGTTCTATCGTCACGGTCTGAAGGACCGTCTGCAGTTGCCGGGGCAACCGGAAGAAATGGGTTTCGCCCACTTGGCCGGAGTCTCCAAGGCGCAATTGGAAAGCGCCTATCAAACCGTCATTGCGCGGGATAACTCAGCCGAGGAGTTTCAGGCACTGGTGTCGAGGGAGTTCTGGCAAAAATACCTGACGCATAAATTTCAGGAAAACTTCGAAACCCGACGCCAGCCATTCCAGGACCGTCAGGCAGCCCTCGATGAGTCATTTGCAGCAAATGAATTGTCGTTCGCCGACTACGACGCGCAATCAAAAACGATGCAGGCGGAGTGGATGATCGAGGAAGCGGCCCTGATCGAAACGCTGAGCCGCCAGGAGCTGGCCCAATACAAGGCCAGCGGCACTGAGGAGGAAGCCGCTGGCACAAGTGCAAGCTGAATGAGGCGAGTGCTGGCCGACGGTGCTCGGCCAGCCTTTTACTCGTCGTCGTCGAAGTTGTAGCTGCCCGGTGCGAGGTTTTCAAAGCGCGTGTATTTGCCGATGAACGCCAGCCGAATGAAACCGATCGGACCGTTACGCTGCTTGCCGATGATGATTTCGGCGATGCCTTTGTGCTCGGTTTCCGGGTGATACACCTCGTCCCGGTACACGAACATGATCACGTCGGCGTCCTGCTCGATGGCACCGGATTCACGCAAGTCGGAGTTCACCGGGCGTTTGTTAGGGCGCTGTTCGAGGGAACGGTTGAGCTGCGACAGGGCCACTACCGGGCAATTGAATTCCTTGGCCAGGGCTTTCAGGGATCGCGAGATCTCGGAAATTTCGTTGGTGCGGTTGTCACCACTGGAGCCCGGGATCTGCATCAGTTGCAGGTAGTCGATCATGATCAGGCCAACGTCACCGTGCTCACGCACCAGTCGACGGGTGCGCGCACGCATTTCCGACGGGCTGATGCCCGCAGTGTCATCGATGAACAGCTTGCGGTCGTTAAGCAGGTTGACCGCTGAGGTCAGGCGCGGCCAGTCATCGTCTTCCAGTTGGCCGGAACGCACCTTGGTCTGGTCGATGCGACCGAGCGAAGAAAGCATACGCATGATCAGCGATTCGCCTGGCATCTCGAGGGAGTACACCAGCACAGCTTTTTCGCTGCGCAACACCGCGTTTTCCACCAGGTTCATTGCGAAGGTGGTTTTACCCATCGACGGACGACCGGCGACGATGATCAGGTCGGACGGTTGCAGGCCGCTGGTCTTCTCGTCGAGGTCGGTGTAACCGGTGGACAGGCCGGTGATCGCGTTGTCGGTGTTGAACAGGGTGTCGATGCGATCGATGGCTTTGGTCAACAGTTCGTTGACGCCGACCGGGCCGCCGGTCTTTGGCCGCGCTTCGGCGATCTGGAAGATCTGCCGTTCGGCTTCGTCGAGAATTTCTTCGGCGGTGCGGCCTTCAGGATTGAAGGCGCTGTCGGCGATTTCGGTGCTGATGCCGATCAGTTGGCGCAACGTCGCACGCTGGCGGACGATTTGCGCATAGGCCTTGATGTTGGCGACGGACGGCGTGTTTTTCGCCAGTTCGCCGAGATAACCGAGACCGCCAACCTGAGACGTCTGGCCTTCCTTGTCCAGTTGCTCGGACAGGGTCACGACGTCGATCGGCATGTTCTGATCGGCCAGTTTGGCGATCGCACGGAAGATCAGACGGTGGTCATGTCGATAGAAATCGCCGTCGGAGACTTGATCGAGCACGCGTTCCCAGGCGTTGTTGTCCAGCATCAAACCACCGAGTACGGCCTGTTCGGCCTCGATGGAGTGTGGCGGCACCTTCAGGGCAGCGGTTTGCAGATCGTATTGCTCGGGAGCGGAGATATCGTTCATGGCCACTTGAAAATTAGGTGAAAAGCAGGGGATTCAGAAAGACAAAGGGCACGACCTGTAAACAGGATCGTGCCCGATGTTAACCGCCTGACGGACAAGCCGCCAGCCGATCCGGTGTTGCTTAAGCTGCTACCACGACAACGCGTACGGTGGCTTCAACTTCAGCGTGCAGGTGCACGGCTACGTCGAATTCACCCACGTTGCGGATGGTGCCGTTCGGCAGACGAACTTCGCTCTTCTGCACTTCAACGCCGGAAGCGGTCAGTGCGTCAGCGATGTCGTGAGTACCGATCGAACCGAACAGCTTGCCTTCGTCGCCAGCGGTGGCAGTGATGGTCACTTCCAGCTCGGCCAGTTGGGCAGCACGGCTTTCAGCCGATGCCTTACGGTCTGCGGCGGCTTTTTCCAGCTCGGCGCGACGCTCTTCGAACGCAGCCAGGTTGGCAGCGGTCGCAGCGGTAGCCTTGCCGAAAGGCAGCAGGTAGTTACGGCCGTAACCGGCCTTAACGTTTACTTTGTCGCCCAGGTTGCCCAGGTTGGCGATTTTTTCCAGAAGGATCAGTTGCATGTGAAAATCCTCTAACTTTTAACCTTCACCGTTCGCGCTGTCGGTGTCTTTCGACACGTGACGACCGCGAAAATCAATCAGGCTGTCGACAATGGCCAGAACCACGAGCAACGGATAGATCAGCTGCATGAACAACAGCAGCGTGACGTACAACCCCACCAGCCAGAAACCGGCCAGTCGCTTCTGCCCGACCAGCCCGTGAATCAGGGCCAGCCCGGCGAACACCAGCGGTACACTGCACAACGGCGTCAACATGGCCATCTGTGCACCGAGATTCGGGCCCAGAAGCATCAACGCCAGCAGTAACATCGCCGGCCCCAGCGGAATGCGGATGGCGCGAAACTCGCGACCAAAACCGCCCGGGTTGTACAACAACGCCTGCCAATGCCGCCCGACAATCAGGCTCAGCACGCTGACGATTTGCAACAATGCCGCAATCAGTCCGGTCAGGACCGGTGCAATCAGTGACGCGAAACGCGCTTGCTCATCCACCGACAATTGCTTGTAGGTTTCCCCAAGAAGCGCCGGCATGACCTTTATCAAGGCCTGCGCGAGCATCTCGATCTGGGCCGCAAACGCGGCCCCGAGCACCACTGAAAACACCACGCCCATTGCTACGCTGACCAGCAGCGTACGGACCCAGGACTCGCTTGCGCGCAAAACCAGCGCAAGCCCCGAAGACCCCAGCAGCACCAGAAGCGCCCGTGGGTCATCGGCATACAGCCACCAGATCAACGCCGGCAGCAGTCCCAGAGACAGAACACCCAGGGCGTCCGTCAGTCCGCGCCGCAGCAGCACAAGGCTCCCCGCGACAGCACCCAACCAATACAACAACGGCAATGTTGCACATCCGGCCACCACGAGAGTGGCCTGCATACGGCCGCGCATGATGAACTCAGCTAAGGCGCGCATGCATTCAATCCTTTGCTACTTGTCGACTGCCCGGTCTCAGCGGCCGTGGCTGTCGGTGTAGGCCAGCAGGGCCAGGAAGCGGGCGCGCTTGATAGCGGTGGCCAGCTGACGCTGATAACGAGCTTTGGTACCGGTGATACGGCTTGGAACGATTTTGCCGGTCTCGGATACGTAGGCTTTCAGAGTGTTGAGATCTTTGTAATCGATCTCTTTCACGTCTTCAGCGGTGAAGCGGCAGAATTTACGACGACGGAAGAAACGTGCCATTTGATAGGCTCCTTAATAAGGTCCGTGGATTACTCGTCAGCGTTATCGCTGTTGTCGCTGTCATCACTGTCGGTGCCTTCGGCGCCTTCGTGCTCAGGACGGTCGCGACGCTCACGGCGCTCACTGCGGTTTTCTTCAGCCTTGAGCATCTCGGACTGGCCGGTAACGGCTTCGTCGCGACGGATGACCAGGTTACGGATCACTGCATCGTTGTAGCGGAAGTTGTCTTCCAGCTCGGCCAGGGCCTTGCCAGTGCACTCAACGTTCAGCATCACGTAGTGAGCCTTGTGAACATTGTTGATTGCGTAGGCCAGTTGACGACGGCCCCAATCTTCCAGACGGTGGATTTTGCCGCCGTCTTCTTCGATCAGCTTGGTGTAACGCTCAACCATGCCGCCGACTTGCTCGCTCTGATCCGGGTGGACCAGAAAGATGATTTCGTAATGACGCATGAATGCTCCTTACGGGTTGTAGCCTGCCGCTCAAAAACGGTCAGACAAGGAGTGAATGACACTTATGGACTTGCCGGCCCGGGGCACATGCGTGCCTGCCGCCACAGCAAGGGGCGCAATTGTAGAGAAGGGACTGCGGGGGTGCAAGGTAATTGGTGAATAAATGAACAGCAGCTACAAGCTACAAGCTACAAGCTACAAGCTACAAGCTACAAGCGGACCGCTTTTCACTTGAAGCTCGCAGCTTATGACTTATGGCTTGCGCGAAGCGCGCGCTTTGGCGCCACGCTGGCGCTGGGCTTCGAACAGACATACGCCGGTGGCGACCGAGACGTTGAGACTGCTGACGCTACCGGCCATCGGCAGGTTTACCAGATAGTCGCAGTGCTCGCGAGTCAGGCGACGCATGCCTTTGCCTTCGGCGCCCATGATCAGGATGGTCGGGCCGGTCAGGTCCTGGTCATAAATGCTGACCTCGGCCTCGCCCGCCGTACCGACCACCCACAAACCGCGCTGCTGAAGTTTCTCCAGCGTACGGGCGAGGTTGGTCACCGCCACCAGCGGAATCACTTCCGCCGCACCGCAGGCGACTTTGCGCACCACGGGCGTCAAAGTCGCCGACTTGTCTTTCGGTACGATGACTGCCAGCGCGCCGGCCGCATCGGCCGAGCGCAGGCAGGCGCCGAGGTTGTGCGGATCGGTCACGCCGTCGAGCACCAGCAGCAGCGGCGCGCCTTCGGTGCGATCGAGCAACTCGTCGAGCATCGCTTCGCCCCAGACCTGGCTCGGGCTCACTTCCGCTACCACACCTTGATGGACGCCTTCGACCCAGGCGTCCATTTCGCGGCGCTCGGCCTGGCCGACCTGAACACGATTTTCGTTAGCCAGCTCAACCAGGGTCTGCACCCGTGGATCGTTGCGGCTTTCCGCCAGCCAGATCTGCTTGACGCGTTTTGGGTGGTGACGCAGCAACGCTTCTACCGCGTGAACGCCGTAGATTTTTTCCAACTGACTCATGACTTCGCCTTCGGTTTACGGGCTCCGCCACTTTTGGCTGGAGCGGAACCCGCTTTTGGCGGGCCCTTGCGGTGCTTGCTCGGTTTGGCTGGCTTGCCGCCGGAAGCCTTTTCAGGCGCCGACCGTCCGGTCTTTCCCCCAGACGCCGCTTTACCACCGCTTTTTGCATCGGCGAGCAAGGCCTTCTTCATTTCGCGGCTTTTACGCAGCTCGGCGTTTTTCGCCACGGCATCGCTCGGGCGATAGGCTTCTGCTGCTTTTTCCTTGGCCGGACGACGGCTGGCGCTTTTCGACGGTGCCTTGTCTTCAGCAGCCTTGGCAGCCGGTACGGCGGTTTCAGCGCCCCGCTTTTTGCGGCCGATCGGCGCGCTGATGGTTTTTTCCGCCATCTCGAAGTCGATCTTGCGCTCGTCGAGGTCGACGCGCATGACCCGCACTTCAACCGTATCGCCAAGACGGAAGCTGCGCCCAGTGCGCTCGCCCGCCAAACGGTGATGCACGGGATCGAAGTGGTAGTAATCGCCCGGCAGCGCCGTGACGTGGACCAGCCCCTCGACATAAATGTCGGTCAGCTCGACGAACAGACCAAAACCGGTCACTGCGGTGATCACGCCCGGGAACGACTCACCGACGCGGTCCTTCATGAACTCGCACTTGAGCCAGTTCACTACGTCGCGGGTCGCTTCGTCGGCGCGGCGCTCGCTCATCGAGCACTGCTCGCCGAGCTGCTCCAGCGCTGCCTCGTCGTATGGATAGATGCGCGCCTTCGGAATGGTCATCGCACCGGCACGGCGAACGTGCGGGGTATCCTGCTTCGAATGGATCACGCTGCGGATCGCGCGGTGCGTCAGCAGGTCCGGATAACGACGGATCGGCGAAGTGAAGTGGGTATAGGCTTCGTAATTCAGGCCGAAGTGGCCGTCGTTTTCAGCGCTGTACACCGCCTGACTCAGCGAGCGCAGCATGACGGTCTGGATCAGATGGAAATCCGGACGATCCTTGATGCCCGCCAGCAAGGCCTGGTAGTCCTTCGGTGACGGACCGTCCTTGCCTTTGTGCAGGGACAGGCCAAGCTCGCCCAGGAACGCGCGCAGTTTTTCCAGACGCTCCGGCGGCGGACCGGCGTGAACGCGATACAACGCAGGAATTTCGTGCTTCTTGAGGAATTCGGCGGTGGCCACGTTGGCCGCCAGCATGCATTCCTCGATCAGCTTGTGCGCATCGTTGCGGATGGTCGGACGGATTTCGGCGATCTTGCGCTCGGAACCGAAGATGATCCGGGTTTCCTGCGTTTCGAAATCGATCGCGCCACGTACGTGGCGGGCTGCCAACAGCACTTTGTACAGCGCATAAAGCTGCTTCAGGTGCGGTACGACGTCGGTGTACTCGCCGCGCAGTTTGCGCGCTTCGGCCACCTTGGGCGTTTCCAGCATCGCGCTGACCTTGTTGTAGGTCAGACGGGCGTGGGAGTGAATCACCGCCTCATAGAAGCAGTAGTCGGTCATTTCGCCAGACTTGGAGATGGTCATCTCGCAGACCATGGCCAGACGATCTACATGCGGGTTCAGCGAGCACAGGCCGTTGGACAGTTGCTCCGGCAGCATCGGGATCACACGCTCGGGGAAGTACACCGAGTTGCCGCGCACCTGCGCTTCGTTGTCCAGCGCCGAGCCGATTTTCACGTAGCTGGAAACGTCGGCAATCGCCACGTACAACTTCCAGCCGCCGGAGAACAGGCGCAGCTTGCCCGGCTTGGCTTCGCAGTAAACCGCATCATCGAAGTCGCGGGCATCTTCGCCGTCGATAGTGACGAACGGCAGGTGACGCAGATCGACGCGCTTCTCTTTGTCTTTTTCTTCGACTTCCGGCTTGAGCTTGCCGGCTTCCTTCAGTACGGCTTCAGGCCAGACGTGCGGAATGTCGTAGGTACGCAGGGCAACATCGATTTCCATGCCCGGCGCCATGTAGTTGCCGACCACTTCGACCACATCGCCTTGCGGCTGGAAGCGTGGCGTCGGCCAGTGGGTGATTTTCACCTCGACGAACTGACCGATCTGCGCGTTGGCGTTGCGGCCCGGCGTGACCAGCACTTCCTGCTGGATCTTCGGGTTGTCGGCAACCACAAAACCGATGCCGCCTTCTTCGAAGTAACGACCGACGATGGTTTCGTGAGCGCGGGACACAACCTCAACGATCACACCCTCGCGACGACCGCGACGGTCGAGGCCGGAAACGCGGGCCAGCGCACGGTCGCCATCGAACACCAGACGCATTTGCGCCGGGCTCATGAACAGGTCGTCGCTGCCGTCGTCCGGCACCAGGAAGCCGAAACCGTCACGGTGACCGCTGATGCGACCGAGGATCAGATCCAGCTTGTCCACCGGCGCATAGGTGCCACGGCGGGTGTAGATCAGTTGAGCGTCGCGTTCCATGGCGCGCAGACGGCGGCGCAGGGCTTCAATCTGGTCTTCGGTGGTCAGACCGAACTCTTCGACCAGTTGTTCGCGGGCAGCCGGCGAACCACGATCGGCGAGATGCGCCAGGATCAGTTCGCGGCTAGGAATAGGGTTTTCGTATTTTTCCGCTTCACGAGCGGCCTCGGGATCGAGGGACTGCCAATCGGCCATTAGAGAGTTTTCACCTTGTCTATATGCGGGTTAGTTTGGCATAGGCGCCATGAAACGGGAAATTTCCGGCTATATAAGGCGCAACTGATGCCATGATCTGCCGTCCGAAAGCCATTTTGACCACCGCTGGTAAAAAAAATCATATTTTTTGCCAACAGGGGTTTACACCCCAAAAGACCCTCCGTATAGTGCGCGCCATTGACGACGCAGATGCGTTGACGATACTGCCCAGATGGTGAAATTGGTAGACACGCCAGCTTCAGGTGCTGGTGACCTTACGGTCGTGGAAGTTCGAGTCTTCTTCTGGGCACCAATTTCGAGCTTGAGACTAGATCAGTTTCAAGGCTCACACAAAACCCGCGAAAGCGGGTTTTTTGCATTCTAAGCCCGGGTTTTCTTAAAACCGATTTATTAAAATTAAATCAGGGGTTTACAGATCAAAATGCGCTCCGTATAGTGCGCCACATCAACAGCGGCAACGCTCGCGATGATTGCCCAGATGGTGAAATTGGTAGACACGCCAGCTTCAGGTGCTGGTGACCTTACGGTCGTGGAAGTTCGAGTCTTCTTCTGGGCACCAATTCAAATTCAAGGTCAGGCCTTGAATTCCACAGAAACCCGCGAAAGCGGGTTTTTGCGTTTCCGGCCTTCGGAAACGTCAATCGCCTCAGCAGTTCTCAAAACGCCAATGCCCGCGCAAGGCGCATCTGAGAACCAATATCGTTTATCATTGTTGCAAGTTTTTGCAATGCGACAGTGAGGAACCCTGCGAATGACGTTTCGAAATACCCTGCGCCGAGGCCTGACCTTCACCCTCCTCGGCCTGGCGCTCGCCACTCCCCTCACCCAGGCAGCCGATGCGGTTTCCCTGACTCTGTACAACGGCCAGCACAAGGAAGTCGGCGATGCGATTGCCAAGGCTTTCGAAGCCAAGACCGGCATTCACGTCAACGTCCGTAAAGGCAGCAGCAATCAGCTCGCCAGCCAGATCATCGAAGAAGGCGACCGCTCCCCCGCCGACGTGATCTACACCGAAGAGTCGCCGCCGCTGAACAACCTCGGCGAACAAGGCCTGCTGGCGAAGGCCGACGCCGCAACCCTGGCGGTGCTGCCGGAAAAATACGTAGCCGCCAACGGCACCTGGATCGGCGTCACCGCTCGTGTGCGCGTGGTTGCGTTCAACCCGAAACTGATCGACGAAAAAGACCTGCCGAAATCGGTGATGGAATTTTCCGAGCCGCAATGGCAAGGCAAGGTCGGTTTCGTGCCGACCAGCGGCGCATTCCAGGAACAGGCCGTGGCGATCATCAAGCTGCACGGGCGTGACGCCGCCGAAGAATGGCTGACCGGCCTGCGCGCATTCGGCAAGACTTACAGCAACAACATGGTCGCGCTCAAAGCCGTGGAGAACGGTGAGGTCGCTACCGTGCTGGTGAACAATTACTACTGGTTCGCCCTGCAACGCGAAAAAGGCAAGCTCGATTCGAAACTGCACTACTTCACCGGCGGTGACGCTGGCGGCCTGATCACCGTGTCCAGCGCTGCCGTGCTGAAGTCCAGCAAACATCCAAAAGAAGCCCAGCAATTCCTCGCCTACATGGCCAGCGAAGAAGGTCAGCGCGTGATCACCCAGACCACCGCCGAATATCCGCTGCACAAAGGCATGGAGTCGGATCGCGGGCTCAAGCCGTTCAGCGAACTGGAAGCACCGAATGTGACGCCGGCCGATCTGGGCAATGCTGAGGAAGCGCTGGAACTGGAACGCGAAGTTGGCTTGAACTGATGAGCGCATCGTTATCCGCCCCCGCCGCGCGCGGGGGTTACGTGCCGAAACGCAAACGGCCGTCGGCCTGGCTGCTGCTGCCCGTGTTGTTGCTGGTGGTGTTGAGCCTGTTGCCGCTGGCCTATGTCGGGCTCAAAGCGTGGCAGGCGGGTTGGGCCGAAGCGCTGCATTTGCTGTGGCGCCCGTATGTGTTTGGATTGTTGCGCAACACCCTGGCGCTGATGGTCGGCGTAACGATCACTTGCGGCGTGATCGGCTTGTCGCTGGCCTGGCTGTTGGAGCGCAGCAATCTGCCGGGGCGGCGCCTGTGGGGCGTGATCCTGTGCCTGCCGTTCGCGGTGCCGGCGTTTGTCAGCAGCTTCACCTGGGTTTCGCTGAGCGCACAGTTCGAAGGCCTTGGCGGGGCGATTCTGGTGATGAGCCTGTCAAAGTATCCACTTATCTTTCTGCCGGTCGCCGCAACGTTGCGCAACCTTGACCCTTCCCTTGAAGAGTCCGCTCGCACGCTAGGGCAGAATCGCTGGGGCGTGTTTTTCCGAGTGACCCTGCCACTGCTTTGGCCATCGCTATTGGCCGGCTCGCTGTTGATCGCCTTGCATATGCTGGTCGAGTTCGGAGCACTGTCGATCATCGGCCTGCAAACTTTCACCACGGCGATCTATCAGCAGTTCGAGCTGGAATTCAGCAACGCCAACGCAGCGATGCTCTCGGCAGTATTGCTCGCGCTGTGCCTGCTGTTGCTGTGGCTGGAACTGCGCGTGCGCGGCAAGGGCCGGCATGTGCGCACCGGTCAAGGCGCAGCGCGTCAGGCTGAACAGGTCCGCCTGGGACCATGGACTGCGCTCGGTCAGCTGTACTGCCTGGCGTTGGCGATTGTCGGCAGCGGGGTTCCTTTGGGAATGCTCGCTTACTGGCTGGCGGTGGGCTCTTCTGCGGCGTTCCCGGTAGCGGCGATTACCGAAGCGCTGCTGTCATCGCTGGCGTTGTCACTGGGTGGCGCGGCGCTGTGTCTGCTGCTGGCGGTTCCGGTTGGGCTGCTGGTGGTGCGCCACAAAGGCCAACTGGCGATCTGGGCCGAGCGCTTGCCATATCTGCTGCACGCGCTGCCGGGCTTGGTGATTGCTTTAACGCTGGTGTATTTCGCTCTGCACTACGTGCCAGTGCTGTATCAAACCTCGGGACTGCTGCTGATTGCTTATGCACTGCTGTTTCTGCCGCTGGCGCAGGCGCCGATTCGCACCGCGCTGAACAAGGCTGCCCCACAGCTGGAAGAGGCTGCGCGCACGCTCGGAGCTTCGTCGTTCACGGCGTTTTGCCGGGTGACGCTGCCGATCATTTTCCCGGCACTGGGCGCGGCGTTTGCGCTGGTGTTTCTCGATGCGATGAAGGAATTGACGGCGACGCTGCTACTCAGTCCGACCGGGCTCAATACGCTGGCGACTGAGGTCTGGGCGCATACGGCGAATGTCGAGTTCGCGGCGGCGGCGCCTTATGCGGCGTTGTTGATTGTGGTGTCGGGGTTGCCGGTTTATCTACTGACTACCCGGATGTATTTGAGCCGCTGAAAAAGCCATCGCGAGCAGGCTCACTCCTACAGGGAACGCATTCCAAATGCAGGAGCGAGCCTGCTTGCGATGAGGCCAGCCCAATCAACATCAAGCCCTGAACTGCCCCAGGCTCGCTTTGAGCTGCGCCGCCAGACCATCCAGCACCTTGCCACTGGCCGTGGTTTCCACCACCGCCTGCGCGGCTTTTTCAGCCTGGGCATGAATGGTTTCGACCCGCCCGCGCACCGCCTGCGCACCCTGCGCCTGATGTGCTGCGGCTTGTGTCGCGAGGCCAATCGCTGCGTGCACCTGTTCAACCGAAGCCTGCACCGATTGCTGCAGTCGCGCACTGTCACGCAATACCAGCAAGCCTTCACTGGCCTGACGCCCGGCCTGGCCGATCGCCTCGACCGCTTCGCGCGCGCCCTGCTGCAACGCGACGATGTGCGCCTGGATGTCGCCGGTGGAGCTTTGCGTCTTGCTCGCCAATGCGCGCACTTCGTCTGCCACAACTGCAAAACCGCGACCGGTCTCGCCTGCACGCGCAGCTTCAATCGCCGCGTTCAAGGCCAGCAGGTTGGTTTGCTCTGCGATGCCGTGGATAACCGTCAGCACCACTTCAATCTGTTCACTCTGCTGCGCCAGCCGCTCGATGACTTTCGCCCCGGTGTCGACCTGCCCGGCCAGCGCTTCGATCAGGCCACCGACCTTGGCCGAGGTGCGGGTGTTTTCATCGGTCGCCTGACGGATTTCCACCACTTGCTTGAGTGCAGCCTGCATCGCATGGCTTTCCGATTGCGCCTCGTCGGCCATTTGCGACAACGCACGCAGGCTCTCGGCAACTTCATCACGCTGCATGCCTGCCGCCGCATCGGCGCCCGCATTGCGCAGGGTCATCGCGCCAATTTCCACGCCAGTACGCTGCGCCACATCGCCAGCTTCGCGCACGATCGGCTGCAACTTGTCCACAAAGCGATTGACTGCCGAGGCCATGTCGCCGATTTCGTCCTTGCTGTTGATCTGCACACGCTTGGTCAGATCGCCCTCGCCCGCCGCCAGGTCGTCCATCGCCGCGTTGAGCATTTTCAGGCGATTGACTACGCGATGGCCCAACACCACCGCCAGCAACAGCAGCACCGCGCAACCGACCAGCGCCAGGCCGAGGCCGATGCGCCAGCGCAGCGTCGCCGCCGCTTCTTGAACGGTCTGCGCGGTATTGGCTTTCATCTCGCCAGCCGTGGACTGCGCCGACTGCAGGCGCGCCTGCATGGCTTTTGCGCTGTCCGCCGCGGCGCCTTTGAGGCTGTCCCCGACCAGTTGATCGCTGCTGGCGATCAGCGCCGAGAAACGTTTGTCGAGTTCGACCAGGTCGGTTTCCACCGAGGCTGTGGAAACGCCCATCAGCACCTTGCCGATCTCCACACCATTGGGATTGATCGACGCTTCGAGGTAATAAACCGAGGGATCGTTTTTCGCTGCATCGAGGACTTTATCCAGCGCCCGCTCGCCCTGACCTTTTTCCAGCAAGGCCTTGTTGATCGGGTTTTCCCGGTTGAGGTAGCGGGTCAGGTGCTGACCGGTGGCATCGTCATAGACCACGAACAACACGTTGGGATTGCGCTGGGCGCGGCGGGCAAATTCCGACAGGGTCGGTACGTCGCTGTCCCACATCGCCCGCGGAGCAACGGAGGCGAGCAACTGCGCCATGTCATTGGCCGAATCCTTGAGGTCCTTTTCCAGCATGGCACGCAGTTGCGCCTGCTCTTCTTTGAGGCGTGAAGACAGGCCAGCGGTGAGTCGCTGCCGGGTACTGGCGGACAAAGCGTCGAGGCTGGAAGTAACCTCCCGCCCGGCCTGCTCCAGTTCGCCGGACAGCTTCTGGCTGTCGGTTCCCAGGCGCGTCGCCAGATCCGCTTCCAGCGCCGTGACGGTGCTCCGCGTCAGGGCAACGGCCACCAACACTTGCACCAAAAGGGCGATACCCAAGGTAACGAACACGGGCCGCAGCAAACGGCTTTGTAACAGTGAGAGAACGGCCGACACTTTGAAATCCCTCTACGTCTGACGCCATTAATTTGATGGCACTCTTGTAGACAGATTCACAGCAAAGGTCATGCCGTCCAACAGGCATAAACGACAAAGGCCCCGATTAAGGGGCCTTTGTTTTTTACATCAACAACTTATCAAGCGAACGGATGACGCAGAACGATGGTTTCGTTGCGGTCCGGGCCCGTCGAAATAATGTCGATCGGTGCGCCGATCAACTCTTCGACGCGTTTGATGTAGGCGCGAGCATTGGCCGGCAGCTCTTCCAGGGTCTTGGCACCCACAGTCGATTCGCTCCAGCCCGGCACTTCTTCGTAGACCGGCTGCAGGCCGACGTAGCTGTCAGCATCGGTCGGAGCAACAGCGTTGCCCTGCGCGTCTTTGTAGCCGACGCAGATGTTAATGGTTTCCAGACCGTCGAGTACGTCCAGCTTGGTCAGGCAGATGCCCGAGATGCTGTTCACATCGATAGCGCGACGCAGGATGACGGCGTCGAACCAGCCACAGCGACGGGCACGGCCGGTGGTGGCGCCGAACTCGTGACCTTGCTTGGCCAGGTGAGCACCAACGTCGTCGAACAGCTCAGTCGGGAACGGACCCGAACCGACGCGCGTGGTGTACGCCTTGGTGATGCCGAGGATGTAATCGAGGAACATCGGGCCAACACCGGAGCCAGTTGCCACGCCACCCGCGGTGGTGTTGGAGCTGGTCACGTACGGATAGGTACCGTGGTCGATGTCGAGCAACGAACCCTGGGCGCCTTCGAACATGATGTCTTTGCCGGCACGTCGCAGGTCGTGCAGCTCAGCGGTGACGTCGAGCATCAGCGGCTTGAGCAGCTCGGCGTATTCCTTGCACTCGGCCAGGGTCTTTTCGAACTCGATGGCCGGCTCTTTGTAGTAACCAACCAGCATGAAGTTGTGGTAATCCACCAGTTCACGCAGCTTGTCTTCAAAGCGCGGCATGTTCAGCAGGTCGCCGACACGCAGGCCACGACGGGCAACCTTGTCTTCGTACGCTGGTCCGATGCCGCGACCGGTAGTGCCGATCTTCAGCTCGCCACGGGCCTTTTCACGGGCCTGGTCCAGCGCAACGTGGAAGGACAGGATCAGCGGGCAGGACGGGCTGATACGCAGACGCTCACGCACCGGTACGCCTTTCTCTTCCAGCTTGGTGATCTCGCGCAGCAGGGCATCAGGTGCGACGACCACGCCATTGCCGATCAGGCACTGCACGCCTTCGCGCAGCACACCCGACGGGATCAGGTGCAAGACAGTTTTCTCGCCGTCAATCACCAGCGTGTGGCCCGCGTTGTGGCCACCCTGATAGCGCACTACGGCGGCAGCATGTTCGGTCAGCAGATCAACGATCTTGCCTTTGCCCTCATCACCCCACTGGGTGCCCAGGACTACGACATTCTTACCCATAACACTTGTCCTCATTCGCGCAAACTTGGTGCCGGCGATGGCCGGCAGGAAAACTCAAGAAGCCAGTGGCGATACTTGCCAAAGCCCGTTCTGCTGAATCAATTGCCGGTCGCAGTCCGCATCACGGGCGGCGGCCAAAGGTTGTCCAGGCAAGGCCTGAACGACACGCTGACCCTCACTGCGCAACTGGCAAACCTGCTGCCAGAGTGCCGCATCCGTACTGTCAGGCATCCAGATACCGCCAGACGGTAGCTCGATCTCAGCACGCCCCAGGGTCACCAGGGTTTTCAAATCGGTGGAAAAACCGGTCGCCGGACGGGCACGACCAAAATCGGCGCCGATGTCATCGTAGCGACCACCTTGAGCGATCGACTGACCGACGCCCGGTACGAACACCGCGAACACCACGCCGGTGTGGTAGTGGTAGCCACGCAGTTCGCCCAGATCGAAGTACAACGGCAGATCAGGGAAGCGCACCGAAAGACGCTCGGCAATCGCCAGCAAGTCTTCCAGGGCCGCCAGCACTGGCGCCGGCGCATTGGCCAGACGCTCGCGCGCAGCGCTCAACACTTCGCGACCGCCACACAGGTCTACCAAAGCGCGCAGCATGTCGGACAGATCCGCTGGCAAGCCTTCGGTCAGGGTAATGACCTCGTCGATGGCCTTGCGTTGCAGCGCATCGAACAACTGCTGTTCGACTTCACCCGACAAACCGGCGGCGCGTGCCAGCCCCCGATAGATGCCGACATGGCCAAGGTCCATGTGCACGTCCGGCACGTCGGCCAGTTGCAGCATGGCCAGCATCAGGCTGATCACTTCAACGTCGCTGCTCGGGCTGGCGTCGCCGTACAACTCGGCACCCAACTGGATCGGGCTGCGCGAGGACGACAAGGCCCGCGGCTGGGCGTGCAGCACGCTGCCGGCGTAGCACAGGCGGCTCGGGCCTTCGCGGCGCAGGGTGTGCGCATCGATGCGCGCGACTTGCGGTGTGATGTCGGCGCGGAATCCCATCTGCCGACCCGACTGCGGGTCGATGACCTTGAAGGTGCGCAGATCCAGGTCCTGGCCCGCACCGGTCAGCAGGGATTCCAGGTACTCGATATGGGGAGTCACGACAAATTCGTAACCCCAGCTCTGGAACAGATCCAACACCTGACGACGCGCGACTTCGATGCGCGCCGCTTCCGGTGGCAGTACTTCTTCGATGCCATCTGGCAGCAGCCAGCGGTCTACCGTTGCCATTACGCCATTCCCCTTTGATCCGGGCGGCCAGCCTGCGGGCGAGCCTTGAGTGAAGCAGAAAATGGTTGACCCGTTCAAAACGCACGCGCATGAACGACGCGGCAAAAGGCCTGTTACCGGCTTCGCCCACCACTTTCCTCGAAAAACGTTCGGGCCATTCAACCCGATGCCTGCAACAAAAAACAGCAATCAAACGTGCAGACGCAAAAAAGCCGGGAATTTCCCGGCTGCCGCATCATACACACGTTTTCCCAAAGGATCACCCCGCCCGAGGATTTAGCCGCCGGGCGGAGCGATTCAGGTCAACTTCGCATCAAGGCTTGGCTTTTTCCAGATAACGGAAGAAGTCGCTGCTTGGGTCGAGGACCATGACGTCGGATTTGTTCGCGAAGCTTTCACGGTAGGCACGCAGGCTACGGTAGAAACCGTAGAACTCCTGATCCTGGCCGTAGGCCTTGGAATAGATCGCAGCGGCCTGGGCGTCACCATCACCGCGAACCTCTTCGGATTCACGATAGGCTTCAGCCAGCAGCACGCGGCGTTGACGATCAGCGTCGGCACGGATGCCTTCGGCCAGCTCGTTACCCTTGGCGCGGTGCTCGCGAGCTTCACGCTCACGCTCGGTGCTCATACGTTCGAACACGCTGCGGTTCACTTCCTTCGGCAGATCGATGGCCTTGACCCGGACATCGACGACTTCGATACCCAGCTCCTTTTCCGCCATCTTGTTCAGCGATGCAGTGATGTCAGCCATCAGTGCATCGCGCTCACCCGACACCACTTCGTGCAGGGTGCGCTTGCCGAACTGGTCACGCAGGCCCGACTCCAGACGACGCGACAAACGCTCGTCGGCAATCTGCTTGAGACCGGAAGTCGCGGTGTAGAAACGCTCGGCATCTTTCACTCGCCACTTGGCGTAGGCATCGACCATCACGGCTTTCTTTTCCAGGGTCAGGAAGCGCTGCGTCGGTGCGTCCAGCGTCAACAGGCGTGCGTCGAATTTACGCACCTGGTTAACGTAAGGCACCTTCACATGCAGACCCGGCTGGACATCCGCCTGAACCACACGACCGAATTGCAGCAGCACCGCGCGCTCGGTCTGAGCGACGATATAGAAGCAATTCCAGCCCACCAGTACCACAACGACGCCAACGATCAGGGCGATCAGCGATTTATTGCTCATCAGCGGGTCTCCCTTGTACGTGTCTGCGGCACGTCAGTGACATGCGGCGTGACGTCCGTGTTGTTGCTGGCGGCCGAACCGGTCACCGGTGCGTTGCCCGAGCTGTTCTGGATCATCTTGTCCAACGGCAGATAGAGCAGATTGCTCTGGCCGTTCTTGTTGCCGGTCACGAGTACCTTGCTGGTGTTGCTGAAGACTTCCTGCATGGTGTCCAGGTACAGACGCTCGCGGGTGACTTCAGGTGCCTTGCGATACTCGGCGACCAGTTTGGTAAAGCGATCGGCCTCACCCTTGGCGCGGGAGATCGTTTCGTCGCGGTAACCGTTGGCATCTTCGATGATGCGCTGGGCCTGACCACGGGCTTCCGGCACCACGCCGTTGGCGTAGGTTTCGGCCTGGTTGCGCGAACGCTGCTCGTCTTCACGGGCGCGGATCACGTCGTCGAAGGCTTCCTGCACTTCACGCGGTGCCGCTGCGCTCTGTACGTTGACCTGGGTAACGGTGATACCGGTGCGATAGGTATCGAGGAAACGTTGCAGACGCTCCTTGATCTCGCTGGCCATCAACTCACGACCTTCGGTCAGCACCTGGTCCATGGCGGTCGAACCGACCACGTGGCGCAGGGCACTTTCAGTCGCATGCTGCAGACTGATTTCCGGCTGATCGACGTTCAGCACGAAGTCCTGCAGGTTGCTGATCTTGTACTGCACGGTCAGCGGCACTTCGACGATGTTTTCGTCTTCAGTGAGCATCTGGCCCTGCTTGGAGTACGCACGCTCACGCGTCACGTTTTCCATGTACTTTTTGTCGATCGGCGGGAAATAAATGTTCAGGCCCGGGCCGACAGTCTCGTAGTACTTGCCGAAGCGCAGCACCACGGCCTGCTCCTGCTCGTCCACCACGTAGACGGCGCTGTACAGCCAGACGGCCGCCAGCACGACCAGGCCGATGCCGAGCAGGCCGCCGAAGCCGCCACTGCTCTTGCCCGAACCACCGCCGTCATCACCACGTTTCTTGCCACCACCGAACAACCCGTTCAGGCTTTCCTGCAGCTTTCGGAAGGCCTCGTCGAGATCCGGTGGCCCCTTGCGGTCGCCGTTATTGCGGCGCTTGCCGCCCCAGGGATCCTGATTGTTCGAGTTGCCACCCGGCTCATTCCAAGCCATAGCGCTCTCCATCTGATAAAGCAAAGACGCACCCACGGCGCGCCGACCAATGCTACAGAATGCCTGCCGTTGCGGCACAACCGCTTTTTCAGGCTTTTATTGCAAAGTGTGTTGCTCGATGAATTCCATCGGCTGCAATCCTTCGCGGCTTACCAGTCGATTCAACTCGATCCGGGGCAAACGAACGGTCAGCAGACTGACACCTTCTTCGTCGTGCTCTTCTTTCTGCACCGCGCCGAGTTCGAAAAACTGCGCACGCAGTCGCGCGAAGCGTTGCGGCAAACGCAAGGTACCGACAAACAGATCACTGCCGAGCAATTCGGCAATCGCCTGTTCGAGCAATTCCAGACCGCTGCCATCGCGCGCCGACAACCAGACCCGCTGGGGCTTGCCGTCTTCGTCGCGCTGGATTTGCGGCTCGACGCCTTCGAGCAAATCGAGTTTGTTATAGACCTCGAGGATCGGCAAGTCCTGGGCACCAATCTCGCCCAGCACCACCATCACCTGCTCGATCTGCAACATGCGATCCGGTTCCGCCGCGTCGATGACGTGCAATAACAGATCAGAGTTGCTCGACTCTTCGAGGGTAGACCGAAATGCTTCAACCAGCTTGTGCGGCAAGTGCCGAATGAAACCTACCGTGTCGGCCAGGACAATCGGCCCCAGGTCATCCAGATCCAGACGACGCAGGGTCGGGTCGAGCGTGGCGAACAACTGGTCAGCCGCATAGACCTCGGATTTCGTCACGTTGTTGAACAGCGTGGACTTGCCGGCGTTGGTATAGCCGACCAGCGATACGGTCGGAATCTCTGCCCGCGAACGGCCGCGACGCGACTGCTCGCGCTGGCTGCGCACCTTCTCCAGCCGCCCCTTGATCTGACGCAGGCGCACCCGCAGCAGACGCCGGTCGGTTTCGAGCTGGGTTTCACCCGGACCGCGCATGCCGATGCCGCCACCCTGACGCTCAAGGTGCGTCCAGCCGCGGACCAGCCGGGTGCTCATGTGGTCAAGCTGGGCCAGTTCGACCTGGAGCTTGCCTTCATGGGTACGGGCGCGTTGGGCGAAAATATCGAGAATCAGACCGGTGCGGTCGATCACGCGACACTCGAAAACACGTTCGAGGTTGCGTTCCTGGCTGGGCGTGAGGACGTGATTGAAAATCACCAGATCGGCTTCTTCAGCCTTGACCAGGTCGCGTAGCTCTTCGACCTTGCCGCTGCCAATCAGGTATTTGGCGGTTGGCCGATGACGCGGCACGTTAAAAAACGCAACGGTCTCGGCGCCGGCCGAATTAGCCAACTCCTGAAACTCCTGCGGATCTTCGCGCGCCTCAGGGTCCTGTCCATCCAAGTGAACGAGGATCACTCGTTCACCACCACCGTGGCGCTCAAAGAACAAAGGAGACTCCTATCAGGCGTTACCCGGAGCTGGCTCTGCGTCGCCCTGTTCGTTTTCGGTTGCGCTAGGCAGACGAATCGGACGAACCGGCACTACGGTCGAGATAGCGTGTTTGTAAACCATCTGGCTGACGGTGTTCTTCAGCAGGATCACGAACTGGTCGAACGACTCGATCGTGCCTTGCAGTTTGATACCGTTGACCAGGTAGATGGAAACCCCGACTTTCTCTTTACGTAAAGTATTCAGGTAAGGGTCTTGTAGCGAATGCCCTTTTGACATGTGCCGCACTCCTTTAAGGATTCAATAATAAAAAATAGGTAATTCAGATGGCTTTGGCCGCCACACCCCCAAGGATAGACGGCAATTGCAAGGACTCAGCTCAATATGGAGATGGTCCCAAGGTATTTCAAGGCGCGTGGCAGATTGTCGCAATCAAGACTGTCCAGCCAGTGTAAATCTTCCCAGCTGCGCAGCCAGGTGAACTGGCGTTTGGCCAATTGGCGCGTGGCGATGATGCCGCGCTCCTGCATTTCGGCCAACGTCAGCTTGCCATCCAGGTAGTCCCAGACTTGGCGATAGCCTACCGCACGTATAGACGGCAACCCGGCATGCAGGTCACTTCTATTACGCAGGGCTACGACCTCGTCGATGAATCCCTGTTCCAACATATTTGTGAATCTTTGTTTGATGCGTTCATGCAGTACCTGGCGATCTGCCGGGGCAATGGCCAGGTTCGCGACAGTATAGGGCAATTGTTGCAGTCCCGAAGCGGCTGCTTCGGTACTTTGCGCAGATTGTTGCTGACGCAGGTCAGTCATGCTGCGACCGCTGACGCGATAAACTTCGAGGGCGCGACTCAGGCGCTGCGGATCGTTCGGATGAATCCGCGCCGCCGACACCGGATCGATGAGCGCCAACTGATCGTGCAGCGCCTGCCAGCCAAGGCGCGCGGCCTCTTCTTCGATCTGCGCGCGCACCTCGGGATCGGCGGCAGGCATGTCCGCCAGTCCGTCGACCAAAGCCTTGTAATAGAGCATGGTGCCGCCCACCAGCAGCGGAATTTTGCCGCGTGCGGTGATGTCGGCCATGGCTTGCAGGGCATCGCGGCGAAAATCCGCAGCCGAATAGGCTTCGGCCGGATCAAGAATGTCGATCAAGCGGTGCGGATGTTCGGCCAAGAGCGCTCTTGAAGGCTTGGCGGTGCCGATGTCCATGCCGCGATAGACCAGCGCCGAATCGACACTGATCAGCTCGCACGGCAGCACTTTGGTCAGCTCGATGGCCAGGTCGGTCTTGCCCGCAGCGGTCGGGCCCATCAGGAAAATCGCTGGAGGAAGCTGGCTCATCAACGACCGCGCAGGAACAGTTTGTCCAGATCGTCCAGACCCAGTTGGGTCCAGGTCGGTCGGCCATGGTTGCATTGACCGCTGCGCTCGGTGTTTTCCATGTCACGCAGCAGGCCGTTCATTTCCGGCAGGGCCAGGCGGCGGTTGGCGCGAATCGCGCCGTGGCAGGCCATGGTGCCGAGCAATTCGTTGAGGTGCGCCTGAATGCGGTCGCTGGTGCCGTATTCCATCAGGTCCGACAGCACGTCGCCGACCAGACGGTTGGCCTCGGCCTGCTTGAGCAACGCCGGAATCTGCCGGATCGCCAGGGTTTCCGGGCCCAGCCGCTGCAATTCGAAGCCCAGCCGCTGGAACCACGCGGCGTGCTCTTCGGCGCAATCGGCTTCGCGCTGACTCACGGCCAGCGACTCCGGCACCAGCAACGGCTGACCGCTCAGGCCTTCACTGGCCATGGCGATCTTCAGGCGTTCGTACATGATCCGCTCATGGGCAGCATGCATGTCCACCAGCACCAGGCCATGGGCGTTCTCGGAAAGAATGTAGATGCCCTTGAGCTGCGCCAGCGCATAGCCGAGCGGCGGAATATCTTCCTGGCCGGTCGGTAGCGCGCTGGCATTGGCCTCGGGCAGCGGCGCGAAAAATTCTTTGTAAGCGGCTTGAGCCTCGGCAGCGGGCAGGGCCGACTGCGGGCGTGGCGTGTACTGATACTGATAAGCGCCGCCAGCACTGGCACCGGACGAGGTATTGAACGCCGGTTGCGCCTGCGGCTGCTCGAGCAACGCATTCGCGGCAAGCCGCATTTCGCCTTGCGGGCCAAATTCGCCCGCCTCGATTCCGCTGGGTCGCACGATGGCCGTGGTCACGGAGCCGGCCAACTGGTCTTCCGGACGCACGTCGCCCAACGCACGGTGCAAGGTGCCATACAGGAAGTCATGGACCATGCGCCCGTCGCGAAAGCGCACTTCGTGCTTGGTCGGGTGCACGTTGACGTCAACCGCCGCAGGATCGACCTCGAAAAACAGCGCGAACGTCGGGTGGCGGCCGTTGAACAGCACGTCGCGATAGGCCTGACGCACCGCGTGGGCAACCAGTTTGTCGCGCACCGCGCGGCCATTCACAAAAAAATACTGCAAATCGGCCTGACTGCGGTTGAAGGTCGGCAAACCGACCCAGCCCCACAGGTGCAAACCGTTGCGTTCGATCTCGATCGGCAGCGCCTGCTCAAGGAAACCCGAGCCGCAGATCGCCGCCACACGCCGGGCGCGGGCCGCATCATCGTGGGCCTCATGCAGGCTGAGGATGGTTTTACCGTTATGGCGCAAATGGAAAGCCACATCGAAACGCGCCAGCGCCAGACGCTTGATCACCTCTTGCAGGTGATCGAATTCGGTTTTTTCGGTCTTGAGGAATTTGCGCCGCGCCGGGGTGTTGAAAAACAGGTCACGGACTTCCACCGAGGTGCCGACAGGGTGCGCGGCGGGCTGTACGCGAGGCGCCATGTCGCGGCCCTCGGTCTCGACCTGCCATGCCTGATCGGCGTCGCGGGTGCGCGAGGTCAGGGTCAGCCGCGCCACGGAGCTGATCGACGCCAGCGCCTCGCCGCGAAAACCCAGGCTCATGACCTGCTCGAGGTCTTCGAGGTTGCGAATCTTGCTGGTGGCGTGACGGGCCAGCGCCAGCGGCAGGTCGTCGGCGGAAATGCCGTTACCGTCGTCACGCACCCGCAGCAACTTGACGCCGCCCTGCTCGACATCGACGTCGATACGCTTGGCGCCGGAATCGAGACTGTTTTCCAGCAACTCCTTGATGACCGAGGCCGGGCGTTCGACCACCTCACCGGCGGCAATCTGGTTCGCCAGCCGCGGGCTCAACAGTTCGATGCGGGCGCTGTTCAGTACCTGATTCATTCTTTCGACGCCAGTTCAGTGCCGGGAATGGTCAGGTGCTGGCCGACTTTCAGCTCATCGGTTTTCAGGTTGTTCGCCGCACGCAGCGTGGCCGGCGACACTTGATAGCGCACGCCGATCATCGCCAGCGTCTCACCGGGGCCGACGCGGTGATCGCGCGGGCCTTGGGCGATCTTGCCGGAATCACGCAGCCAGGCGATGTAGGTGCCCGGCGGCGGGTTCTGCTGGAAGAACTGGCGCACGCCGCTGCTGATCGAGCGGGCCAGCGCTTGCTGGTGGCTCGACGCCGAGAGTTTGTTGGCTTCGTTGGCGTTCGAGATAAAACCGGTTTCGACCAGAATCGATGGGATGTCCGGCGATTTCAGTACCATGAACCCGGCCTGTTCCACGCGCTGTTTGTGCAGCGGCGTAACGCGGCCAATGTTCGTCAGGACTTTCTGGCCGACGTTGAGACTGGAAGTCAGCGAGGCCGTCATCGACAGGTCGAGCAGCACGCCGGCGAGCATGCGGTCCTTGTCATCCAGGCTGACGTTGCCGGCACCACCGATCAGGTCGGAACGGTTTTCGCTGTCGGCCAGCCAACGGGCAGTTTCCGACGTAGCGCCGCGATCGGACAGGGCAAACACCGATGCACCGAACGCTGCTGCGGATGGCGCGGCGTCGGCGTGAATCGAGACGAACAGGTCGGCGCCCTTCTTGCGGGCAATTTCGGTACGCCCACGCAACGGAATGAAGTAGTCGCCGGTACGCGTCAGCTCGGCACGGAAGCCTTTCATGCCGTTGACCTGACGCTGCAATTCGCGAGCGATCTGCAGCACCACGTCTTTTTCACGCTGGCCGCGCGAGCCGGAGGCACCGGGGTCTTCACCGCCGTGGCCGGCGTCGATCACCACAATGATGTCGCGCTTGCCGGCCGGGGCTGGCGGCAGTTTGATCGCCGGTTCAGTCGGGGTCACCGGCACTGCCGGCACGGTCGCCACCGATGGTGTTGGCGCAGGCGGCGGCGCGGCATCGGCCGGGTTGTCGAACAGGTCGACCACCAGCCGGTTGCCGTACTGTGCGTTCGGCGCCAGCGAGAAACTTTTCGGGGTGACGGCTTTTTTCAGGTCGATGACCACCCGCAGGTCGGTCGGTGTGCGCTGAGCCGAGCGCATCGCAGTGATCGGCGTGTTCGCCGTCTGCACGTTCAACGGCGCGCCGAGGGTGGCGCCATTGATGTCGATCACCAGCCGATCAGGGGCTGTCAGGGTGAACACGCTGTGCTGTACCGGGCCGCTCAAGTCGAAGACCAGTCGCGTGTTGTCCGGCGCCCGCCACAGGCGCACGCTGTTGACCTTTGAATCGGCCACAGCGTTGACGGTTACTGCCATCAACATCAGTCCAGCGGCAGCCACCAACGCGCGAAAGCGCATACCAAACCCCATCATTTAATTGGATTCCAATGCCAAAGCGGCACACCAGGCCTCGCCACGCGAGCCCTGGGACAAAATTTTCAGCGAACGCCCGCTGTCTTGCGGGCTAATGGTAATGGTCAGGTCAGGCTTTGGCAAAAAGCCTGCACCTTTATCGGGCCACTCGATCAGGCACAGCGCATCGTCTTCGAAGTAGTCACGGATACCGAGAAACTCCAGCTCTTCCGGATCGACCAGTCGATACAGGTCGAAGTGGAAGGCACGAACGTCACCGATCTCGTAGGGCTCAACCAAGGTGAAGGTCGGACTTTTTACCGCGCCGACATGCCCCAGCCCGCGAATGATGCCACGCGAGAGCGTGGTTTTGCCCATGCCCAGGTTGCCTTCAAGAAAAATCAGGCCATGGCCCTGGGTCACGCGGGCGATCCGTGCGCCAAAGTCGCTCATCGCCTGTTCATCGGCCAGGTACAGGGTTACTTCAGACACGGTGCTTGCTCCTCCAACAACTGACGAATGGCTGGAATCAGATCACTGGCCGCCAGCCCACGGCCGAATTTGCCTTGTTGCAAGCCGGCATTGGCATGCAGCCACACGGCGAGACTTGCGGCATCGAAAGCCTGCATGCCCTGCGCCAGCAGTGCGCCGATCAAACCGGCCAGCACATCGCCGAGGCCGCCCGTGGCCATTGCCGGATGGCCTTGGTGACACAGCGCCAGACGTCCGTCGGGATGCGCAATCAGGCTGCCTGCGCCTTTCAACACCACCACCGCTGTATATTTTCTACTCAATTCAAGCGCAGCCGTCGGACGATCCGCCTGCACCTCGGTAGTGCCGATACCCAACAACCGCGCCGCCTCACCCGGATGCGGGGTAATCACGCAATCCTTGGGTAATTGAACAAAGCCGCTGGCCAGCAGGTTCAACGCATCGGCATCCCATACCTGTGGCAAGGGTGCGTTGGCCGCCGCAGACAACAATGCGCACCCCCAACTGGCTTGCCCCAGCCCGGGACCGACGACCAGCGTCGAGACCTTTTCCAGCAGGCCCATCAGCTGATTGGCCGACGAGGTGCCGAGGGCCATGGCTTCCGGCACCCGGGTCAGCGCCGCCGGAACGTGCTCGGGACGCGTCGCCAGCGACACCATGCCCGCGCCACTGCGCAGGGCCATTTGCGTACTGAGCAGAATCGCCCCACCAAAACCGTGATCGCCGCCTATCAGCAGAACATGGCCAAAGCGGCCCTTGTGCGCCGTCGGTGCGCGCGGTGCTGGTCGCGGAAGATTAGCCGGGTTGAGGCGCCGGGCACGGACAGCAATGTCACTACAAATGTCGGCGCAGGCCTGCAGATCATTGAACACCAGCTCACCGATGTGATCGGCGGCGTCTCCAGTGAACAGGCCGACTTTCAGGCCGATAAAAGTCACTGTGAGATCAGCCTGCACCGCGACGCCCAAGGTTCTTCCGGTGTCGGCGCAAAGCCCGGAAGGAATATCGACTGCCGTTACGGGCAGACCGCTGGTATTGATCGAGTTGATCGCAGCCGCATAAGGCTCGCGTACCTCGCCGCTCAAACCTGTGCCAAGCAAGGCATCGACGAGCACACCGCGCAGCTCGCTGTCATCTGTCCAGTGCTGCAAGGCAACGCCTGCGGCCAGTGCCTCGGCATGAGCAAGCGCCGCATCCCCTTGCAAGCGCTGCGGATCGCCCACCGCCAGCACGCGCACAGCCCAACCAGCGCGCAACGCCAGAACGGCAATCAGGTAACCGTCGCCGGCATTGTTGCCATGCCCGGCCAGCACGGTCAGTTCGTTCGCGTCCGGCCATTGCCGCACCAGCGCGCGCCAGGTCGCCCGGGCCGCGCGCTGCATCAATTCGAAGCCCGGCGTGCCGGCGGCAATCAGCCGGGCATCGAGTTCACGCAACTGGACGGCGCCGTACAGTGCGTCGGGTAATTCATCTTTCGTCTGCGGCATGCGTCTTCGGGCTCCGATGTCTGGCAGAATTATACGCACCTCAGCTCCGGTTTCTCTCGCCTCATGTCCGCCATCACCACAGACCTGCCCGCCCTCGCCCAATCGATCAAGGACTGGGGGCGCGATCTGGGCTTTCAGCAAGTCGGCATCAGCGGCCTGAACCTCGCCGAACACGAGCAGCACCTCGAGCGCTGGCTCGCGGCCGGCTACCACGGCGAAATGGACTACATGGGCGCCCACGGCAGCAAACGCTCGCATCCGGAAGAACTGGTACCGGGCACCTTGCGTGTGGTCTCGCTGCGCATGGACTACCTGCCGGGCGATACCGAAATGGCCAAACGTCTGGCGCAACCGGAAAAAGCTTATGTGTCGCGTTATGCCTTGGGCCGCGATTACCACAGATTGATCCGTAAACGTGTTCAACAATTAGCTGACAAAATCCAGGCCGAGATCGGCCCGTTCGGTTTTCGCGCGTTTGTCGACAGCGCCCCGGTGTTGGAGAAAGCCATTGCCGAACAGGCAGGGCTGGGCTGGATTGGCAAGAACACCCTGGTGTTGAATCGCAAGGCTGGCAGTTATTTCTTTCTCAGTGAACTGTTCGTCGATCTGCCGTTGCCGGTGGATGAACCGCACAGCACCGAGCACTGTGGCCGTTGCACTGCGTGTCTGGATATCTGCCCGACCAACGCCTTCGTCGGCCCGTATGTGCTGGACGCACGGCGCTGCATTTCCTATCTGACCATCGAACTGAAAACCGCTATCCCCGAAGACCTGCGGCCGTTGATTGGCAATCGCGTGTTCGGCTGTGATGACTGCCAGATCGTCTGTCCGTGGAACCGATTCGCCAAGCCCTCAGGGGAAAGCGATTTCAAGCCACGGCACAACCTCGACAACGCTGAACTGGCGGAGTTGTTTTTGTGGGATGAAGAGAAGTTCTTGAGCAGTACTGAAGGTTCGCCTTTGCGGCGGGCGGGATATGAGCGCTGGTTGAGGAATCTGGCGGTGGGACTGGGCAATGCGCCTTCAACGATTCCGGTGCTGGAAGCGTTGAAGGCGCGACGGGATTATCCGTCGGAGATGGTTAGAGAACATGTGGAATGGGCGTTAAGCCAGCATTCGCTTCTGATCCATACCCAGGCCACTGTATTGCCAACGGACGGCACGGGCGCCCCTTAGACTCTGCCACAAAAACACGACCACCCCACTAATCACCATTGCGGGTCGTGAGTGCCGACTTGCTTGATGATGATTTGCTTGGTGTTGTCATTCACCAGAAAAAAAGTACGGTGCTCATGCGTCACACGCATGTGTGCATGCATGAATCCCTTATGCTCTCCATTGGGCTTGAAGTTTTTATAGTTGGGATAGTTCTCGTACAGGCCCGTGGGGAAAACCTTCGCTGCCTCTCGAGGATGTGTATTGTGGTTAATGATCTCTGCCTTGTACTCATCGTACTTTGCAAGCTGTGCTTTTCCACGTTTTCCCTCATCGAGATAATTGTGACTGGCAAAATCTTCAATAACCGTCCAGTTTGCTGGCGGCTCCGCCTCAGCAGCAGCGGCTCCGGCTTTGCTTGATTTGCCATACTCTTTCTTGTGAGGCATGCCGAACGTCGCGTATTCCTTTTCCACGATCCTGCCCGGCGGCTCGTCAGCCAGTTTCACAAGATACTGGCGCGGCTTTAGTGTTTGCGCGACTGCGTGTCGAACCGCCAGTGCACCCGCAGCAGCCGACGCAATACCCAGCCCCATACTTACCCAGCCGAGTATTTCGCCGACCTGGGATTGCGGGTCATACGCATAGGCAATCTCGCTGCCAATGGCAGTCACCCCTGAAGCGACGCCCAGCCCCATTGCCAACAGGGCTAATGGCGTAGCAGCACCCAAGGTCACGATACTGGCGACAATCCCGATAATCCCCAGCGCAATCCCCGCAATCGACTGCCAGGAAATATGTCCCGTAGGGTCAATGCGATTGACTGGATCACCCAGGCAGTATGCATAGGCATTCAAACCGCCCGCACCAAACGGACTCATGCTGTCGGGACTGGTGAACCGCATCAGGGTCGGGCTATAGGCCCGGTATCCGTTGCCGAGCAGGTACAAACCTGTGACTGCATCCAGTTGCTCGCCGTTGAAACCCGCCAGACTGAACAACCCACCTTCGGCAGGACGATGTCCATAAGGGCTGTAGGCATTGTCTTCCCATTGCTCCCCGTGTAACTGGGTCAGCACAGTTTGCTGTTGATCCGCCCCAAAAATCTGGCTGCCGACGTTAGCCCCGAATTGCTGTTGCCCCAGTATCAATCCACCATCGCGCACGACACTGCGCGAATCCTCGCCACGAATTTCACTACTGACTGCCGAGTGGTGATAGTAGCGTTGCACATCCGGCATGCGCGGTTGCGACAGTTCAACGATTCGGTCAAAGCCGTCGTAATGAAAACCACGCACTACATCCCCTCGAGCATTGCTCACCTGGGTCAGCCGACCGAAGGCGTCATAAGCCAAAGTACGCGCCTGATCGTCCTTGATCATTCGACCGCAGGCGTCGTACTCCAGAGTGACCGGCGCGGGATAGTCAGCATGGGAGTGCGTTACACCAATAAGCTGCGCCGGATCGATTTCGCTGAAACTGAAGGTCGTTACGTTGACGCCTTGGGGAAATGCGGTTTGCAGCGTCAGGATGTTGTCCTGCGCGTCGAAGGTAAATATTTGCTGAGCGATCTCCTTGCCGTACGGATCCCGTGGCCGCTGGCTGCCATCGCAGTCGTATTGCTGGAGGCGCCCGCGTACGTCGTAAGTAAAACGTTCATCACGCAGCACGAACGCGCCGCGCTTCAAAACCTTCTGCGCCAGTTTGCCGGCCACGGTGTAGCTGGAGCTTAGCGTTTGAGTGGGCAAACCGTTGACTTCAAAACTTCGAGTTGTTTCACGCCCTATATCGTCGTAGGTCAGACGCGTGGTCAACATGCGCTTGGTCGAAGTGTCGCGTGTTTCGATCCTCTCCAGCAGGCCGCGCTTGTCATAGAAATAATCAGCCTGCACCGCACCTTGCTTGAATGAGGTTCTTCGCCCCCAGTTGTCGTAGTTGGTCTGGTGCTTTGTACCGAGCACATCCACGTAGGTAAGGGGCAAACCGGCGAAAGAATAGGTATGGGAAACCGTCTTGCGTTGTTCGCCATATTGACTGGTTTCCGACTTCAGGCGTCCAGAGGGGAAGTACTCGAAATGACGCTCGCGACCCTGTTCGATGCAGCTCTTGGCTTTTCCGTTCTGGACATCGTAGGTGAATCGGGTGGTCAAACCGTCATCGTCCTCCTCGGTCACGGCTTTGCGCTCAGTCAACACTCCGCCCAGTTCAGGGGCATGGACGAACTCGATCTTCTGGCCTGCGGTATCTGTGGAGGACTGGGGCAGGCTGCGCCCGGCCTCGTAACTGGCGACCGTCTTACGCCCCCCCACAGTAATCTCGGTCACACGGTTCAAACCATCGAACCTCTGTTGTCCCAGTGGCAAACCCGCTACTTTGATTTCAACCGGCAGCTCACCAGTGCTATGGGCGGCAAATGTGGTTTCCACGGCATGGCCGTCCGGCAGAACACTGCGAATCATCCGGTCGAACACATCATATTCGTAGCGGGTGATGTTGCCGGCGGGATCGGTCTGACTCAGGGTTCGGCCCAACCCGTCATATTCATAAACGGTTTTACCCAGGCTTTGATCCTTGAGATCGAACATCTCGACGCTGTCCGGCTTACCGAAAGCGTTGACGGCGGCAACTGTCTTGCCCATGCCCTGCTGCCAGTTTTGCTGCTGGCGGCTGATCGGGTCAAACACACTATGCTCGATGCGCCCATCGCCATGGCGGATCTCTGTGACCTGCCCCCAATTGTCGTAAGAAAACTCCGTCTTGACCTCTCGCAGAAGGCCTTCCCACCAGTCACTGTGAATGACCTGCACTGGCCGTCCCGACTGGTCATGAAACGTGCTGTAGACCGTGCGCATCGGGCAATTGCCCTGCGTGTCGGGGTTGTCGCAATCCTTTTCCTGAATGGCCATGATGCGGCCCATACCATCGTATTTGGCGATCTGCATACCACCTGATGAGTCTGTCATGGTCATCTTCGCAGGCTTGTTATCTTTGGCAGCCTCATAGCTCCAATGAGTAGAGGAGGCAAACGCCGTACCGGGTGCGAGTGTCTTGCGTAGACGGCGGCCAAGCTTGTCGTATTCGTACTCGATGACGCGGTCGTCAGCATCTCGCTCGGACATTATCAGCCCGTTCAGGGTCGAGAGCGTTTGCTCACTCGAACTGGTGGTGTCGTCAAAACCGTGCACGGTTTTTTTCAGCACCAGCCTGGTACCGTCGAGTACATACGAGTATTCGATGCGAGTTGTCGTGGCATTGCGGACCACGCTTTGCTGTAGCAATAATCCGTGCCTGGCAGGGTCCTTGGGTGTATTGAGATAAGTCATGTCGACCTGGGAGCGAAGAGTCTCACTTCCGTCCACCAGTTCGAAAAACTTCTCCTGGATGGGCACGACATTAGCGTGCGTCGCGCCTTCGAGAACGGGATGCAAAGCGTATCGATAGCGGGTAACGGTAGAGGCACCGCCGCCAACCGCAGGCACTACGGTCTTCCGCTTCAGAAAGCGGACAAACCCTAGGGGATCTTTCGGACAGTCTTCTGATTCGGAGTCTGGGTAGTATTCAAACTGCGTGGTCACACCGTTGGCACCCACCTGCTTGACAAGGTTGCCAATAGAGTCGAATTCAGTGGTAGATATCTCGGTGCGCTTCTTTTTGGTCGTGCGGTTTTCATAACTGAGGGTATGGGACTTGGGCATCCTGAATTGCGGGGCCTGCCCGGTAAATGGCTTGGTGACGTCACAGTGATATTCGGTAGAAGCCGACGTCACCGCATTACCACACTGCGTCACTTCAGAGACCAACAGATGAAATTTGTTGTAAGTGCGTTTGGTGTGAGTATGAAGCTTATTTCCCACAATCAACTGTTCAGTGGAGCTGTACTGATATTTCGCCTGTGCCCGGTAAAGCAGGTCAATGTCATCCTTGCTATCCGCTTCTACACCATAGCCCAGGTAGTTTGGTTCCGAGTAGGTGTAAGTCTTGATTATCTTTCGCTGCCCTTGCTTGGCAAAAATATCATGCGCTATCACGTACGGCACGTGTTGCATTCCGCCAGGAAGCAAGTGGCCATCGCGCTTGTAGCGGATGATTTCAACGGTCCCAAGCGGCGAATCAACACGACTGACATAATTGATACCGTGAATGATTTCGTACTGCAGATCCCAACGCCCACCGACCGGTAAGGCTATGGCGGTGACACGATCGTTACTGAATGTCAGCGAGAACTCTGCGCTGTCCGGCATGTCAGGATTCTGAGTCAACGTAAGCTTGCCAGCAGTACTGCCGACCTTGAGGAGTACTCTTTTTGCATCCCTTATCTCAACGAGTTTTGGTTGCTCATTGAACAAGGCATACTTCAAAGCGATGCTAGCGCCGTTCGCAGCGATAATTTTCTTGGGCACCGCGATCTGGGTAGCACCAAAAACCTCAAGCTCTTCTCGCCGGCCATCTTTGTAGTGAACGGCATACTGCCCGACACCCGTTTTCAGAACCTTGGCACTCTCCAGCTTCATTTCCTTGAAGAATAAAGCTTTAGAAGTTTCAGAGGCTTTATAGGCCTCACCGTTGGCCAACGTCATGACCTTACTGCGCAAGTCATAACGACTGCTTGTGAGCGACCACCCTGTGCCATAACCTGCGTTACGCGTGTCAATTGGGTTGAAGCCTAGCGAAAGATTGAATGATGGTCCGTTAAGATCGGTAGAGCGAATGGCACCTAGTGTTAGAGCCACGGCATAGATACCTGTACGGGGATCTACGCCACCAGCGACAAATCCGCCGAAATTGAATGCATTGGAACGTACTGAATCAGTGGCTTGACTGTTCATGGATAACTTCCTGTCATTATCAAAAAGCGCACAAGCAAGCGTCCCGCTTACTTTGCAGAGAACAACGAATAGGGGTAATCGCAAAAAACCTTGTCAACTTAATGAGTAAGAGCGATTAGCAATATCGGGATTGATACGAATGCTGTGCTCGGTACCGTATTCATCAAAAACCTGCAGATTCAATTGATCCGTGCGAGCAGGTTTGTTCGGATAGTCTTGTGTCAAATGGCTAAGTATCGATATCGTCCCAGGATCCTGGGTCAAAGAGCGTAATCCTGTTGAAGTACGGGCGGTGACCTGCACACCATAGATCGGTCCAATAAAAGCAACATAACTTCTCACCCCAGAAGATAGATTGAGGGCATTACCCGATGAGAAGAACTCGGTTGCAAACTCTTCGTCATATCTGGCGTCGAAACTCGCCCAATCCAGCAAATTGATCTGCCGTCCTTCCGCATGTAAAGAGAGACTGTGTAATTCGGTTCGCTCAAAAAGGCTCGGGCGATCAAGAACTCTGGTTTTTTTCATCACAAAATTTGAGATCGGATACTGCTTGGGGGCGATTGCCTCCAGGGTAACGCTACTGTCATAGCCATTACGACCATCGCTTCGATACTTTACTCCTTGCAATGTAATTTCAGCTGCAATCTGAATCGAACCCGGACGACTGCTGGTGACCCAAAACTCAAAAATCTGCACACGTTCCGAAGGATCCGATATCCGGTTATCGGACGCAGGCACCAGCGGCAAAACGCGGGCTGCACCACCTGACATATCGTGCGCATAGCGGTTTTCCTGAGTTCCGACACTCCAGCTACCACCCAATGGTGCGGAGGTGTCATAGCTGATCAACTTGAGAGTCTCAAGGGCCGGATGCCCATAAAGCGACACCTCCTCAGCATTCGAATTTTCTCCCGAAACCAGCACCAATACCCTGACTTGCATACGACCGTTGGCGTAAAGCGCCTTATGACGAATTGTTGAAGTGTCGAGCTTTACTTGAAATCGCTGAATACTCAAATCTTGCTCAAACATATAAAACCCTTTAACCAGTTTATTTACGCAGCACGACAGCACTGTTTGAGCCGGTATTAATACACGCACCAATCTCAAATAAAACGAGCACTTTATTTCCACTTGTAATGATTAAAGAATAATTCCCGAACAAACAAAAATCGAAACATCTTAGCCACGTACAGAAAATAATCTCAACACCGAAACCAACCAGACAGCCAACACAATGCAACACCGAAAACTTTCACACACAAAAAAGCCCACTCACACGAAATCGTTTGCAAAACGAGACTGGAGTGGACTTATTTATATTGTTAATTGTTACTGAAGTGCGATCATCACATCAAAAAAACTTCACCCCTCATCACTATCAGACCCCACACCGCTATCCGAAAACTCGGAAAGCTCGAAAGCCTCATCAAACACCTGATCCTGAATCCTGATAACGATTTCGCTATCCATGCTGGCGTTCTGGAGATATTCATTGATACGTAGCAGTGCTGCCTGGCTTAACGGATTACCCCTCAGGTCGACATACGTATCCTGGGTATCCGGGATGTCAAAAAAATCATCCCCGATATCAACTATATTGTTATCGCGTAAATCAAGGATTTTCAGTCTACTCAATTGCTCTACACCGCTAGGAATACCGGTCAGCCCCGTGTTAGCCAGATACAACTCTTTCATCTGACGCATAAATCCCAGATGAGGAGCGACACCCAACGGATTTCCATCAAGCCTTAACAGTGTCAGCGTTTCAATTCTCGAAAGCCCCTCTGCCTCGTTTTCGGACAATCTCAGTGAGCAATCTCTCAAGATCAGGTGCCGCAAGTCACGCATTTGGAAAATGCCCGGAGCGAATCCATCCATGCGTACTTTTTCAAGCACCAAATAACTCAGATTGGGGAAACTTTCGAGAAATCTACCCAGTTTCACGCCTGGATTGCGCGCCTCCAACACGAGCTCCGTCACGTGCTCCAGTCTAGTGCTTATTCGCGGCAACTCAGCGTTGAAATCGATGAACGAACTGAAACTTTCACCTGCTGCGTCTTCTACTGAAAGCATTTTTTGCTGCCAAACCAATAGTAATTTTTCGCTGAACCTCTGACGCAACCGCGACTGTTCAGCAAATGCCTCGGCGCTCCATACCACTCCCTCTGTTGGATGTGGAGGCACCTCAACACGCCACACTTCCAATTCATGACGTAGCGTGGGGAACTCATTTTCCAGACGACTTAAAACTCCAGAGGGATCGTGCTGTAAGCGCTTGTCGATGAACGCCGCCACGTCTTCGTCCGAAATCTCTGGGTAAAGATCACGTATGCGACTTTCAAAAGACTTCGTCGATTCAGGGATTACGTCGGCTCCGCCGCGCAACAGCCCCTCTTGCCGGTTTTGCGTTGTACCCGCCTTGACGGCGGCTGGAAGCGGTGCCAAGCGCAGCACTTCGCTCACCACTTGCCGCGATGGCGGAGGCTGAGTACGGAGTAATTGTTGCAGCGCCTGGCCAGTGCTGTCTGAAATGCCGAGCGCTTTACGATGCACTGGCAACAACAAGGACCAGAGTGTCGTATACAGATTTTGCGCACCCAGAAGGGACGGCGGACCGCCGCTTGCCACCATGTAAGCATCATGTTGACGAATCAGCAGGTGCCGATCCGATGACTGGGCATCGCCGATAGCCGCGAAGACGTCTCCGTCAATCGCGCCTTGACGAATCTCTATACGAATCTGCTGCGGCCAATCCACGAGATTTCCGATCATATGCAGTAATAACCGGTCACTGTCCGGATTGGCTACCGCCTCCAAATAAATGCCTTCCAGGGCCCTTGCCAAGCGAACTTCTCGCAAAGCCACGAGAGTCGCTACCGCCACTCTCTTTGGGATGCCAGGTTGGTTATGCATATGCAAACGCTCGGCAGCACTGGTATTACGCCATATCGCCTGTGCAGCGGTTTTCGGTAGATCAGGGAATACACGGCGCATCCGCAAAGTGTTTTCGTCACAATCGGACTCGAAGGCATCCTCAACTTCTTTGAAGCGCGTGAAACTCTCAGAGGCTCCCCGGCCCTCTGCCTGAACTTGCTGATCAAGTTCGAATCGCCTGAGGGTATCCTCCAACAGAAAAGGCACAGGACGATCATGCGCGATCACAGCGCGCAGCACCTCTTCATTGACGCCGCTCACTGCCAGCAGGCGTACAACCGTAGTGTCGGAAAACTGCGCAACGGAGCGTCCAGTCCGGCGGAAAAGTTCTGCGGTCTGGGCTGTAATCGAATCGGGAAAGGTGACGCCGTCATTGTCCAGAGCGACCCAGAACCGGCCCTCGCCGTCCCGCTTCAATAGAGGTCCGGAAGGGTTGCGCTCTCTGGCCAGCGTGGCACGAAGCAGACCGCTCTCAGCGTCCAGAACCACTTGCACTATATGGTCATCGGCGACGGCGACATACTGACGCTGCTTCAAAATCCGCATGCCTTGCGCATCGGCTGCGCCGAGGCTTTTGGGTGTGGGTACCCAGTAATCTGTCAGCGGGGACTTCGCGGCAAGCAGCGCAAATTCGTCGATTGCAGAAGACGTTGGGTTCACGCTGATCGCTGGCGCCACCGCGACCGGGTCCGTCTTGTAGGAAGGCTGCAACACCTCCAGGCGATGCGCTGTGGACAGATGTGGCATTGCTGGAGAAGCGAACGGTGGCCGGAAAGAGCCATCCGCATTGACATCAGGAGTTTTGGTTGGGGCAGAAACAGGTTTGACCTTTGGCGGTTTACCAGCCATGAGTGCTCATCCTTGAGATAGTGTTGCGTTGGCCCCCGCAAAACATGGGAGCCAACGCCAGATATAAGTAAGCGCCGTTGGTGCAATACCCGGTCATTCAACATCACAGCTTACTGACAGCTGGAGCAATCAAGGATATATACATCTATTACATACGCCGACATTGCATCAGCGAGGTCCGGGATCAGCCTCGTTCCAGGTATAAATTACGCTCGTAAAAGTTAACTCGAATCGCGAGTTTATGCTCAGTACCGTGCTCATCAATGGCAATGAAGTGAAGGGAGCCTCCGTACTTGCTTGCCTTCTCGGTCGTTATCGAATATTCGGAAAGAGCCTGCATGACGGTCAGCTCACCGTCATGATCATTGACCCTGACTTGATAATTCTCGTCATTCCAGGACGGGGCATCAGGAAGAAAGGCATACGCAACAGGATCGCCTTTCGCCGGCAAGGATACGAATAAGGATTTCGTTTCGGGGCTAACCAGAAAGACCTTCATATAATTGGTTTTTGCTTCGTTGAGCTTATTCCCCCCTGCAAACAGATGATCGGCACCTTTTTCGACTCCATCAACTGTCCAATCGACCAGTTTGATCTGTTGCCCATGCGGATAGAGCCCCAGATAATAGTTGAAGATACGATTGCCATAGTGCTCATTGCCGCGACGGGTCTGGTACCAGCGGAATTGTTCAACGGCATAGGTCACAGGCGTTTTCGCTTCAAGGGTGACGCTGCTGTCATGAACGCTGGAAAGCGTGGTGCCGTTGCTAAGAACCTTTACCCCATTGAGGAGCAAACGGGCGCCGATCTGGGTGGTTCCGGCGACCGCCGAGGACACCCAGAACGTGCGGACCTGCGGATGCGTGCTGTCATCTTCTGATCCGTCGTCGTCAACATTTGTATTATTGAACGAGCCTGGCGCTTCAACAGTGTAACGCCCTTGTTCGGTACTGGCCGCCCAACCGTCACGCAAGGTCTTCCCGGTGTTGTAGTGAATCAGTTCGATACTTTCCATTACATCGGCGGGTAAGTGTATTGCGTTGCCATTGATGTCTACCCCGGAAACCAGCACCTGCACCTTGACCTGCATTCGGCCATTACCGAACAGCGTTTTGTTGTGACTGCTATCAGCGGCATCAAACTTGACCCTGAATCTGGAAACAGCCTCGAGCACAAGAGGGATATTATGCTGGTCGCTTGCAGTTTCGATACTTTCACTCATGACGAAAACCCTTTGAAGAAATATATTAATGGCTGACATCGCAGATGCGATGCAGAGAAATACATCACTTTAAAAAAGTCGGCAAAATTAAAAATGTAAGAAACATACCCTTGCAATGTTGTCGAGCGACAGAGTCATACCTGAAAATAAAAACCCTCAGTGTTCATCGTTATAAACAAACTTGGGCATTTCCCAATGAAAACGTATTGCCAGCAGACGTAACAAGAACCCGCCGAACAGCGTAATCAGGATGGCTTGTTCGCCAGGGACATTCAGATAAAGACACAGCATGTAGCACCATGCTGCAGCAAACGACACGCTCGCATAAAGTTCGCGCCGAAAAATCAACGGAATGTCGTTGCAGAAAATATCGCGAAGAATGCCACCGAATACCCCGGTGATCACCCCGCTGACCGATGCCACCAGCATGCCGTGGCCCATTTCCAGCGCAGTCATGCAGCCGATCAAGGTGAAGGCCACCAGCCCTACGGCATCGAGTACCAGAAACAGCGAGCGCAGGTGACGCATCCAGCGTGCAGTGAATACGGTAAACATTGCCGCCACGGAGGTGAGCACCAGGTATTCAGGATGCTTGACCCAGGTCAGTGGATAATGCCCGAGCAGCACGTCGCGCACCGAACCGCCACCGAGCGCGGTGATGCAAGCGATCAGCACCACGCCGAACCAGTCCATGCCGCGCCGCCCAGCCGACAGGGCACCGGTCATGGCTTCAGCGGTGATCGCAATCAGATAGAGCATCAGCAACATGGTGGCAGTCCAGGCAGGAAGGCGCGCAGTCTAGCCATTTCGGTGCAGCACCAAAAGGGGGCAATGGCTGTGCCCACCCCCCTTACCGGTTCAGAACTTGATGAAATGCTTGCGGTAATGCTGCAGCTCGGCGATCGATTCGCGGATGTCGTCCAGCGCCAGATGGGTGCTGCCCTTCTTGAAGCTGTCGCGCACGTCCGGCGCCCACCGTGCGGCCAGTTCCTTGAGGGTGGAAACGTCGAGGTTGCGGTAGTGAAAGTAGCTTTCCAAGGCTTTCATGTGGGTATAAAGGAAGCGACGATCCTGGCAGATGCTGTTGCCGCAGATCGGCGACTTGCCTTTCGGCACCCATTTTTCCAGGAAGGCGATGGTTTCGGCTTCGGCTTCGGCCATGCTGATGCGGCTGTCGCGCACTCGCTGGGTCAGGCCAGAGTTGCCGTGGGTGCGGGTGTTCCACTCGTCCATGCGCGCCAGCACTTCGTCGCTGTGGTGGATGGCGATCACCGGGCCTTCGGCCAGCGTGTTGAGGTCGCTGTCGGTGACGATGGTGGCCATTTCGATGATGACGTCGTTGTCCGGGTCCAGACCGGTCATTTCCAGGTCGATCCAGATCAGGTTCTGCGGGTTTTGCATATTCGGGCTCCTAGGCAATGCTGCGCAGTTTAGCCTAGGCCGCTGCCCGGGCGTGCTAAACTCGCGGCCGTTTTACCTAATCGCTGCATTCTTCAGACGGAACACCCATGGCCAAACGCCAACTCAATCGTCGTCAAAACTGGCGCATCGAAAAGATTCAGGGCGAGCGCGCCGCCCGCGCCGCCAAACGCGAGTCCTCGGCGGTCGAAGCCCTCGAGGGCGGCGACCTCGGCCCTGAACAACACGGTCTGGTCATCGCGCACTTTGGCGTGCAGGTTGAAGTCGAAGCCGTTGACGGCGAACTGGCGGGCCAGGTGTTTCGCTGCCACTTGCGCGCCAACCTGCCAGCGCTGGTAACCGGCGACAAAGTCGTCTGGCGCGCCGGCAACCAGGGCATCGGCGTGATCGTCGCGCAATTGCCGCGCAGCACCGAACTGTGCCGCCCGGACAGCCGTGGCCAGCTCAAACCAGTAGCGGCCAACGTCGACATGATCGTCATCGTCTTCGCCCCGCTGCCCGAGCCGCATGCCAACCTGATCGACCGCTATCTGGTCGCCGCCGAACACGCCGGCATCCGCCCTCTTCTGCTGTTGAACAAATTCGACCTGATCGACGAGCAGAACGCCCCGGCACTCAACGCGCTGCTGGCGGTGTATCGCACGCTGGGTTATCCGGTGCTGGAAGTTTCCGCACACCACGGCAACGGCATGGAGCAGCTGCAGCAACAGCTCGACGGACGCATCAGCGTGTTCGTCGGCCAGTCCGGCGTCGGCAAATCATCGCTGGTCAACAGCTTGCTGCCCGAAGTGGAAACCCGTGTCGGGCCTTTGTCCGAGTTGTCCGGCCAGGGCACGCACACCACCACCACCGCGCGGCTGTTCCACTTCCCTGGCGGCGGCGAACTGATCGACTCGCCGGGTATCCGCGAATTCGGCCTCGGCCACGTCAGCCGTGCCGATGTTGAAGCCGGCTTCATCGAATTCGACGATTTGCTCGGCACCTGCCGTTTCCGCGACTGCAAGCACGACCGCGAACCGGGCTGTGCGCTGCTCAAGGCGCTGGAAGACGGGCGCATTCAGCAGCAACGAATGAACAGCTACCGCTCGATCATCGCCAGCCTGCCTGAAAACGGCTATTAAACAGGCCTGTCGGCAGCCCCTTGCGAGGGGCTGCCGCGTGTCAGTCTGTGCCTGATCTCAACCGCTTCTTTTAAACGTCAGACTTGGCTGTAGGGCGTTCGCACGCCTGTTTGCAAGACGTTTCTGTTTTGCCGCGCAGACCTTGTGAGCGCGGTCCAGATGCCTACATTCGGTTCCTCTCTCGCTTCTTGCGATCTCCGAGGAACGCCATGCAAACCTATCACCTGTTCATCAGCCATTCGTGGAGCTACGCCCACGCCCACGACAATCTGGTGCGCCTGCTCAATGCGAAACCGGGTTTTACCTACAAGAATTTTTCAGTGCCTACGCACAATCCGATTCTTGATGCCCGCACCGATCAGGAGCTTGAGCAAGCCATCGAAAACAAGATTCGTCCCTGCTCGGCGGTGCTGATCATGGCTGGCATGTATTCGACCTACAGCAAGTGGATCAACAAGGAAATCGAGATCGCCAAACGCATGGGCAAAGTGATCATTGCGATCAAACCGTTCGGCGCCGAGCGCATCTCGACCGTGGTGCGCAACGCTGCACACGCCGAATGCGCCTGGAACACCAACAGCATCGTCAGTGCGATTCGCCTGCATACGGCGGTGTGAGCATGCGCAAGGGACTGTTTATCGGCATCAACGATTACTCGAATATTTCCGGATTGAGCGGCTGTTGCAACGACGCCATGGCCATGGCGTCGGTGCTCAAGACCAACGCCAATGGCGACCCCAATTTCAAGAATGTCGTGCTGACGTCTGCCGAAGATTATCTGAGCCGCGAAAAACTCGAGGATCAGATCCGCGAGCTGTTTTCCGGCGACTGCAATGTGGCCCTGCTGTATTTCGCCGGACACGGTGGCTTTGACGTCGACACTGACGAAGGCATGTTGATCCCGCAGGATTACCGCAACGCCAAAGACGGCATTCGTATCAGCGACATTCTCAACTGGGCGACCAAAGCCACGCGCATCAAAAACAAAGTGATCATCCTCGACTGCTGCCAGAGCGGCTCGGCCGGCGAAGTGCGCGCCTTGCGCAGCGAAAACAGTGCCATCGGCGAAGGCCTGACCATTTTGACTGCCTGCAAGAAAGAGCAGCCGGCCATGGAGGGCGCCCAGCACGGCGTCTTTACCGGTCTGCTGCTGCAAGCGTTGCACGGCGGTGCGGCGAACATCCTTGGCAAGATCACCCCCGGCAGCCTGTATTCCTTCGTCGACAATGCGCTCGACGCCTGGGAGCAGCGCCCGGTATTCAAAACTAATGTTTCGCAGTTCATTTCCCTGCGCGAGGTCTCGCCGCTGATTCCCAAGGAAATCCTGCGCAAATTGCCGGACTGGTTTGCCGAAGCCGAGTCGGTGTTCGCACTGGACCCCAGCTATGAACCCACCGAAACGACGTTCGTGGCCGAGCATGGCGAGATCTTCGCCCAGTTGCAGAAATGCAACCGCCACAGCCTGATCGAGCCGGTCGACGCCGAACACATGTACTACGCCGCCCTCCACTCCACCGGTTGCCGCCTGACGGCCCTCGGTGCGTATTACCGTGAACTCGCCATCAAAGGACATTTCTGATGCCCGTATTCATCAGCTACCGCCACATGGACCGCGCCCACGCGATCGCTATCAATACCCGTCTGACCCAGGCGAAGATCAAGACTTACCTCGACGTGCTCGACCCGGAATCGCAGACTACCGATGACATCACCGGGGTAATCACGCGCAACATCACCGAGTGCACGCATTTGCTGGCGGTGGTTTCAGAGAAGACGGCGCTGTCGTGGTGGGTGCCGTTCGAGATTGGCGAAGCGACCATCAGCAACCGACGGATTTGCTCGTTCAAGACCGGCCCGGCGGAGTTGCCGCTGTATCTGGATAAATGGCCGAAGTTGAGCACCAACAGCGATCTGGATTTTTTCATCGACGCCTATCGCGATGAAGTCATGAGCAAACGCTCGATGGCGCTGGATTCGATCAATGAATCGATCAAGGGCAGCTACAAGCGCAATGCCGAGTTCTTTCATGAACAGCTGAAGAACCGGATTCGGCGCGGGTTCTAGACCATTGTCATGCCTGAAGAGCCCCTCACCCTAGCCCACTCCCGGAGGGAGAGGGGACTGACCGCGCCGCGCTCAAGGGGTACGCCGACCTGAGATATCACGGTCGAACTCTGGTTCTGAGATACCGGAGATCGGCTCTCTCTCCCTCGGGAGAGGGCTGGGGTGAGGGGCTGCGATCTTCGCGGCACAGTAATCCTCAAGCCGAAACAATCAGGCAAAAAAAACCGACATCACTGTCGGTTTTTTTAACAATCACTGCTTCGGCGCTGGCACCGCCCCACCCGGCTCAGCCGGCTTCGGCGCGGCATCATCAAACAGATTCAACCGCTCACGCAGTTCATGCGCGGGCACCGGTTGCTGATCCGCCGGCAACGCGTTCGGATCAGCAGGCGCCGCCGGTGCAGCGCCGTTCTGACTCTGATCCGCCGGCTTGGCAGCATCGGCACCTTGCGCACCCTCGATGGCCGCCTGGGCCTTCTTGGTCAGCACGACGATATCGATACGGCGGTTGACCGGGTTGAACGGGTTCTCGCGGTCGAACAGCGCCGACGAGGCATAACCGACCACCCGCGCCACTTGCGCATCCGGGTAGCTGCCAGCGACCAAGGCACGCCGGGCGGCGTTGGCGCGGTTGGCCGACAGCTCCCAGTTGCCGTAGTCGCCGCTGCCGATGTAAGGCTTGGCGTCGGTGTGACCGCTGATGCTGATCTTGTTCGGCACCGCTTTGATGGTGTCGGCCATCGCCAGCAGGATGTCTTCGAAGTACGGCTTCAGGCGTGCGGAGCCTGAGTCGAACATCGGCCGGTTCTCGGCGTCCATGATCTGGATGCGCAAGCCGTTCGGCGTGATTTCGAAGAGAATCTGGTCCTTGAATTTCTGCAGCTGCGGGTTCTCGTCAACCTTGTTCTGCAATTCTTGCAACAACAGCTCCAGACGCTCCTTCTCGACCTGCTCGGCCATGCCTTCAACCTGCTCGGTGTCGACCGTGACCTTGTCGGGTTGCGGCTGCGACTTCACTTCCGGGTTGAGGGTATTTTCCGGCGCCAGGGTCGGCGTGCCGCCCAGATCGATGATGTACGGCGTACCGCTCTCGGAGAAGCCGACCGGGTCCTTGAAGTAACCGGCGATGGCGATTTTCTGTTCCGGCGTCGCCGTGGATAGCAGCCACAACACCAGAAAGAACGCCATCATCGCCGTGGCGAAGTCGGCGAAGGCGATTTTCCACGCCCCGCCGTGGTGCCCGCCGGCAATGCGCTTGACGCGCTTGACTATGATCGGCTGATTATTTTCCATTTCTTAACGACCGCGAACGGCTTGTTCCAGCTCGGCAAAGCTTGGACGGTGGGCCGGATACAGAACCTTGCGACCGAACTCGACCGCCAGCGACGGCGGCATGCCGGAAGCGGAGGCCACCAGCGAGGCCTTGATGGCTTCGTAGACGTTGAGTTCTTCCTTGGCATCGTGAGCCAGCGAGTGCGCCAGCGGGCCGAAGAAACCGTACGCCGCGAGAATACCGAAGAACGTACCGACGAGCGCCGCACCCACGTGCAGACCGATCGACGCCTGGTCGCCCTCGCCCAGCGAGGCCATGGTCACCACGATACCGAGTACCGCCGCGACGATACCGAAACCGGGCATGCCATCGGCGATGCCGTTGACCGCATGCGATGGGTGCTCGAGGTCTTCTTTCAGACTGTAGAGTTCCATGTCGAAAAGGCCTTCGAGCTCGTGCGGAGCCATGTTGCCGGAGGACATGATGCGCAGGTAATCGCAGACGAACGCCGTCATGCGCTCATCCTTGAGCACCGCCGGGTACTTGGCGAAGATCGGGCTCGCGGCGGCATCTTCGATGTCGCCTTCGATCGCCATCATGCCTTCGCGGCGGCTCTTGTTGAGGATCTCGTAGATCAGCCCGAGCACTTCCAGATAGAAAGTGTGAGTGAAGCGCGAACCGAACATGCTCAGGGATTTCTTGAGCACGTGCATCGTCATATAACCAGGGTTGGCCTGGAGGAATGCGCCGAGGGCCGCACCGCCGATGATCATCACCTCGAAGGGCTGGATCAGGGCGGCAATCTTGCCGTGGGAGAGCACGTATCCGCCGAGCACGCTCGCGAATACGACGATGATGCCGATAATTTTAGCCATAGGTAGAAGGTACTTGTTTAAGTCGGGTTCAAGGTCATATTCGGAAGTTAAAAAATCTCTTCTTCTACTTATCGGCAAAACTGCGCCAGACTATAGCCAGTTCAGGCGAAAAGCCAATTTAGCCCATGCCGGGCGCGTCTACAGTCAGTGAAGATCCCGTCCAGACATGGCTAATGAAACGAACGTCCCACACGCAAAACCGACCACCCTCGACGGCTGGGTCAAGCTGCTCGACAGCGTCCGGCTGCCCGTCCCGCAAGCGGCGCACGACAAAGTCTGCCGGGCGATCCGCGACAATCGCAGCTCGTTGCGTGACATCGCCGATCTGATGCAGGACAGCCCGGCGCTGGCCTTGAGCATCCTGCGTGAGGCCAATCGTCACACCCACGGCACCATGGCCACGCCGGCGGAAAATCTCGAGGTCGCCATCAACCGCCTCGGCCTTGCTCGTACCGAAGAACTGCTCGAACGCCTGCCCGCCGAACCACAGATGCAGATTCCCAAGGCCCTGCGCCAGTTGCAGCTGATCAGTCAGCACGCGACGCAACAGGCCAACGGTTTTTTTGCCAGTCGCCTGGCGCGGCTGTGGCAGGACATCCATTGGGGCAGCCTGCTGTTTCTGTCGCCGCTGTGGCCGCTGGCCCTGACCTTCCCGCAACTGCTTGAGGAGTGGGAGCTGCGGGTGATTCATAAACGCGAACCGGCACACCTCGTCGAAAAGCAATTGTTTGGCGTACGCCTGCTGAAAATTGCCGATGCGCTGGTCGAGGCCTGGCGTCTGCCGATCTGGGTCCAGCAAGGCTATAAATTGCTGCTCAACGAACAGCGTGAACTGGTGCAAGTGTTGCGTATCGCCCGCGACAGCGAACATCCGTTACGCCAGCAAAACCGCCTCGACGATGACCCGACCCTGCGCCGCTGGCTCAATCAGCCGGCCAATACCGTGCTGCTGGCCAATGGGCTGGCGCTGTCGGCGCATCAGGCCTGGGACAGTCCGCACAGCGAACGCTGGCAGTACCTGACCAGCCTTTATCTGCAGATGTCCATGGACGAGGTGCAACAGCAGTTGCACCAGCAAGCGGCGAACAGCGCGCGCCAACACGCCATGCCGGATGTGTGGCACCCGGCAGTTGCGCTGCTGTGGCCGTGGGGCACGCGACGCTTGCCGGCGGGGATGTTGCCCGCAGCGGCACCCTCCTCCGATGACCTCAGCGTATGGCGTCGACAGTGCGCCGAACTGCTCGCCGAACCCAGCCGCTTCACCAACGCCATGAGCCTGACCGTCGCCGCGCGCGATGCGCTGGTGGCCAGCGGCATGCGCCGGGTGATGATTCTGATGGCCGACCGCACGCACTCGACGCTGCGAGTGCAGCAGACTGCCGGCCTGCCGAAGGAGGCCGGCGCGCTGAGTTTCGTCGTCAGTCAAAGCAAAGTGCTGCAACGCCTGCTGACGCAACAGGCGCAGGTGCGGATCACCCCGGAAAACAATGCGCAGTTTTCCGCGCTGTTGCCAGCGAGCCTGCGTACGCTGTTCCGTGGCGAACATCTATTCCTGCGCTCACTGGTCAACAATGGCCGAGTGATCATGATCGTCGTCGCCGACCAGGGCGGCGGGCCATTCGCCGACATCACCGTGCAAGCCTTCGCCAAGACGGCGCAGTGCATCGAAAAAGCCCTGCACAGCTTTAGCAGCCGTGGCCGATGAGGCTGCGCTACAATCCTCCCCTTTGTGCCCTGGAGACCTCGCATGTCTGACTTCTCTGGCTTGCCGCTCGTCATCGAGCCGAGCGACCTGCTCCCGCGGCTCGAGTCCCCGGAGCTGATCCTGGTGGACCTGACCAGCCCTGCGCGCTACACCGAGGGTCACCTGCCCGGCGCACGTTTTGTCGACCCGAAACGCACCCAGCTCGGCCAGCCGCCAGCGCCGGGCCTGCTGCCGGCGAAAGCCGACCTGGAAGCATTGTTCGGTGAGCTCGGCCATCGCCCGGATGCGGTGTACGTGGTGTATGACGACGAGGGCGGCGGCTGGGCCGGGCGCTTCATCTGGTTGCTCGATGTCATCGGCCATGACAAATACCACTATATAGACGGTGGCCTGCCGGCATGGCTGGCCGACGGTCTGCCGATGTCGATTCAGGTACCGCCAGCCGTCGGTGGCCCGGTGGCGCTGACCCTGCATGAAGGGCCGACGGCCACTCGCGAATACCTGCAAAGCCGCCTCGGCACCGCCGATCTGGCGATCTGGGATGCGCGCGGCCCGCTGGAGTATTCCGGTGAAAAAGTCCTCGCGGCCAAGGGCGGACACATTCCCGGTGCGGTCAATTTCGAATGGACTGCCGGCATGGACAAGGCGCGCCAGTTGCGCATCCGCACCGACATGCCGCAGATCCTCGAACAGCTCGGCATCAGCAAAGACAAAGAAATCATTACCCACTGCCAGACCCATCACCGGTCGGGCTTCACGTATCTGGTGGCCAAGTCCCTCGGTTATCCGCGGGTCAAGGGCTACGCCGGTTCCTGGGGCGAATGGGGCAACCACCCCGACACGCCTGTCGAGATTCAAGCTTCCAAGGAAAATCAATGAAAGAGCGTCTGTTTATCCTCAGCCAGTACCTGCTGCCGCATCACCTGCTGTCGCGCCTGGCCGGCTGCATTGCCGAGTGCCGCGTGCGTTGGTTCAAGAATGCGTTTACCCAATGGTTCGCCAAGCGTTATCAGGTGGACATGTCGCAAGCGCTGGTCGAAGACCTGACCGCATACGAGCACTTCAACGCCTTCTTCACCCGCGCCCTGAAAGACGGCGCGCGTCCGCTGGACCCAACCCCGGGCGCAGTTCTCAGCCCGGCCGACGGTGCGGTCAGCCAGCTCGGCCCGATCGAGCACGGTCGCGTGTTCCAGGCCAAGGGCCACAGTTTCAGCGTGCTGGAGCTGCTCGGCGGTGACGCGGCCAACGCAGCGCCGTTCATGGGCGGCGACTTCGCCACCATTTACCTGTCGCCGAAGGATTACCACCGCGTGCACATGCCGCTGGCCGGTACTCTGCGTGAAATGGTCTACATCCCGGGGCGGATCTTCTCGGTCAACCAGACCACCGCCGAAAACGTGCCGGAACTGTTCGCCCGCAACGAGCGTGTAGCGTGCATCTTCGACACCGAGCGTGGGCCGATGGCGGTGGTATTGGTCGGCGCAATGATCGTTGCTTCGATCGAAACCGTCTGGGCCGGCCTGGTCACGCCGCCGAAGCGCGAACTGAAAACCTTCCGCTACGACGAAGCCGCGCGTGCGCCTGTTTATCTGGAAAAAGGCGCGGAACTTGGGCGCTTCAAGCTCGGTTCGACCGCCATTGTGCTGTTTGGCCCGGATCAAGTGAAATGGGCCGAAGAGCTGGTGGCCGGTTCGCCAGTGCAAATGGGCCAGGGTCTGGCACTGCCAAAAGCCTGATTCGAGCGCAGCGGGTGCAGCATTGCGCTGCTCCCGCCCCCCGCCATTTGCTGCTATGGTTTTTGGCATGAGCCAGACCAATTCCCCACTTCGGCTGCGTGCCCCGACTCCAAGTCAGCCGCGCCTGTCATTTTGCGAAGCGAACCCGCGCGACCTCAAGCGCTGGATCGCCAGCCTGCCCAAAGCCAACATCGGCGAAACCGCGCGCCAGTTGTATCAGGGCCTTGGCGAACTCAACCAACTGCTCACACCCAGCGACAACCGCCTCGCCTTGCTCGAATTGCTGCGGCCCGAGGTGTATTTCGTCTGTCAGCATCTGGAGCGGCACTTTCTGCATCAAGCGATCATGCTCGACGAGCGGTCACGCAAGATCAGCAATCTGTGCCAGGCCCTGCAAGGCCATCTGGCGATCGGCTATATACAGATCGTCCTGCGCATTGCGCCGAAGTACCGCAAGGAGCGCGCAGCCCTGGTCAGCACCGCCCTGCAACGGGCCGCGCATGCCTTGAAAGGCCAACTGCTGCGCGCCACCCAGCTGTACAGCGCGCCGCCGGAACAGCTGTGGTTCGAGCTGCATCAGCTCTATCGCAACGCGGTTGAACTGCAATTGCAACACCGCCGCGTGCGCGACGATTTGGCCAGCCTCACGCCTGAACTGAGCCTGGAGCAGACCTACATCGCCGCGCTGCTGCTGGGCAGCGCCCGGTGCAATCAGTTGCGACAGAATCAGATTGCACGGCTGGGCGAAGCATTAGAGCCGTGGAGTGCCCTGCTCAAGTTGCAGCCCGCCGGGCTGGACACCGGTCTGTTTGCGATCAGCGCCGAACTGGATGTCGGCCCGCGTTACCGCAGCATGTTTCGCAGCGAGCAGCGCAGCAGCCTGCTCAGCTTCGATCCGCAACCACTGGTGAGCGCCATCGAGGCGCAGCTGAATCAGCCAACGGCCGCGGCGCTGCCGATCCCTGCAGGGCTCAGCCTCGATACTCTGCAACATTTGCACGCCACCTGGGGCCAGACCGCCGAGCGCAGTTTTCAACGCACCGCCGGCCAGGGCAATCTGACCGTATGCGTAGGCATGAGCGCGCTGCACTTCTATCTCGGTGGCGGACGCACCTTCAGCGAACTGCTCAAGCACCCCGGAGCGCGTCCGGCGAATTTCAGCCAGGTGGTCGCCAAAGGCGAAAAGGACAGCTGGAGCCAGGCCTTCGATGCGGCGCCGCAGAGCAATGATGAATATCTGCCCTACGAAGAGATCCAGTACGACCAGTTGATCGAAGATGAGGGCAGCGAAGCCACAGCGGATTATCCGACCTACGCTTTGCCGGTGATCAATCACAGCCCCGGTGGTTATTGCCTGGCATGGCCGAATGAAGTCCCTGCCCAATTGCAGGCCGGGGAAATGCTCGGCATTCGCGACAGTGCGAGCCAAAGCTGGAGCATTGCGGTGATTCGCTGGATCCGCCAGGTGCGCGGTAGCGGCACGCAGATGGGCATCGAACTGGTCGCACCGCATGCCCAGCCTTGTGGGCTGCAACTGGTGCGTTCACAGGATGACCACAGCCAGTATCTACGCGGTTTGCTATTGCCGGAGATCAGCGCAATCGACTTGCCGGCCACGCTGTTGACGCCGCGCCTGCCGTTCCAGGAAGGTCAGAAAGTGCTGATCAATACCCACGGCGAAGAGCATCGCGCCGGGCTGGATCGGCGCGTGGCCAGTACGCACAGCTTCAACCAGTTCGCCTATCGCTCGTTGGAAGCCGCGCAGAATGGTAGTAGCGAAGAGGATTTTGACTCGTTGTGGAAATCACTTTGAATGCTCGCCGCCAGATCGGCGGCGATGCAATCGCTAGCAGGGCTAGCTCCCACAGGGTTGTGAGCATCATTGGTTCTCATGCACCCACAGGAATTGTGGGACTGTCAAAGATCCAATGTGGGAGCTTGCCTGCAAGCGATGGCGCCCATTCAGGCAATGAAAAACTCAGACCTGCCCGTCACGATCACGAAAGCCCAGCAGATACAGCACGCCATCCAGACCAAGCGTCGAGATCGCCTGCTTCGCCGACTGTTTGACCAGCGGCTTGGCACGGAACGCCACGCCCAAACCCGCAATCGCCAGCATCGGCAGGTCATTCGCGCCGTCACCCACGGCGATCGTCTGCTCCAGGCGCAAACCTTCCTTGTGCGCCAGTTCCTTGAGCAGGTCAGCCTTGCGCTGGGCATCGACAATCGGTTCGATTGCCACGCCGGTGCACTTGCCGTCGACCACTTCCAGTTCGTTGGCGAACACGTAGTCGATGCCGAGTTTGGCCTGCAGTTGCTTGGCGAAGTAGGTAAAGCCGCCGGACAGAATGGCGGTTTTGTAGCCCAGCCGCTTGAGTTCGGCGAACAGCGTTTCCGCGCCTTCGGTCAGGCGCAACGAAGCGCCGATCGAATCGAGCACGCTGACGTCCAGACCTTTGAGCAAGGCCAGACGCTCCTTGAAGCTGGCGCGAAAATCCAGTTCCCCGGCCATGGCGCGTTCGGTGATTTCCGAGACGCGATCGCCAACACCGGCAGCCTTGGCCAACTCGTCGATTACCTCGGCTTCGATCAGCGTCGAGTCCATGTCGAACACGGCCAGACGCCGGTTGCGGCGGAACAGCGAATCTTCCTGGAAAGCGATGTCGACGTTCAATTCCTGAGCAACGCTGAGGAATTCCGCACGCAGCGCTTGCGGGTCGGCGGCCTCACCGCGCACGGAAAACTCGATGCAGCCCTTGCCCTGATCGGCCGGAGTGTCCAGCGCCATCCGCCCCGACAAACGGTCGATGTGGTCGATATTCAAACCGTATCTGGCAGTGATCGAACTGACCGCCTGCAATTGTTCGGCGGTGACCTTGCGGGTCAACAGCGTGACGATGTGGCGTTTTTTGCCCTGATTGCCCACCCATTGCTGGTAATCCGCTTCGGACACCGGGGTGAAGCGCACCTGCTGGTCGAGCTCGTAGCCTTTGAACAGGATGTCCTTGAGCACGGCTTTGCCTTGTTCGGAATCGGGGATTTCAACCAGGATGCCGAACGACAGGGTGTCGTGGATCACCGCCTGACCGATGTCGAGAATGTTCACGCCACCCTGGGCCAGAACACCGGTAATGGCCGCCGTCAGACCCGGTCGGTCGACTCCCGTGATGTTAATCAGGACGATTTCGCGCAACGCGCACCCCCGCAACTGGAAAAAAACCGCATTCTACGCACTTTCAGTGACCATCGGGCACCGCCAGCGCTTTGCCGGTCTGGGGCCTGTCGCTATACTGCGCGTCAACTTCACGGACAAAGAGCCGAGCTCAGTGAACCGGCCCACGCCTGTTAAAACCGATAACTTCTTCCTGCTGATCTTCCGTGCACTGCGCCACCGCCGTGTACCGATTGCATTGCGCATTGCCAGCCATAACGTGATCCTGGTCGCTCTGGCCCTGGTGATCTATGCCGCAGTGATGGGCCTGCAATTCAAGCAGGCCATGCACCAGCAGGCCGATGCGCTGGGCGAAAGCCTGACCACGCAGACCGCGACTTCGGCCACTGAGCTGTTGGTGTCCAACGACATCCTCAGCCTCAATGTGCTGCTGAACAACCTGACAAAAAACAAACTGGTGGCCCACGCGGCGATCTACAGCGTGGATAACCGTATCCTCGCCGAATCCGGTCAACGCCCCAAGCACAGCCTGCTGGGTGAAGCCGAAGGTCTGTACGAGAGCAAAATCACCTTCCAGGACGTGACTGCCGGGCAGCTGCGCATCAGCCTGGACATGGATCAGTTCCAGCAGCCGATGACCATCAGCCTGCAAAGCATGGGCATTCTCAGCGGGATTCTGCTGGCGCTGTCGCTGGCCCTGAGCTTGCGCATGGGCCGGCACCTGTCGACTCCCTTGCTGCAGTTGCGCGTATGGCTGCGGCGGATCGACGAACACACGCCGGGGATCGATCGTCAGGATGAAATCGGCGATCTGGCGCGGCAACTCCACGCCAGCTACGCCCCGGAGCCCGCGCCGGAACCGGAGCCGGTGTTCGAAGACGAAGAAGACGAGCCGGAATTCGAGGTGCGCAATCTGCGCGACCCAAGCTTCGACGAAACGCGCCCGATGGCCGCACAGAAGCCTGCACCGCGCCATCTGGTCAGCACCGTCGAGGACGATGACGATGACGATGCGTTTGCCGATCTGCGCGACGAATCGCTCGATGCCCCGGCGCAACCGCTTGTGCGCAAGCCCACGCCGAGCGTGCCGCAGCACACCGCCGTACTGGCCGTGCAGCTCGGTTCGCAAGAGCAACTGCGGCGTTTGCCGCGTGCGCGTCTTGAAGAGTTGCAGGAACGCTACCGTGATTGCCTCGAGCAGGCCGCTTCGCTGTATCAGGGCGAGATTGAGACGCTGAACGATGGCAGCACACTGATGCTGTTTCACACCGAAGATTGCGGCGACGACTACCTGACCAACGCGATCTGCTGCGGCGAACTGCTGCGCGCGCTCGGTCATCAGTTGCAGATCGAGGTCGCGGACAGTGGTATCACCCTGCAATTGCAATTGGGCCTGACGCTGGGCGACGAGTTGTTCGGCCTGAGCCAGATCGACCTGCTGCTGACCGATTCGGCGCAGGATGCCCTGGCGCTGTCGCAGCACAGCCGCAACCTGCTACTGGTCGAGCGCAAGATCAGTGACGATGCGCTGATCCGTCAGCGTGCACGGATCCGCCCGATCGCCAGCCCTGAGGGTGCTTGCTGCGTCGAACGGTTGATGGAACCGTATCCGTCGATGCTCGAGCGGCAACTGGCGCGGATGCATGAGCGCCGGGCTTAAGCTTCCGGATTGAAATACGAAAGCCCGCAGATGAGGGATTGTCTGCGGGCTTTTTTGTGGGTGACGGAAAAGCCCCTCACCCTAGCCCTCTCCCGGAGGGAGAGGGGACTGAATGGGGGATATTGCAGAGCTGCACCGACTTGAACGCCCAGCTGTGAATCCATAATCGCCAGGATATTCAAGATCGATGTATGACGCCTGCTTTGAAACCATAATCGCCTGGACCTTTCAGGTCGACGTATGACGCCAGACACCTCGGTCAGTCCCCTCTCCCTCCGGGAGAGGGCTAGGGTGAGGGTAGCTTTTGATTTCTACGGAATCCAGACACAACAAAGCCCGCACAAGGCGGGCTCTGTTCTGACTCGATCCAGGCTTAGAAGCGAAACACTTCCATATCCGTACGAATCGGCGATGCCATCGGAATCTTCGGCTGCTTTTCAGCTTCGGCCGCTGGTGCCGCCGGTTTGGCGTCCCGCTTGCGCGGCGCTTCGGCCACCGGAGGCTGATTGGCCAACGGCTTGAGCGCCACCGACAACTGCTCGGCCAGACGCTGCAGCAGGATGCCCTGGGCCTGCACCTGCGACGCGGTGCTGCCGGCATGCAGCTCCTGCAGATGAACGATGCGGTTATCGCGCACCTGACCGCGACGGTCTATCAAACGCCACTGCGCATCGAGAATCGCCGGTTGCTTGGCACCGGAATCCAGTCGCGTGATGGTCAGCAAGACTTGCACATCCGGATTGAAACCGGTCGTCGCCGGCGCCAGCACCACACGCTGGCTGTCCAGATGACCGGCAACCTGACGCATCAGCAACTGATCGATATCCGACGAAAGGCTGCCGGCCCAGCGACCGTCCGTCGCTGCCTGCAGGCTGCCGTCGGGCTGGCGCTGCAGCAAAGTCTCTCGCTGCAGGTAGTCCGCTACGACTACCGGCCCCAGTAAAACCGCCATGCCCGCGCTTTGCGCAGGCTGAGCCGGACTTCCGCTGTCCAGCTGATACAGCGACACCGGCTGGTGTACGCTGCAACCCGCCAGGCCAAGAACGCCGGCAAGCAACAAAAAAAGAGGAAGGCGCAGAGCAGTCATCATCCCGTCCAGGTGGCCGCCACAAGGCTGACCACAGTGAAAATACTCAATAAATATGAAGAACGCTCGGCCACGCCGGCGCTTGAAAGGCCATATCATCCGTGAATATGCGTTCCGACTCCAGCGCCAAAGTGTCGATCTACGCGTTAAATCGTAGATCGAGCTCTCTAGGACGCCTGATTGAAGTTTTCGACGAGCAGCGCATCGACCCTCTGAAAGCCCCTCGGCAGTTTATTTCCGCGACGCCCACGCTCACCTTTGTAGTGTTCGAGGTCATCGGCCTTCAGTGACAGGGTACGCTTGCCGGCCTGCAACACCAGGGTGGCGCCTTCCGGAAGGACGGCGATGTCCGTCACGTATTCCTCGCGGCTGGCGACACGTTCACCGGAGATACCGATGATCTTGTTGCCCTTGCCCTTACCCAATTGTGGCAGATCGCTGATTTTGAAGATCAGCAGGCGACCTTCGGTCGTGACCGAAGCCAGCCAGTTCTGTTCACGGTCGGCGACGGGACGCGGGGCGATGACCTTGGCGTTGTTCGGCAGGCTCAACAAAGCCTTGCCGGCCTTGTTCTTGGCTTGCAGGTCTTCGCCCTTGACCACGAAGCCGTAGCCGGCGTCGGAGGCGATCACGTACAGCGCATCGTCTTCAGGCATCAGCACACATTCGAACGAGGCACCCGGCGGCGGCGTCAGACGACCGGTCAACGGTTCGCCCTGACCACGGGCCGACGGCAAGGTGTGCGCGGCGACCGAATAGCTGCGGCCGGTCGAGTCGATAAACACCGCAAACTGGTTGGAACGCCCCGCTGCCGAAGTCTTGAAGCCGTCACCGGCCTTGTACGACAGGCCAGTGGCGTCGATGTCGTGGCCCTTGGCCGAACGCACCCAGCCTTTTTCCGACAGCACCACGGTGACTTTCTCGTTCGGCAGCAGATCGTGCTCGGTCAGCGCCTTGGCTTCGGCGCGCTCGACGATAGGTGAACGACGGTCGTCGCCGTAGGTTTCAGCGTCCTTGAGCAGTTCGGTACGCACCAGCTTCTTCAGCTTGGCTTCGCTGCCCAGCAGCGCTTGCAGCTTGGCTTGTTCCTTGAGCAGTTCGTCCTGCTCGTCGCGCAGCTTCATCTCTTCCAGTCGCGCCAACTGGCGCAGACGGGTATCGAGAATGTAGTCCGCCTGGATTTCGCTGAGGGCGAAGCGCTCGATCAATTTGGCCTTGGGGTGCTCCTCGGTACGGATGATGTGGATCACTTCATCCAGGTTGAGGTAGGCAATCAGCAAACCGTCCAACAGGTGCAGGCGGCGCTCGACCTTGTCGAGGCGGAATTGCAGGCGGCGACGCACGGTCAGCACGCGGAATTCCAGCCACTCGACCAGCAACGCGCGCAGGTTCTTCAACTGCGGCTTGCCGTCCAGACCGATGATGTTGACGTTGACCCGGTAGGTCGACTCCAGCTCGGTGCTGGCGAACAGGTGCTGCATCAGCGCGTCGTGATCGACGCGGCTGTTGACCGGGATGATCACGATGCGGCACGGGTTTTCGTGGTCGGACTCGTCACGCAAGTCAGCGATCTGCGGCGCTTTCGACGGTTTCGCCTGCATCAGCGCGGCGATCTGCTCCAGCACTTTCGCACCGGAGACCTGATGCGGCAGCGCGGTGACGATAATGTCGCCGTCCTCGACGTGGTACACGGCGCGCATGCGCACCGAGCCCTTGCCGGTTTCGTACATCTTCAGCAGGTCGGCACGCGGCGTGATGATTTCCGCTTCGGTCGGATAATCCGGGCCCTGAATATGCTCGCAGAGCTGTTCGACCGTGGCTTTCGGTTCGTCGAGCAGGCGCACGCAGGCGGTGGCGACTTCGCGCAGGTTGTGCGGCGGTACGTCGGTGGCCATGCCCACGGCGATACCGGTGGTGCCGTTGAGCAGAATGTTCGGCAGGCGCGCCGGCAGCACCAGCGGTTCCTGCAGGGTGCCGTCGAAGTTCGGGCCCCAGTCGGCAGTGCCCTGGCCCAGTTCGCTGAGCAGCACTTCGGAATAGCGCGACAGCCGCGCTTCGGTGTAACGCATGGCGGCGAAGGACTTCGGATCGTCCGGCGCGCCCCAGTTACCCTGGCCGTCGACCAGCGTGTAGCGATAGCTGAACGGCTGGGCCATCAGCACCATCGCTTCGTAGCACGCCGAGTCGCCGTGCGGGTGAAACTTGCCGAGCACGTCACCGACGGTACGCGCCGACTTCTTGTGCTTGGAATCGGCATCCAGCCCCAGCTCGCTCATGGCGTAGACGATACGCCGCTGCACCGGTTTCAGGCCGTCGCCGATATGCGGCAGCGCGCGGTCCATGATCACGTACATGGAGTAGTTGAGGTAGGCATTTTCGGTGAAGTCAGCCAGCGACCGGCGTTCTACGCCGTCTAAGCTGTCTGCAAGGATGTCGCTCATGCGGGCCTCATCGGTTCGTTGTCTGGCGCAGCAGCATGGTGCCACCGCGCTGAGTAAATTCAAGTCTGTTCAGGGCGCTCATGCCGAGCAGCACCTGATCGCCATGCAGCCCCGGCGCCACCAGTGCGCGAACGTCGCGCAAAACGATGTCGCCCAGTTGCAGGCGGGCAATTTTGGTTCGGTAGCCTTGGCTGAGGCCGTTGGCCGTGCTCAGGGTCACACCGAAACCTTCTTCCAGCTTCAAACGCTTGGCCAGATCCGCCGGGATCGACACATCGGTCGCACCGGTGTCGAGCATGAACTCCACCGGTTCGCCGTTGATCTGGCCGCTGGCGACGAAATGCCCTTGAGCATTGCTCGCCAGTTTCACTTCGATAAACCCTTCGCCCTGCTCCGACGTGATGACGATGTTCGGATTCTGCTGGCGCTGTTCCCACTGGCCGAAAAAACGCGTGGCCAGAAACAGCGCCGCGCACCAGGCGAGCACCATCAGCACCCGCCCGGCGCGTTTGCCCGGTGGCTGCTGGCTCATGGCCGGGCACCCCAGCCGCCATCAGGCGCGGCGAAACGCCAGACGATCGGGCGGACCTCACCGTCGGCACGCGGTCCGAAATTATTGTCGACGCCTATCCAGGCCCCATCGGCGTCGATGATCAACGCTTCTTCCAGCCCGTAGTTCTGTGAATAACGGCGATTGGCCTGCAAGAGTTCGGCGGCGTACGACCAGCACTGTTCGACCTTGGCGGTCTGCGCATCGCGACGACATATCTGGAACGCGTTGCGCTCAAGGGTAAACAGCTTGCCGTTGAACAACGCGATGTCGGAAAAGTCGCGATTCACCGCTCTGGCGTGGGGAAACTGCGGCGGCTGCATCTCTTTGCCGCCCTCGCTGAGCAGCACGCAGCGACCCTCGCAATCCCACACCGTCTGCTGACGCTTGATCAGCAGCAAACCGCGGCTTTGTCGTTCGGCGGCCAGCCACATCTGATCGCCTGCCGGGTTGATCGCCAGACCTTCGAAAATCGCATTGAAGTGCAGCAACATCCCGCTGGCCCGCGCTTCACGCACCATCAACGGTGAAATCTTCAGCCAGTTGGCGGGGCCACTGAGGGGCACCTGCAAAACCGCCGCATGGCCTTCGCTGACCAGATAGCGATTGCCCGCGCTGTCGCAACTGATGCCTTCGAAATCCAGATCGCCACCGCGCACGAACGACGCCGCCCAGTTGCGCGAGCGCAATCCCCATGGCAAACCGGTATCCGGCACCAGCGGCACGTCGATGCGCTTGGCTTCGGCCTGCCAGACCTGAGCGCCGGTATCGAGTCGATAGATCTGATCGTCATCGCGATCCGACACCGCCCACAGTGCGCCGCCGCACATCGCCAGCCCCGACAGATTGCCGCCGCGCATGCCCTCAACGGCATGCTCGGAGAGCACGCGCAGCTCCTGCAACGGCTCGGCCGACACGCTCATCGCACTCAGCAGCAACGCACACGCCAGGGCCCAGCCACAACGCATCAGGCCAGAACCTCGGCGAGGTTGCCTTTGGATTCGAGCCAGGATTTACGGTCACCGGCGCGTTTTTTCGCCAGCAGCATGTCCATCATTTCCGAGGTTTTGGCGAAATCTTCGCCGAGCGTCAACTGCACCAGGCGCCGGGTGTTCGGGTCCATGGTGGTTTCGCGCAGTTGCGGCGGGTTCATTTCACCCAGACCCTTGAATCGGGTGACCTGCGGCTTGCCGCGCTTCTTCTCGGCGACCAGACGATCAAGAATGCCGTCGCGCTCGGCCTCGTCGAGGGCGTAATAGATTTCCTTGCCCAGGTCGATGCGGTACAGCGGCGGCATCGCTACGTAGACGTGACCGGCATCGACCAGCGGGCGGAAGTGCTGGACGAACAACGCGCAAAGCAGCGTGGCGATGTGCAGGCCGTCGGAGTCGGCGTCGGCGAGGATGCAGATCTTGCCGTAGCGCAGCTGGCTCATGTCCGCCGCGCCCGGATCGACGCCGATGGCCACGGCGATGTTGTGCACTTCCTGACTGGCGAGCACTTCGCTGCCGTCGACTTCCCAGGTGTTGAGGATCTTGCCGCGCAACGGCAGGATCGCCTGGAATTCCTTGTCCCGCGCTTGTTTGGCCGAACCGCCGGCGGAATCACCTTCGACCAGAAACAGCTCGGAACGCATCGGGTCCTGCCCGGCGCAGTCGGCCAGTTTGCCGGGCAGCGCCGGGCCTTGGGTGACGCGCTTGCGCTCGACTTTCTTGCTCGCCTTGAGGCGACGGCCGGCGTTATTGATCGCCAGTTCAGCCAGGGCCAGACCGGTTTCCGGGTTGGCGTTGAGCCACAGGCTGAACGCGTCCTTGACCACGCCGGAGACGAACGCCGCGGCTTCACGCGACGACAAACGCTCTTTGGTCTGGCCGGAGAATTGCGGTTCCTGCATTTTCATCGACAGGACAAAAGCGATGCGCTCCCAGACGTCTTCCGGCGCCAGCTTCACGCCTCGCGGCAGGAGGCTGCGGAATTCGCAGAATTCGCGCATGGCATCGAGCAGGCCCTGACGCAAACCGTTGACGTGGGTGCCGCCCTGCGCCGTCGGGATCAGGTTGACGTAGCTTTCCTGCACCGCGTCGCCTCCTTCCGGGAGCCACAACAGCGCCCAGTCGACCGCTTCCTTATTACCGGCGAACGCGCCGCAGAACGGCTCGTTGGGCAGACGTTCGAATTCGCTGACCGCATCGACCAGATACGAGCGAAGGCCGTCTTCGTAATGCCATTCGACTTTTTCGCCGGTGCCTTTGTCCTCGAAGCTGACCAGCAGCCCCGGGCACAGCACAGCCTTGGCCTTGAGTACATGCTTGAGGCGGCTGATGGAGAATTTCGGTGAATCGAAGTATTTCGGGTCCGGCGCGAAGTACACGCTGGTGCCGGTGTTGCGCTTGCCGACGGTGCCGACGATTTCCAGTTCGGAGGCCTTGAAGCCGTCCTTGAAGGTCATCTGGTATTCATTGCCGTCGCGTTTGACGCGCACGCGCACTTCGGTCGACAGCGCGTTGACCACGGAAATACCCACCCCGTGCAGACCGCCGGAGAACTGGTAATTCTTGTTGGAAAACTTGCCGCCTGCGTGCAGCTTGGTGAGGATCAGTTCGACGCCTGACACGCCCTCTTCCGGGTGGATGTCGACCGGCATGCCGCGGCCGTCGTCGCTGACTTCCAGCGAGTGGTCGGCGTGCAGGATGACCTGCACCGATCTGGCGTGGCCGGCCAGGGCTTCGTCGACGCTGTTGTCGATGACTTCCTGGGCGAGGTGGTTCGGCCGACTGGTGTCGGTGTACATGCCGGGGCGTTTGCGCACCGGGTCGAGGCCCGAGAGGACTTCGATGGCGTCGGCGTTATAAGAGCTAGCGCTGGGAGTGGCCATAGGGTCTCGTCGTCAGTCATTCATTGAATAGGGGCAAGACTTCACAGTGCGGTGAAATCGATTGCCTGATACATATCGGCGCCAATGCCGGCAAAACTCAGCAATGCCGGCAATTGCCCGGCAAAGCCCTGGAAACTGTGATCGCCGCCGGCCTGGATGCGCAGGGCACAGGCGCGGTAATACTGCTGGGCGAGGCGATAATCCAGCGTCTCGTCGCCGGTTTGCAACCAGACCTGATAGCGCTGCGCATCCTGCGGTGCTGGCACTTCCAGTTCCGCCAGCGCCGCGACATGGTCGTGGGTCAGATCCCAGGTTTCATCGGTATACAGGTTTTTCTGCGGGCCCAGATAGCCGTCGAACATCCGGTGCGGGCTGACCGCCGGGTTGACCAGCAGGGCTTTCAGGCCATGGCGCTCGGCCAGGTGAGTCGCATAGTAGCCGCCGAGCGAACTTCCCACCAGCAGCGGCCGACCCAGTTCGGCAATCGCTTGCTGCAACTGACCGATGGCTTCGCGCGGATGATGATGCAGGGCCGGCACCCGCAGTTGCTCGCTCAAACCCAGCCGCTCCATCACCGTTACCAGCTGACAGGCCTTCTTCGAGGCCGGCGCACTGTTGAAACCGTGGATATAGAGGATCGAACCGGACATTTGAGCTCCCTGACTGTCGGCGAAAGATAGCGGAGTTTACAGGGAGAAGCGCCGGGATTGGGGGTGGGCTCGATAATTTGGTGTGACCGCAAGAGCCGCCCTCACCCTAGCCCTCTCCCGGAGGGAGAGGGGACTGAATGGGGGATATTCGAGAGCTACACCGACCTGAACGCTTTGCTGTGAATCCATAATCGCCACCGCTGTTTCAGGTCGATGCATAGCCAAAGACACCGCGGTCGGCCCCCTCTCCCTCTGGGAGAGGGCTGGGGTGAGGGTTTTTGATTGTCAATTCAGTAGCCGTTGGAGCCGTAGTCGACTGTGAACTTGAAGTCGGTAACTCTTTCGACCCCGGTTTCCAGCCGCCCATCCGGCCACAGCCGCAACCAGCGATACCCCGGCGCCTGCTCACCGACCTTGAAATCCACACTGCCCGGCTCGAACTGGATGCAGGTCGAGGGCGAGGCCAGCAAGCGCACGCCATTGCGCTCGCGGTCGATTTCCTGATGCACATGCCCCCACAACACCGCCCGCACCTGCGGAAAGCGATCCAGCACTTCGAAAAACGCCTCGGGATTACGCAAACCGATCGGTTCCATCCACGCGCAGCCAATCGACACCGGATGATGGTGGAAACACACCAGATGATGGCGCTCCGGCGCTTCGCTCAGCGAGCGGGCCAGCAGTTGCAATTGATCGTCCTGCAGATAGCCCGGCACCGATCCCGGCACGGCTGAGTCGAGCAGCGTCACCCGCCAGTTGCCGATATCGACCACCGGCTCCAGCAGCGTACTCTGCACCGCTGCCTGCGCCATGATCACCGGTTCATCGTGGTTGCCGGGGATCCAGCGCGCTGGCGCGTCGATCTGCGCACTCATCTGGCGAAACTGTTGGTACGACTCCAGCGTGCCGTCCTGGGAAATATCGCCGGTGGCCAGCAGCAGATCGATCTGCGGCTGCTGCCCCAGCACCAGATCGATGACCTGTTGCAGGCTCTCGCGGGTTTTCATGCCCAGCAGCGCACCGTCCGCTTCAGCGAACAGATGGCTGTCGGACAACTGCACCAGCAGCGCCGGATCGGCGGTGGTCAACGTGGATACGCTCGGCAAAGGCGTTCTCCCAAGGCAAAAGCACGGAATCGGTCAGGTGCCGCAATTATGCTGGGGGTCAGGCAAAGAGGAAACCGGCGAACCGGACGCAGTTCACAACTAGCGTACGACTTCGTACTCATGCCCCAACGCCAGGCAATGGCTCAGCCACTCCCCCAAAAACAGATTGAGCTGAGCCTTTTCATCCGGCTGGTACATCGAAGCATTCGGGTAAGGATAGATGCCGCGAAAGCGTCGTGCATGTTCGGCACTGACCACTTCGGCCATGCGTGCATCGTGATAGACCTGCACTTCCAGTTGCGGCACCGGCAACCAGGGCAGGCTGTGTTCCTGACGCACCTGCAACGTCGTGGTGTACGGGCAGGTCTGCAGCACTTCGAGGGCGAGCACGCCGAGCATCTGCTCGCCCTGGGTCACGGCGATGCGCCGTGCTTCGGGCTCGCTGCGCATGTCCGGCAGCAAGCGCATCAGGCGCGCGTAGTTGGCCTCGCAGGCGGCTTGCAGGCCCACGAGGTCGACTCGATAACGATCGCGCAACTTGTTTACAACCATAACCCCCTCACTTCGGCGCGGTTCAGCGCCAGCCACTGCAAGGCGATGATGCTCGCCGCATTGGCAATGCGTCCGTCACGGACGGCCTGCAAGGCATCTTCAAAAGCCCAGACCGTGACGCGGATATCTTCTGCCTCTTCTTCCAGGCCATGCAGACCGCCCACACCCTCGGTGCTGCAACGCCCCAGATACAAATGCACGAATTCGTTGCTGCCACCCGGCGAGGGGAAATACCTGGTCATCGGCCACAGCGCCTTGATGTCCAGCCCAGCTTCCTCCTGCGCTTCGCGGTGAGCAACTTCTTCCGGTTGTTCATCCTTGTCGATCAGACCGGCAACCAGTTCGACCAGCCACGGATTGTCGGCCTTGCCCATGGCCCCGACGCGAAACTGCTCGATCAGCACCACTTCGTCGCGCTGCGGATCGTAGGGCAGCACGCACACGGCGTCGTGGCGAACAAAAATTTCCCGGTTGATCTCGCGGCTCATGCCACCGGCGAACAGCTCATGGCGCAGGTGCACACGATCGAGCTTGTAGAAGCCCTCGTAGCATTTTTCGCGCCGCACGATATCGACGGCGGTCGGAATGGCATTGGCAAAATCGGTCATGAGCATCCTCTCTACTACAAGTCCATGACGAGGTTGCGCCGGGTGACCGGGCGACCTCGACTTCGCGCCATCCTAACGCGCCCGCACCGTTTGATGCAGCCCCTTTACCGTCAGCGGGATGGACGGTGACGGCGAAACCCACTCTAATTAGCTTAGTGGCGAACTGACTGCTTCGTTGAGAGTCGAAGCGGTAACTTTTTTGCCTTCCCCTGCTTTCGAAAGGACGCCCATGTCGCTTTTCAAAATTGCCTCTGTGGCCGCAATCGCCCTGACTCTGGGCGCCTGTGCCAGCCTGTTCCAGCCCAACTACCGTACGCCGCTGGAAACCAAACGCGATGCCTCGGAACAGCTCAAACCCGGCTGCGCCAACCCTGAATGCCCACTGGTGAACATCGATACGTTGCGGTTCCCGGACGAGCCGGCACTGGACGGCATCATCGAAAAACGCCTGCTGCAGATGACCCGCACCGAGAAGAACGCCCCGGTCGCGCCGACACTGGCGGCTTATCGCGATCAGTTTCTGGCCAGCGCCGGCCCGCGCTACAGCAGCTACCTGCAAGCGAAAGTACGCGAGCAGCATGACGGCTTGGTGATCATCGAGCTGTCGAGCTACCTCGACACCGGCGGTGCCCATGGCACACCGGGTCGCGGTTTCATCAACTATTCGCGCCAGCAGCACAAGGTGCTGAATCTGTCCGACATGCTGCTGCCAGGCCAGGAAGAAGCCTTCTGGAAAGCCGCGCAGGTCGCGCACAACAGCTGGCTGATCAGCACCAAGCTCGATCAGGAGCCGGAATTCGTGGCGAACTGGCCGTTCGTGAAAACGCCGAACGTGGCGCTGACCTACGGCGGCGTGATCCTCAAGTACGACGTGACCACCATTGCGCCTTACGCGCTGGGCCACGTCGAACTGAAGATTCCTTATCCGCGTCTGAACGGCATTCTCAAGCCTGAGCTGTTTCCTGGCCGTAACTGAAGGCCCGGCCCAGCACCAGTTGCAACAGCCCTGCCAGCACCAGCGCCGGCAGGGTTGCGCCGACATCCGGATACAGATTCGCCAGCAAGTGGTAAGTGCTCACGCCACCCAGCCACGCCAGCAACGCCGGCCAGCGCAATGCGGCTGAAGCCACCTGGGCACTGCGCTTGCGCAGAATGAAGTGATCCACCAGCACCACGCCGAACAGCGGCGCAAACACCGAGCCGATCAGCAAGAGAAAATTCTGGTACTGCGCCAACGGCGCCAGCAGTGCGATCAGCGTGCAGATCACGCCGATGGCCAGCGCCAGATGCTCGACTTTCAGGCGTAACAAAATCCCGCTCGATACCGCGGCCGAATGAATGTCGGCAAAAGCGTTCTCCGACTCGTCCAGCAGAATCAGCAGCAGCGGAATGCCCAGCCCCGCACCGGCCAGTGCCAGCAGCAGCGCGTTGACTTCACCGCTCGGCGCGAAGGCCAGAGTGTAGGCAACGCCGAGGCTCATCAGCCAGAAGTTGCCGATGAAGAAACCCACAGCGGTGCCGCCGAAGACGTTCTTCGCGCGCTTGCCGAAACGCGAGTAATCGGCAATCAGCGGCAGCCACGACAGCGGCATCGCGATAGCAATGTCGAAGCCCACGGCAAATGGCATCGAACCGTCGCCGGCGCGCGCCCACAATGCAGCCAGATCGGCTTTGGCGAAGAGGTTCCAGGTCAGCCAAAGGCAGGCCGCGAGCAACAGCCAGATGCCCCACTTGCGCAGGATCTGCCGCACAAACGTCAGCGGTCCACTCACTGCCAGCAAGGTCGCCAGCGCACCGAAAAACAGCGTCCACAGGATCGGATTCGTCCACAGCGAACCTTCGCTGAACGCACGGGTGCCGAGCAGGCTGGCAGCGTCGCGCATGACGATGATTTCGAACGAGCCCCAACCGATCAGTTGCAGCAGATTGAGCAGCGCCGGCAGGCTCGCACCTTTGCTGCCGAGGCTGAGCTTCAGCGCAGCCATCGACGACAAGCCAGTGTCGCTGCCGATTACGCCAACGGCGGCCAGCAACAGCACACCGACCAGCGTGCCGAGGAAGATCGCCAGCAGCGAGCCGGACAGGCCCAGACCCGGAGCGAGCAAGGCACCGGTCTGCAAGACCATCAGGCCGATGCCGAGGGAAAACCACAGGGAAAACAGATCGCGACCACCGAAGACACGCTTGTCAGCGGGTACGGCGAGGTCGGGGGAATAGGTGCCGGGTTGAATGCTCAAGGGGGTTGATCTCACAGTAGTGATAGCTACAAGTTGCAAGCCACAAGCTGCAAGAAAAAGCAGGTTTCGCAACTGCTTTTATCTTGCAGCTTGCAGCTTGCCGCTTACACTTTTTTATAAAGCTGACTGCCTTCCTGCTTGAAGCGCTCGGCCTGTTCCGCCAGGCCTTTGGCAACGTCCACGTCGACTGCGTCGATGCGCTGGTTGGCGGCGTATTCGCGGACTTCCTGGGTGATCTTCATCGAGCAGAATTTCGGCCCGCACATCGAGCAGAAATGCGCGACCTTGGCCGAGTCCTTCGGCAGGGTTTCATCGTGGTACGAACGAGCGGTGTCCGGGTCCAGACCAAGGTTGAACTGGTCTTCCCAACGGAATTCGAAACGTGCCTTGCTCAAGGCGTTGTCGCGAATCTGCGCGCCCGGATGCCCTTTGGCCAAATCCGCGGCATGCGCAGCGATCTTGTAGGTGATAATCCCGGTTTTCACGTCATCCTTGTTCGGCAAGCCCAGGTGTTCCTTCGGCGTCACGTAGCAGAGCATCGCGCAGCCGAACCAGCCGATCATCGCTGCACCGATGCCGGAAGTGATGTGGTCGTAACCCGGGGCAATGTCGGTGGTCAGCGGGCCGAGGGTATAAAACGGCGCCTCGTCGCAGCACTCGAGCTGCTTGTCCATGTTCTCTTTGATCAACTGCATCGGCACGTGACCCGGGCCTTCGATCATTGTTTGCACATCGTGCTTCCAGGCGATCTTGGTCAGCTCGCCGAGGGTTTCCAGTTCGCCGAATTGCGCGGCGTCGTTGGCATCGGCGATCGAGCCCGGACGCAAGCCATCGCCCAGCGAGAAGCTGACATCGTAGGCTTTCATGATTTCGCAGATTTCTTCGAAATGCGTGTAGGCGAAGTTCTCCTTGTGGTGCGCCAGGCACCACTTGGCCATGATCGAACCGCCACGGGAAACGATGCCGGTCACGCGTTTGGCGGTCAGCGGCACATAGCGCAGCAACACACCGGCGTGGATGGTGAAGTAGTCGACGCCCTGCTCGGCCTGCTCGATCAGCGTGTCGCGAAACAGCTCCCACGTCAGGTCTTCGGCCGCGCCGCCGACTTTTTCCAGGGCCTGATAGATAGGCACCGTACCGATCGGCACTGGCGAGTTACGGATGATCCATTCGCGGGTTTCGTGAATGTGCTTGCCGGTGGACAAGTCCATGATGTTGTCCGCGCCCCAGCGAATGCCCCACGTCAGTTTCGCCACTTCTTCTTCGATGGACGAACCCAGAGCGCTGTTGCCGATGTTGCCGTTGATCTTCACAAGGAAGTTACGGCCGATGATCATCGGTTCCAGTTCGGTGTGGTTGATGTTGGCCGGGATGATTGCGCGGCCCCGGGCGATCTCGTCACGCACGAATTCAGGGGTGATGATTTTCGGTACGCTGGCGCCGAAGCTGTGGCCCGGGTGTTGCTGATCCAGCAATCCGGCGGCGCGGGCTACTTCCAGCTTCATGTTTTCACGGATGGCGACGAACTCCATCTCGGGCGTGATGATGCCCTGACGCGCGTAGTGCATCTGCGTGACATTGCCACCAGCCTTCGCACGGCGCGGATTGTTGACGTGAGCGAAGCGCAGTTTGGTCAGTTCTGGATCGGCGAGGCGCTCACGGCCGAAGTTCGAACTCAGGCCCGGCAGACGCTCGGTGTCGCCACGGTCGTCGATCCACGCCGAACGCACATCGCCCAAGCCTTTGCGCACATCGATGACCACGTTCGGATCGGTGTACGGACCGGAGGTGTCGTAGACGGTGACCGGCGCGTTGATTTCGCCGCCGAAGTCGGTCGGCGTCACGTCGAGGCTGATTTCGCGCATCGGCACGCGGATATCCGCGCGCGAGCCCTGAACGTAGACTTTTTGCGAACGGGTGAACGGCTTGATCGATTGCTCATCGACCTTGGCCGAGTCACTGAGGTTGATCGCGTTTTTTTCTTTTGTCGTCATCACGGGCTCTCCAGACAGCATCCAGCAGTGGATTGTCGGAGCAGAACCTGAGAGGCACGGACGCACCAGAACCGGTGCTGTGCATTCGTCATGGGGGCGTTCGATTGTCGAACAATTTCCCGGACGAAGCACAAGAGGACTCGCCGGGTGACGAGAAATCTTGTTCCCTACGCAGGCGCTAACCTGATCAGGTTCAACGGGATCCGAAATTATTCGATCTCAGCCTCATAGCAAGGCACCCCGACAAGAACCCGGCCAGTCTAGACACAACCGTCAAGGAACGCCAACACCGCAGCGAACGCCTGATGAATGGCGTAAATACACCGGTGTACCCGATTGTTGCCGAAGCGATGCGCAACTACACTCGCTATGCCTTGCCCTGCCTTGACGCTGTGCAGGCCGCGCCTTACCTTTGGCGCCCGGATTATTTCCATAATATTAATGCTAGGGATCGCCTCATGCTGCGCAAACTTTCACTGGCTGTGGCCGTGTCTTGTGCGTCCAACGCAATGGCCTGGGCAGCCGAAGCGCCCTTGTCGACCAAAACCGATCTGGTCAGCGTCTATCAGGAAGCGGTCGACAACAATGCCGATCTGGCCGCCGCCCGCGCCCAGTACGGCGCGCAAAAAGAAGTGGTGCCACAGGCCCGCGCCGGCTTGCTGCCGAATCTGTCCGGTGGCGCCGAAGTCGCCGACGTGCGCACCTCGATCGACCAGCCTTCAGCGATTGCCAATCGCAGCGCTCATTCGTATCAGGCGACCCTCGCCCAACCGTTGTTCCGCGCCGATCGCTGGTTCCAGTACCAGGCCGCCAAGGACGTCAATGAACAGGCCGCCCTGCAACTCTCGGCGACCGAGCAGAACCTGATCCTGCAAACCGCCGAAAGCTATTTCAATGTGCTGCGCAGCCAGGACAACCTCGCCTCGACCAAGGCTGAAGAAGCCGCGTTCAAGCGTCAGCTCGACCAGTCCAACGAGCGCTTCGATGTCGGCCTCTCGGACAAGACCGACGTGCTGCAATCGCAAGCCAGTTACGACACCGCGCGGGCCAACCGCATCGTCGCGCAGCGCCAGGTCGATGATGCGTTCGAAGCGTTGATCACCCTGACCAACCGCCAGTACAACTCGATTCAGGGCATCGTCCACACGCTGCCGATTCTGCCGCCGGCGCCGAACGACGCAAAATCCTGGGTCGACACCGCAGCGCGGCAGAACCTCAATCTGCTCGCCAGCAACTACGCGGTCAGCTCCGCCGAACAAACCCTCAAGCAGCGTAAGGCCGGGCACTTGCCGACCCTCGATGCCGTGGCCAAATACGAAAAAGGCGATAACGACGCGCTGGGCTTTGCCAACCCGAACTCCTTCGGTGCGCCTTATGGCGGCAACGTCGAACAGAGCACCCTCGGCCTGCAACTGAGCATTCCGATCTACAGCGGCGGGCTGACCAGTTCGCAAGTGCGTCAGTCCTACGCACAACTCGACCAGAGCGAGCAGCAGCGCGAGTCGCTGCGCCGTCAGGTGGTGGAAAACACCCGCAACCTGCACCGCGCGGTGAATACCGACGTCGAGCAGGTGCAGGCGCGCCGCCAGTCGATCATCTCCAACCAGAGCGCGGTGGAAGCCACGGAAATCGGTTATCAGGTTGGCACGCGCAACATCGTCGACGTGCTCGACGCCCAGCGTCAGCTGTACACCTCGGTGCGCAACTACAACAACACCCGCTACGACTACATCCTCGACAATCTGCGTCTGAAACAGGCGGCGGGCACGTTGAACCCGGGCGATCTGCAAGACCTGCGGCGCTATCTGAAAGCCGACTACAACCCGGACAAGGATTTCCTCCCGCCGGATCTGGCGTCGGCGGCCGAGGCGCAATTGAAAGCCCGGCCTTGAATGAAAAAAAGATCGTCCGCGGCATGCCCGGACGATCTTTTTTTAGACCCCGCTTATTTGATCAGCCTGTCCAACCCCTCCAGCAGCCGCTGCAACGCACCCTGATTGCGACGCATCACCGCCAGCCCGGCCCCGGCCATGCGCTGCGCATCGCGCGGCAATTCGAACAAACGCTGCACTTCGACCGCCAGGCCTTCAGCATCGTCCACTTCGGCCAGCGCCCCGGCTTCGCGCAGTTGCGCGGCGATGTCGAGGAAGTTGAACAGGTGCGGGCCGCTGATGACCGGTTTCGCCAACGCTGCCGGCTCGAGCAGATTGTGTCCGCCGTTGGCGACCAGACTGCCGCCGACAAAAGCGCTGTCGGCCAAGGCATAGAGAAAAAGCAGCTCGCCCATGGTGTCGCCGAGCAGCACCGAGGTCTGCGCATCGACATGGGCGCCGGTCGAACGGCGTACCGTGGCGAAACCTTCGCGCTGACACAGGTCGAGCACCGAATCGAAACGTTCGGGGTGGCGTGGCACCAGAATCAACAATGCATCCGGATGATTGGCCAACAGGCGACGATGGGCGTCGAGCACCACTTCGTCCTCGCCTTCGTGGGTGCTCGCGGCGATCCACACTGGACGATCCTGCGCCTGCCACTGGCTACGCAATTCGGCGGCCCGTTGCAGCAATTGCGGGTCGATGGTCAGGTCGAATTTGATCGAACCGGTGACTTCGACGGTTTCCGGTCGCGCGCCCAGATCGCGGAAGCGCTGCGCCTCGGCCTCGGTCTGCACCGCAAACAAATTCATTTCAGCGAGCATCGGCGCGGTCAGTTTGCTGAAGCGGCCGTAGCCTTTGGCTGAGCGCTCGGACAAGCGTCCGTTGGCCAACGCCACCGGTATCCCGCGCTTGGCACATTGGTGAATATGATTGGGCCACAACTCGGTTTCCATGATCACCGCAAGTTTTGGCTGGACGCGATCCAGAAAGCGCGCCGCCGCGCACGGCAGGTCGTACGGCAGATAGCAATGCTGGATGCGCGGCTCATTGGCGAACAGCGCCTGAATCCGCTCCGAACCGGTCGGGGTCATGCAGGTCACGGTGATCGGCAACTGCGGATAACGCTGCAGCAAGGCGCGGATCATTGGCGCGGCGGCAATGCTTTCGCCCACCGACACGGCGTGCACCCAGATGCCGCCGGGCTGCAGTGTCGGCATGTTGCAGGAGAAACGTTCGCCAATCCGTTTGGCATACGCCGGCGCCTTGCGCGCGCGCAGCCACAGCCGAATCGCCACCAATGGCAGCCCCAGGTAAAACAGCGCGGTGTAGAGAGTTCTATTCATGGCGGCGGAGTTTATCGACTTTTGTCGCTGATCGCGCGCAAGTGCACGGCAAAACGTTCGGCCAGCCAGCGCGCGGCCGGGCCGAGCGGCTCGTCACGGCGCCAGACCAGTTCCACCACCAGTGCTGGCGGCGTCCATTCGCTGGCCAGTTCGACCATTTGCCCTTGATAGGCCGAATACTGCACCACATGGCGCGGCAACCAGGCCCAGCCAAGGTTGCGCACCAGCCATTCGGACATCACATAAAAACTGTCGGCGCGCCACACTTGCGGGCTGGCCGCTTCGTTGCCGGGGTAGACGCTGGTTTGCGTCGACATCAGCAATTGCCGGTGCTGCGCCAATTGTTGGCAGGTTACGTAAGGCTGCGACGCCAATGGATGATGGATGCCGCACACCGTGACCATTTCTACACTGCCGAGCACACGCCGTTCGAGCGCTTCGGGGATTTCATCGTGATAAAACAACAGGCCGAGATCGGCGCGACGGTCGACCAGTTTGTGTGCGACTTCGCCTTGGGCGGCGCTGGTCAGTTGCACTTCGAGGCTGGGAAACTGCTCGGCCAGCTCACCGAAACTTTCCACCAGCGCCTGATACGGCATCGCCTCATCCTGCGCCACGCGCAACTGCGCTTCCTGGCCGCGCAGCATCGCCATGGCGCGGCCGTTCAGACGTTCGCACTGGCGCAGCACTTCCCGGGCTTCTTCCAGCAACGCCTCCCCCGCCTCGGTGAGCGTCGGCTGACGCCCGCTGCTGCGTTCGAAAAGGCTCACGCCCAAGTCAGCTTCGAGCATGGCGATTGTGCTGCTGATAGCTGATTGCGCCTTGCGCTGCTGGCGCGCCACGGCGGAGAACGAACGCTGTTCGGCGACCTCTACAAATACGCGCAACTGGTCCAGATTCCATTGCATGTGGCTTACCAACCCATCTACAGAACAGATAGGTAATGACTTTACCCCATCTGGCGAATCCCTAGAATGCCGCCTCAGTGAGCAAAATTTTATCGAGGATTGAAACCATGAACGCCTACGCCTACCTCGCCATCGCAATCTGCGCCGAAGTGATCGCCACCGTGTCGATGAAAGCCGTCAAAGGCTTCAGCACACCGTTGCCGCTGATCCTGGTCATCGTCGGCTATGCGATCGCGTTCTGGATGCTGACGCTGGTGGTACGCACCGTGCCGGTCGGCGTGGCCTACGCCGTGTGGGCGGGAATGGGCATCGTGATGGTCAGTGTCGCAGCGCTGTTTCTGTACGGGCAGAAACTGGATATCCCGGCGATGGCGGGGATGGCGCTGATCGTGCTGGGCGTGGTGGTCATCCAGCTGTTTTCCAAAACCGCAGGCCACTGAAAGCAGCCACAAGCTCCCAGCGATAAGCCGCCAGCACGACCGATTTGACGCTTCAGGTTGCAGCTTGCAGCTTGAAGCTTGAAACTTGCAGCTTCTCTATACCCCGAGGTCGCTGCATGCCATCCGTTATTTCCACCGACGTTCTGATTGTCGGCGCTGGTGTCGCCGGCCTCTGGCTGAACGCGCGTCTGCGCCGTCAGGGTTTTTCGACCGTGCTGGTGGAAAGCGCCAGCCTCGGCGGCGGGCAAAGCGTGAAGTCGCAGGGAATCATTCATGGCGGCGCCAAATATGCCTTGCACGGCGCGTTGACCGGGGCGTCGGAAGCGATCGCTGATATGCCGCGGCGCTGGCGCGAAGCCCTGGCCGGCAACGGCGAGCTGGACCTGACTGGCGTGCGCCTGCTGTCCGAAGCCCATTACCTGTGGTCACCGGGCACACTTGCCGGCAACCTCACCAGTTTCTTCGCCAGCAAAGCCGTGCGTGGCCGCGTCGATCAGGTCAAGGGCGATGAACTGCCGCCGGCCCTGCGAGACAAACGCTTCAAAGGCAAGGTTTACCGTCTCGCCGAACTGGTGGTCGACGTGCCGAGCCTGATCCAGCGGCTGGCCGACCTGGCCGGCGATGGCCTGCTCGCCGGGCAATCCATCGAGCCGCTGCTTGAAGATGGCGTACTGGCCGGCCTGACGGTCGATGGTCGCGCCATCCACGCGCAACGCATCGTCCTCAGCGCCGGCGCCGGCACCGCGCAGTTGCTCGAAGCGCTCGGCCTCAGCCAACCGGCGATGCAACGGCGGCCGCTGCACATGATCCTCGCCAAAGGCCCGGGCCTGAAACCGCTGTACGCCCACTGTCTGGGCGGCGGCACCAAACCCCGTATTACCGTGACCACCCACCCGGCCGCTGATGGTCAGTGGGTCTGGTACATGGGTGGCGATATCGCCGAGAGCGAAGGCGTGCATCGCGAGCCGGCCGAGCAGATCGCCACCGCGCAAAAGGAAATCGCTCAGTTGCTGCCGTGGATCGACCTCAGCACCACGCAATGGGCGACCCTGCGCGTCGACCGCGCCGAGCCGCTGCAAACCGGGCTGACGCGGCCAGACAACGCCTTCCTCGCCGAACAGGGGCGTCTGCTGGTCGGCTGGCCGACCAAACTGGCACTGGCGCCGGACTTCGCCGATCGGGTCATCGCCGCACTGGAACGCGACGGTATTGCACCGCAAGTCACCGAACCGCTGCCGCTGCTGCCCAAACCGCCGCTGGGCGTTCCGGCCTGGGAGCAACTGCTGCCATGACCATCGCCAATTTGCATGATCTCCATCGCCCACTGGGCAGCACCGGCCTGACGGTTTCGCCGCTGGGTCTGGGCACGGTCAAACTCGGTCGCGATCAAGGGGTGAAATACCCCAACGGCTTTCAGATTCCCGACGACGATGCCGCACGCATGCTGCTGCGTCAGGCGCGCGAGCTGGGCATCAACCTGATCGACACCGCCCCGGCCTATGGCCGCAGCGAAGAACGCCTCGGCCCGTTGCTGCGCGGCCAGCGTCAGGACTGGGTGATCGTCAGCAAGGTCGGCGAGGAATTTGCCGACGGCTTGTCGCGCCACGATTTCAGCGCAGCGCACACGCGAATGTCGGTGGAACGCAGCCTGCAACGTCTGGAAACCGATTTTATCGATCTGGTGCTGGTGCACTCCGACGGTAACGACCTGGCGATTCTTGAGCACGAAGAGGTTTACGCAACGCTCGGGGCGCTCAAGGCCGAAGGCAAGATTCGCGGCTTCGGCTTTTCCGGCAAAACCGTCGAAGGCGGTCTCAAGGCACTCGAGCAAGGCGACTGCGCCATGGTCACCTACAATCTGAACGAACAAAACGAGAAGGCAGTCATTGACTATGCTGCTGCCCACGGCAAAGCCATTCTGGTGAAAAAAGCCTTGGCCAGCGGTCACGTCTGTCTGAGTCCGGGCGTGGATCCGGTGCGGGCCAGTTTCGAGTTGCTGTTCGCGCAAGCTGGCGTAGCCAGTGCTATTGTCGGCACGATCAATCCGCTGCACCTCGCCCACAACGTTGCGACCGTTGCCCAAGTCCTTCGTGGTCACTGACGCCGCTTCGCGGCCTTAAGCAGGAGCCGATATGCCGCGCACGCTCATCCGCAAGAACCCGAGCAACTTCAAGACCCTGCCGCTGTTCGTCGAAGCCACTGCCGAAGGCCTGAGCTACCAGAGCGTCGGCATGCCGCTGAATTTCGCGCAGACCCTGCAGCGACGCAAACCGGTGAGCGTGGCCGATGCCGAGCACTTCTCGCTGGAACTGGCCAACCTTGGCGTCTCGGTGCGCCTGACCCTGCACTGGCAGAATCGCGATTATTGGGTGCTGGTGCGCCAACGCCGGCAGGATCGTGGCGACGTGGTGCTGAAATTGATCTCCGGTTACGTACCGGCCCACGAACTGAACATCCCGCTGCACACCGCCATCCAGGAAATTGCTGAGGAGTGTCTGCTGGAAACGCCGGAAGGCTGGCTCGGCGGACGTTTCAACGACACTTGGCTACCAGCCCCTTACTCGGCGGCCCTGCATTATCGCGAGGCCCTGCCGTTTCGCCTGACGCCGCTGTCCGGCTCGGCACGGCCGGTGCGCTGCGCTAGTCTGCAATTGCTCGAACGACCGCGCGCCTATGTGCACCTGCCGACCGCTTCCCTGCAATTGATCTACGACTTGCGCCTGGACGTGCCCAAGGAAGCCAAGTCCCTGAGCCTGTTCCACGTCGATGAGCGGCTGGAAGGTGACCAACTGGTGGCCCGCCTCGATCGCAAGCGCCCCGACCTGTACCTGATGCCACTCAAGGACGGCGCGCCAGTGGCCGAGTTGTACACGCTCAAACGCGACAAGCTGGTTCCGGCCAGTACTCGCGGTCTGTATCTGGCCGAGAGCTTCGCCACTCAGCAAGGCTGGGTGGTGCGCGAGGAGCGGATTCGCTGGAAGGACTGGCTGGTGCAACAAGGTCTGCAACCGGCCAAAGCCCCGCGTTCGGGGCTCAAGCAATTGAGCATCAAGGCGCTGCGCCTGGTGGGCCTGGGCAAAAAGAAACCGGCCAAGTCGTGAGCTAACGCCGGCGGTCGAACCAGGTGCGCAGCGTGGCAAAGAAATGGAAGTAACGGTTCTCACGCTTGCCCATGCCACGCTTGGGCGAGAACGACTCTTCGGCGAAGGCTCCGGTAATACGCACGCGTGACGCCTGGGTCGGCAATGTGCAGATTTTTGCATCTGCCTGTTGCAGCGCGTATTTGAGCAAGCGTTCGGAGTGCAGTTTTCTGCCGGTCGCCTTGCAGAAGTCGAAGATCCGCTCGATGCGCTTGCCATACGCGACGTAAGTATCGCGTCCGCACACTGCAAACCGATCATTCAGTCCGCCCCACCACTGCCAGTCCGGAATATAAGCGTGGTGTCGACGAGCCTGGGCATGATCGAACACATAGCCGGGCAGCGCCGTGTGGAAGAAGTTGTCCGGGCGCACGTACACCACGAAGTCCGGGTCGAAGGCTTCGATCATCGTGGTCACGGTGTGCAGCGAATTGAGCTGATAAATCAGATTGCGCAGCGACGCATAGTCATCGGCCCAAGTATCGCCCAGTGACTTGACCCGTTCAAAATCCCAGCGCTCCAGTACGCCTTCGGTCGAAGTCAGCGTGCCGGTCATTACCTCGAAAGGCTGGTAGTTGTCAGCGGCCAGCGCGCCTTTTTCACCGGAGCGCGCATTCTGCACCTCATCGACCTTGTACAAATGGTAGAAGCACTGCACCTCGCTGCCCGCCGGCAACTGCGCCAGGACGTTCTGTTCAATGGAGGGGAAGCAGATCTGCGAATTTCTCGGGATTCCGAAAAAAGCCACGGCGATTTTCAACACTCAACAGCACCTTTTGATAGTCGTTCGGGCCTGCCGGCATCCGGATACACGATGTCGCTTACTTTCGTCGAAACAGCTTTTGCCACCAGCGCTGCGGTTGCAGCGCTATGGCGACGATATTCGATTGGCGCAGCCAGTCGCGCTCATAGTCCCAGGCGTGCCCACCCCAGAGTTTCCCGGCCTCGTTGGAAAAACCCAGGGTCAGCAACTCATAGCCATAGCCGGCCTCACCCCGTAGCCAGTCAAACAGCACCAGCGTATTGAACCCGGTAGATGGCCCGACATAGCGTTTGCCGCCCGGACGGTCAACCGGATAGTGCCACAGCGGCGGCAGCGGGATGCGATCCCGGTACATGGCCACGCGTGGCAACGGGCACATCGGCGCGGCGCAGCCCACCAGCATGCTGAAACAGCGTTCACCCGAGCGTTCGAACATGTGCTGTACGTGAGGCCCGTAGGGCAGTCCAAAAAAGTACGCGTCCGGGGCGTTGTAACCGTGCACGAAGACATTGACGCTTTGCTCGTTGAGCAGCGTTGCCTTGATGCAGGTATTGAAGCTGACCACAACGTCATCGGAGCCAAGGTTAAGCGCCTGGAAATCCGCCGCGGTGATGGCCGGGTTATTGGCAATCAGCACCACCCGCGCCGCACGACTCAGGCAGTCGCGCAGCTCTGCCGGCAATGCCTCGAACACCGCTTGATCGCCACCGGGCAGCGCATCCAGCGCCATGGGTTGATCCTTCATTTCAGACCGGCACCTTCATCCCATAACGCACTTTCACCCACCATTGCGTGAATGCTGACGGTGGCTGCCATGGGCGCATTTCGCGCTGGATTTCTGCCGCCAAGGCTTGCCCGACACGGGCAAACGAATAGCGGCTCTCGGCAAACGCCTGGCCATTGCGGGCAATGCGCTCGGCCAGCTCGGGATCGCCCTGCAGCAGCTTGATCTTCTCCACCGCTTCTTCTTCGCTGCGATAGAACACGGTGTTGTGCATGTCTTCGAAACCGAGCAAGCGGTCTTCTTCGCCCTGGCTCCAGGCCAGCAGCACGCAGCCGCAGGCCATGGCCTCGAAGTTCTTGATCATGAACTCGTTCATGCCGATGTCGGCACTGACGAAAATGCGGATACGGTTGAGGGTTTGCAGGTATTCCTCACCGGACTTCGTTCGGGTCACCAGCATTCCGGTCCGCCGCGAAAGCGACTCGAGCATGGCCTTGCGTTCGGCGTACTCGGTGCTTTTCAGGCTGCCGAGAAAACCGATGGGAATGTCGCGCTCGACGCCGGTGTTGTGCAGCATCTGCTCGTCATAACCCTTGGAGACGAACACCGTATCGATGCCCTCGGCGAGCATCTTGCGTGCGACCACCGCCCCGGAGACCAGCGCCCGGCAACTCGGCAACCGCCGGTACAACCGCGAATACACACCGCGGTATTTACTGGCCGGCATGTAGTTCTGATAGGCGTCGTGTTCAAGAAAAACCAGCCCCGGAATGCACTTGAGCACCCGCAACTGCGGGGCCAGGCGTTTTACACGGGAGAAAATCACCACACGATCGAAGGTCTGATACTCCACCGAGGCCAGAAACGGCCCCAGGTTCATCTGCTGCTGTTTGGTCAAACGATGGATGACACATTCATCACAGTTCTGCTGCACGATGTCGTAGAGCCGGTCAAGAATGACCCGCTGTTCGTCCATCACCAGGAGCATGACTTTCATAGGTTATTGACCACGCGACATTGGCAGGCACGCGCAGCGGATTCCAACCTGCCAACTTCAACGGAAACGGTGAGATCCCCAAGGCAAAATCCGTTCACACGCAGTACACAACGGTAAAGATTCATCGGGTCAGCGACTGCGGATCTTCTCGACAATCGCAGTCGTCGAGCTGTTTTCCACCAATCCCAACACCTTCACGGTGCCGCCGTAAGCGCTGACGATATCGGCGCCGACCACCTGATCGATGCCGTAATCGCCACCTTTGACCAACACGTCCGGCTTGACCTCGCGCAGCAGGTTTTCCGGGGTGCCTTCAGAGAAGCTGATCACCCAGTCCACCGCACCCAGCCCGGCAAGGACCGCCATGCGCCGATCCACGCTGTTGATCGGCCGGCCTGGCCCCTTGAGGCGGCTGACCGAGGCGTCGTCGTTGACCGCGACGATCAAACGATCGCCCTGCGCTCGCGCCTGCTCCAGATAGGTCACATGCCCGGCATGCAGAATGTCGAAGCAGCCGTTGGTGAAAACGATTGTCTCGTTGTGCGCGCGGGCATCGGCCACCGCCAGCAGCAGTTGCTCAAGGCCCAAGACACCGCGCTCGGAACCCTCTTCACGCTGGATCGCGCGACGCAGTTCCGGGGCACTGATGGCGGCCGTACCGAGCTTGCCGACCACGATGCCGGCGGCCAGATTGGCCAGCGCGACCGCATGGGGCAGGTCTTCACCGGCGGCAATCGCTGCGGCCAGAGTGGAAATCACCGTGTCACCGGCACCGGTGACGTCGAATACCTCGCGGGCTCGCGCTGGCAGGTGCAGCGCCGGTTGGTCCGGGCGCAGCAGGGTCATGCCGTGCTCGCCGCGGGTCACCAGCAGCGCACCGAGTTCGAGGTCGTGCATCAGCGTGGCGCCCTTGCTCACCAGCTCATGCTCATCGGCGCAGCCGCCGACAATGGCTTCGAATTCGCTGAGATTGGGAGTGATCAGGCTGGCACCACGATAGATCGAAAAATCCTTGCCTTTCGGATCGGCCAGCACCGGGATGTTCTTCGCGCGGGCGGCCTGGATCAGCGCCTGATGATTTTTCAGCGCGCCTTTACCGTAATCGGAAAGTACCAGCACCTTGATGCCTTCGAGCAAGTCATCGACCTGCAAGCCCAGGGCCAAAGCATCGGTGGCGAACGGCTCTTCGAAATCGATACGCAGCAATTGCTGGTGCCGGCTCATGACCCGCAGCTTGACGATGGTCGGCTGGTGCGCAATGCGCTGGAACAATGCCCGTACGCCCGCCCCCTTGAGACTGTTGCTCAGGCTGTCGGCGGCTTCGTCGTCGCCGGTCACACCAACCAGCGACGCCGGCGCACCCAGCGCGGCAATGTTCAGGGCAACGTTGGCGGCACCGCCTGGACGGTCTTCGATTTGCTCGACCTTGACCACCGGCACCGGCGCCTCAGGGGAAATCCGTGAGGTTCCGCCATGCCAGTAGCGGTCGAGCATGACATCGCCGACTACCAAGACCGGGGCTTGATCGAAACGCGGCATGGACAACTTCATGGAGCAACCCACATACAAAATGAACAGGGGCGCGATATTACCACAGGGTAAAGCGCCGTCCGCCTCATTCTGAAAGGTCGCGCACCCAGAACAATTCATGACGCCGCACAGCCTTGCGGAAAAACTCGTTACTGCCTGTGACAGGCCAGCGCCGGCCCGCCAGACCCTGCTGGATCCAGCGGCGCAGTTTGCGCTTGAACACCTCGGCGCCCTGCAGATCATGCTCCATGGCCAGTGCCATGGCCTTGTCCAGTTGCACCGGCGCCGACAGCTGCGGGCTCCACAAGCGATCGGCCGGCAATGGCTCGATGGCCGGCGGCAGCGCAATACCGCAACCTGCAGGGCCCATCGGCCAGCGATCGTTGTCGTGCAGATGGTTGGCGTACATCAGCAGCGTGTTTGGCTTCCACTGACTGCGGCTGACCGCCTCGAGCAACGCTTGCGTCGACGCGACATGATCACTGTGCGGATCGAGTTCGGGATGCGGTGTCACCACCACTTCGGGTCGATAGTGCTCAAGCAGCGCAGTCAGATCGCCGAGCAGATTCTCCCAGGTCGGCTGACCGTCGCTATCGGCGGGCAGGCGCAACGGATTGTGCCGCCGCACACTGCGCACGTCGCTTTCCTGCGATTCGCGCGAGCCGAACGCTGTCGTTGGCGCTGCGGCCATCGCCGGCAGTTGCAGACAGTAATAACCCAGTTGCACACAGCGCTCTGCGGGCACGCCGCCCCAGAGCGGAATCACCAGGCTGTCCCAGCTGCGCAAACGCCCCTTCAGACGCGCCGCTGCGGCTTGATCGAGCCCCAGCTGTTGATAATCCTCGGCCTCGATTTCGCCTTGGGTCAACGTGACGATGCTGACGTCATCGCAACGGCTGTAAAGGCCAAACGCTGCCAGCTCGGCGTCATCGGCATGCGGCGCGATGACCATCACCCGCTGCTGGCTGAAATCGGGGTTGGCCATGATCCACAGCACACCCGCGCTCCCTGGCACGCAATGGTGGCCGCGCAGGGTCAGCGAACCTTGCGCCAAGGCCATCTCCTGCCCGGACAGATTGAGGAAGCGCCGGCCACGCACTCCGCGCTCGAATTCCTGACGGTCATCACCGACCTGAACATACGGGTCGAGCCAGCGCCCCAGCCAGGTCGACTTCAGCTCCAGTTCCAGCACCAGCGTCTCGCCCGGTGCCAACGGCTCGCTCAGGCGCACCAAACCGCCGTCGACGCTCACGGTTTGCCGCGCGGTCTGTGGGGGGAAGTTGTATTGATAGTCGTCAGACGGCCGATAGAACAGATGATCGGCGAACCACGCCTCATGAGCGATCCACGCCAGCACCAGCAACAGCGGCACCAGCCACCATTTGACCAGAACCCCGATCAGCAACAGCGCCAGCAAAAAGCCGATCAGGAACAGGCGCTTGTTGCGCCGGTGGGCCTTGAGGAGTTGCTGCTTGCGTGCGCTCATCGATTCAGACCTTGTAGACCGGCACCGTGTGGCACCAGCGATCCTTGTATTCCCGGTCGGCACGGCCGAACGAATAACGCAGCGGCTTGCCCACCGCCTGGGCATCCGCCCACGCCTGCTGGGTGTTGACGAAACTCAGCACGCTGCCGGGGCTGAATTCGCGGCTTTGCGGATCGACGCCACCGTTGATGTACTCCAGCGAAACCCACTGTGGGGCCTCGACGCGATACAACACCTGAATGGCCACCGGTGCCGAATCGAGCATCGCCACCGAGCCGGTCATGAACTCGCGCAACAAGCTGAACACTTCAACCAGCCCGGCTTTGCCCGGCACTTCAAAACCCCAGCGGCGCTGAAACAGATCGCCGTAAGCGGCAGCCTGCTCCTGCGCAGTGAAGTCGGACATCGGCACCAGTGACCCGCCCGCCTCTTCCAGCAGACGCTGCTCGCGGCGCTGGTTGTAGCGGAATTTCTTCGAATACTCTTCCGGCAATCGCGCCAGGGCCAAACCTTCGGGCTGCGGTTTCAGCGTGCTGATCTGCGTGACATTGAGCTGGGACACGTAAGCCATGCGCTGGCGCACCGGCACCACCACCTCAGCAGCAATCGGCAGGATGATTTCCGCATTGCCCATGTCGAGCAAGCCGCGCTTGCCCTCGCGCTTGAGCACTTCCTTGGACAGCGCCACGTGCCGGCCCCAGCACGGCACGGCGGCGACGATTTCGCCGCCGACCAGCCAGCCCAGATAGCGCAACTCGATATCCACGAAGCTCGACAAGCGCTCGACCACGTCGGGATGCGTCGCGAAACTGCCGCCGAAACGCTGCCAGGCCCGGGCATAGCTGTCGCGGTCGATCTCGGTCCAGCCACGCTCACGGAAGCTGCGAAACACCGTCAGCATACGTTGGTCGCGTGGGTCGGCTGAGGTTCGTCACCTTCTTCGAATTCCTTGGCATGCAGACGAGCGTAATAGCCGTTCTGCTCGAGCAACTGCACATGGGTGCCACGCTCGACAATCCGCCCTTCGTCCATGACCAGAATCAGGTCGGCTTTTTCGATGGTGCTCAAGCGGTGCGCGATGACCAGCGTGGTACGGTTTTGCACAACGTGATCCAGCGCCGCCTGGATGTGCCGCTCCGACTCGGTATCGAGGGCCGACGTGGCCTCGTCGAGAATCAGCAACGGCGCATCCTTGAGCAAGGCGCGGGCGATGGCGATGCGTTGACGCTGACCGCCGGACAACAGCACGCCGTTTTCACCGACCATGGTTTCGTAACCCTGAGGCATCTTGGCAATGAACTCGTCGGCGTAAGCCTCGCGAGCCGCACGTTTGACTTCATCCAGCGGCGCACCGGCGAGGTCGCCGTAAGCGATGTTGTTGGTGACCGTGTCGTTGAACAGCGTCACGGCCTGGGTCACCAGTGCGATCTGGCGGCGCAGGCTGCGCAGGGTGAAGTCCTGGACTTCAACGCCATCGAGCAGAATCTGCCCGTGCTCGTGCTGGTAGAAGCGCGGAATCAACCCGGCGAGAGTCGACTTGCCGCTGCCCGAACGCCCGACCAGCGCAACCATCTGCCCCGGCTCGACGTTGAAGCTGATGTCGTTGAGCACCGGTTTGTCGGTGTCCGGATACTGGAAGCTGAGGTTGCGCACTTCCAGGCGTCCTTCGAGACGATCGCGCTCGACGGTGCCCTGATCCACCTCGGCCGGCTCATCCAGTTGCTCGAAAATGCTCTCGGCACCGGCCACGCCTTTCTGAATCGTCGAACTGACTTCCGACAACTGCCGGATCGGCTTGGGCAACAGGCCCGCCATGGTGATATAGGCCACCAGATCACCCGGCGAGGCATCGCCGCGAAGGTAAAGCACGAGGAACATGACCACGGCCATGGCGCTGTACGTGACCAATTGCAGCATCGGCGTGTACACCGCGCCGGTCTTGGTCATCGTCAGTTGCTTGTCGGTATTGCTCTGGCTGGCATCGCGAAAGCGTTGCTTCTCATAGCTTTCACCGCCAAAGCTGCGCACGACGCGATAACCATGGATGGTCTCGGAGGCCACATGCGTGACGTTGCCCATCGACACCTGGATCTTCTTGCTCTGCTTGCGGAATTTCTTGCTGGTGCTGTTCACCATGATGCCGATGACCGGCAGGATCGCCACCATCACCAGGGTGAGCTTCCAGTTCATCCACAACAACGTGCAGAACAGAAAGATCACGGTCATGCCTTCGCGGATGACCACTTTGATCGCGTCCGTTGCCGCGCCGGTGACCATGGTCACGTTGAAGGTGATGCGCGAAATCAGATGACCGGAGTTGTTCTTGTCGAAGAAGCGGTTGGGCAACTCCAGCAGTTTGTTGAACAGCACCACCCGCAGGTCATGCACCAGTCCCAGAGAAACCCGGGCGAGAAAGAAGTTACCCAGATACGAACCCACGCCCTGCAACAGGGCGATGAACACAATCATCAGCGGCACGGTTTGCAGCAATTGCAAATCGCCCAGATAAGGGTTGCCCGGGAACAGGCTGGCTTCAGGATTGGCCAGCCCGTCGACGAAGTACTTGAGGATGTAGGCGAGCATCGGCTGGGTCGATGCGAAAATCAGAAACCCGACGATGCTGAGGAGAAAGAGACCGGCATAGGGCCGCACGTAAGCCAAAAGGCGGAAGTAGATCGCCAGCGTTGACTGGGCTTTCGGTTCAGGACTGCTCATGGTGATCCGCACAATTCAGTGAGGCGGGGATGATATCACAGGCCTTTTTTCCCCGATAAACATGACGGCGCGCCAGCCTTTGACCAAGTCGGTTAAGATACGCCGCTAACGATGGGGAGCCCGCTATGCAATCGATTGACCACAGCACTTACGAGGCACTGCGCAAAGGTGCACAGGTTCTGGAGGCCGACGGTTCCGGCGACAAGGTACTGAGGCTGGCTGACGGCCGCATGCTCAAACTGTTCCGTCGCAAGCGCTTGCTCAGCTCGGCGCTGTTCTTCCCCTACGCGCAGCGCTTTGCCAACAACACCCGGGCGCTTCAGCAACGCGGCATTCTTTGCCCGCAAGTCATCGCGGTCTATCGCATCCCGAGCATCGAGCGCGACGGTGTTTACTACAGTCCACTGGAAGGCAGCACGGTGCGCCAGCTACAAGGCTCTGCCGAGGATGGCGATTCATTGAGAAAGCAATTGGGCAGCTACTTCGCCCTGCTGCATGAAAAAGGCGTGTATTTCCGATCGCTGCACTTTGGCAATGTGGTGCTGACCCCGGACAACCAACTGGGCCTGATCGACATCGCCGATCTGCGCTGCCAAAAACGAGCCCTGAGTGACAGCAAACGCCTGCGCAACTTCGCGCACTTGCTGCGCTACAAGGAAGACCGTCATTGGTTGCTCGGCGACGATGCCGGCGACAGCTTTATCGAAGGCTACCGCCAGGCGCTGCCGAGCAACCGCCAGGCGCCACTGATCTCGCGCCTGCGGCCGTTGCTGGTGTAAGCCTCAGCGTCCGATGACCACGATCGCAGCACCCTTGCGATTCTCGAAGTGTTCGAGCACGCGCATCCGATGCGCCGCCAGCCACTCCTTCAACCACGGTTCATCGCCCTTCGCCTCGATCACGAAATAGCGGAATTTTGCTGCATGCGTTGGCGACATCGCTTCTTCGCGGGTCAGGCTGGGTAGCACATAACCGCGACCGGCGTAATAACTGATCCGGCCGTCTTCGAAGTAGGTCGGCACGCCGCGCTCGATGTGGCTTGAGGCCCAGCGCCCAGCGGCAACGTAATGCGTTTTGCCGGCCCCGGTAGACACCACGTTCGCCAGCATCATCAGCAAGCCCAGAACCACCAGAGCCTTGCCCAGCCGCGGAAACTGGCGAACGAACGCCGCCAGCCCCATCGCCATCACCGGCACCACCAACAGGTTGAGGAAGCTCAAGTAGCGGGCGTTCATGAACTGCTGCTTGATGAAAAACAGCACCAGCACCACCACATACAATAACGCCGCCCAGGCGAACGGGCGGTAATCGCGCCAGTAAGTGCCGAGCACGCCCCAATTGCGGCGCAATACGAACGGCACAGCGAACGGCCCCATCAACTTGACGAACGAGATAGTCATCGTCGCCAGGATGCCGAAAAAGATGATACGGCCAGCTTCGTCCCGGGAGTATTTGTTGATCAGCGAATTGCCGAACTGATCGCACAACATCTGAAACGAGGCGAACACTCCGCGAGGCTCGATCATGTCCAGATAAAGCACGACCCGCGCCGACATCAACACACCCGTTACGACCACCAACAGCAGGCCTGCCATCGGCAGAATCGAGAACTGCACGAATCGCATGCGACGGTTCGGCGTCCACAGATTGGGCAGTTGCCACAGTGCCAGAGCCGGCACCAGCAGTAGCGCCTCAAGACGAAACAGCGCTGCAGCAGCAATCGCCAGATGAATGGCGGCCGCCCACAGCCAACCGCCGCGCGATTGCCAGCGCGACGCGAGCCAAAGCGTCAAGGTGCAGAAAAACCAGAAGCCGCATTCGCGGATGATGTCGTTTCGAAAGGCGTTGACCGCCGGCATCGCCAGCACGACAAGGCAGGCCCACCGCGCCAGATCAGGCGAACGCTGGCGCACGCAATCGACCATCAACGCGCTGGTACCGGCGAAAAACAGACCGCACCAGAGATATGCACTCAGTTCCAGCGGCAGACGCAAAACACTGTGCGTGGCGGCGAGCAATAACGAAAACCACGGCCAGTCGAACGTAGCCCAAGCCACATTGGGCCCGAGCTCGGTGACCTGTTGTGCAATATCGATGTACAGCGCGGCATCACGCCCCACCGTCGCCGTGCCCAACACAGCGATCAGCGATAACAGCACACTGCCAAAGAATGCCAGCCCTACAGGATATCCATCGATGATCCGGGAGACTTGAGCCCCAATCTTCATGCTCACAACCCTCACCCAGCCACCTCATCCATAATCAGGTACACACTCTTCCCTGCGATTTACCGAAATAATGATCGCAATGCCTTGCGCGCGTAGGACCAGCGCTTGATCGTGCGCCAGTCAGCACGCAAGGCCTTTAAATAGAAGTCCTTGGCCAATTGGTATTCGCCGTGCGAGTAGCAATCGCGAAACAAGGACAGACAACGCTGTGCCAGAAATGCCTGACGCAAATCCTGCATCTGTTCAGGCATGCGCCGGCGGGAGAACACTTCGTTGACCACCTGATCGGTGCCGGCCGCAAGGCTCTGGCGCAAATCATGGCGCATGCTGTCCGCATGCTTGTGAATGAGCGCCAACGGTTCGTTCACGACGCTGCATGGAAAACGCGCCAGAACCTGGGCAAATACCGGCAAATCTTCAACGTTGCGCAGATGCTCAGGATAATTGCCCGGGCCGAAAACGCTGCGATGCATCGCACACGCGCCATTTGAAATAGACACGGTCTTGTCCAGCAAGTAACCCTGCAACCGCTGTCGCGGCGCCGCCGGCAGTGGCCTGACGGCCTGCAAGCTACGCTTGCCATCAGCGAACACTGACCAATGCGACCCGATCACCATCCGGCTTTGCGGGTTACCGGTGATGTGTTGCGACAGCGCCGCCAATGCGCCGGGCGCCATCTCATCATCGGAATCGAGAAACACCAGAAACTGCCCGGTGGTTTCCTCGATGCCAAGATTGCGCACCGAGGACAATCCACCATTGCTTTTGCGCAGCGCACGAAAGCGCCCGCCATGCTTGAGCAAGAGCTGTTCGACGACCTGAGGCGTGTCGTCCGTCGACCCATCGTCAATGACCAGTAAATCCGCCACCGCCTCGTCCAGCTGCGCCAACACCGACTCCACTGCACGTGAAAGCGTTCGCGCGTAGTTGTAGACCGGAATGACGACGCTGATCAGTGTCTCAGTCAAGTTCGTATCCTTTCACACCCTCTTTCACGACCAGAATATCTTCCATGATCAGGTATTCCAGATCCGAACCGAAAAACATGTTCAGCGCATCGGTCGGCGAACAGATCATCGGCTCGCCACGACGATTGAGCGAGGTGTTCAGCGATACACCGTTGCCGGTGAGGTTTTCCAGCGCCTTCATCATGTCGTAGTAGCGCGGGTTGTATTCGCGTTTGAGTACCTGGGCGCGAGAAGTGCCGTCTTCGTGGACAACTTCCGGCACGCGGGTTTTCCACTCTTCAGCGACTTCGAAGGTGAACGTCATGAACGGTGCCGGGTGATCGATCTTGATCATCTGCGGCGCAACGGTGTCGAGCATCGACGGGCAGAAAGGCCTCCAGCGCTCGCGGAACTTGATCTGGTGGTTGATCCGGTCGGCCACGCCGGCGACGCTCGGGCAACCGATGATCGAACGACCACCCAAGGCACGCGGGCCGAACTCCATGCGCCCCTGAAACCAGGCGACCGGGTTGCCGTCGACCATGATTCTGGCGATCTGCTCCGGCATGTTGTCGAGCTTGCGCCAGGCCGGCTTGTTGGCGTGACGGGCGCACGCGGCGATCACGTCTTCGTTGCTGTAGGACGGGCCGAGATAGACGTGTTCCATCTTCTCCACCGGTACGCCACGGGCATGCGACACGTAGGCGGCGGCGCCCACTGCGGTGCCGGCATCGCCGGAGGCAGGCTGCACGAACAGCTCCTTGATGTCGTCGCGGGCGATGATTTTCTGGTTCAGCTTGACGTTCAACGCACAGCCACCGGCGAACGCCAGCTTGCCGGTTTCCTTGAGCACGTCGCCCAGATAGTGGTCGATCATCTGCAACGCCAGCTTCTCGAACAGCGCTTGCATGCTCGCGGCGTAATGGATGTAAGGCTCGTCAGCGATATCACCTTCGCGCTTCGGGCCCAGCCATTCGATCAACTTCGGTGAGAAGTAAAAGCCTTTGCCCTTTTCCTTGTAGCGACGCAGGCCGATCACGTTGGCGTAGTCGGTGTTGATCACCAGCTCGCCGTTCTCGAACGAGGCCAGACGTGAAAAGTCGTACTTGCTGGCATCACCGTAGGGCGCCATGCCCATGACCTTGAATTCGCCGTCAAGCATTTCGAAGCCGAGGAACTCGGTGATCGCCCCGTACAGACCGCCGAGGGAGTCCGGATCGAAGAATTCCTTGATCTTGTGGATCTTGCCGTTTTCGCCATAGCCGAAGAAAGTCGTGGCGTACTCGCCCTTGCCGTCGATCCCGAGGATTGCGGTTTTTTCCTTGAAACCGGAGCAATGGTAAGCGCTGGAGGCGTGGGCCAGATGATGCTCGACCGGCTCGATCTTGATCTTTTTCGGATCGAAACCCAGTTGTTCAAGGCACCAGACGATCTTGTTGCGGTAGCGCTTGTAGCGGCGGTTGCCCATCAGGATCGCATCGAGGGCGCGATCCGGGGCGTACCAGTAGCGCTTGGCGTAGTGCCAGCGGGCCTTGCCGAAGAGGCTGATCGGGGCAAACGGGATCGCGACCACGTCAACATCGGACGGCTTGATGCCGGCCTGTTCCAGACAGAACTTCGCCGACTCGTAGGGCATGCGGTTCTTTGCATGCTTATCGCGTACGAAGCGCTCTTCCTCAGCCGCCGCCACCAGCTTGCCGTCGATGTACAAGGCTGCTGAAGGGTCATGGCTAAGGGCGCCGGACAGGCCAAGAATCGTCAATGCCACAGGGGTCTAGCCTCTTAAGTCTGCGTACAGGCGCGATGCGCCTTGAAAAATTGATGTATCCCCGCACAGGCGAGAGACAGCTAAAGCGCGGGATTATAGCGTAAACGAGAGGGGAATTACCCTGTGCGATTGGCCGAGGATGAATCGGCCACCTCATTCGGTAACCGCTGATCAATCACCCGATACAACGCACTGCCTTGCGGCCAGTTACGCATGAATCGCGCGCGGTCACGGACGTAAGCTTGCGCGAAACTGCCGACAGAGCCGTGCTGGCACATCGAGTCCAGATCGATCAATGCCCAGCGATCCTCCTGCCAGAACACGTTGTGGCCCTTGAAATCACCGTGACTGATGCGCTCGCTGATCAATTGGGCGAACAGCAGATCCAGTGCCTGCAGTTCCGCTTCGGGAGCTTCGCCATTTTCGACATACGGCGCAAAGCGCTCAATGATGTCCGGTCCCGGCAGGAACTCGGTCACCAGACAGGCGCGACCGCGCAGCCAAAGGAAACGTTTTTCCAGCACGGCCAGTGGTTTGGGTGTGGCAATCCCGAGAAACGCCAGGCGATTGCCTTCGCGCCATGAGTGCCACGCACGGCTCGGCCGCCAGAAGCGCTTGAGCCAATGCGCAAATCCCTTGATGTTGTAGCGCTTGATCACCAGCGTGCGCTCGCCCACCTGAACCTTGCCGACGCTCGCCGCGCCGCCGGTCTTGTAGAGATGCCCCTGATCAAGCAATGCATCGGCCTGCTCCAGCACCGGCACCATCGCCGCTTCTTCTTCGCGGCGGATCGCCCGCAGGCCGAATGCGCCGCGCCGTACGCTGAACAGCGTACATTCGCGGCCGACCTTGAGCAGGAAGTCCTTCAGTCGCCAACGGCGCACTTTGTCGATCTGTTTCTGCAAGGCTTCCAGCGGCAACGCGTGCTCGCTGTTGCTCAGCAGGTAATACACCAGCAATTCTTCGGTGAACGGTTCAAGCGTCTTGGGCAACTGGGCGAAAAACACCCCGAGGTTTTCCAGAACCTTTTGCCGCGACAACGGTTGCCCGGCGGTTTCCGCGCGAATACCGGCGCCGTCGATCAAGTACAACTGGCCGCCATGGCGCAGCAGATTGTCCAGGTGCAGGTCTTCCTGCCAGAGGCCTTTGCCGTGCAATTGGCCAATCGCGCCCAGCGCCTCGGCCAACACCGCGGACTGCTCGTCGGCGAGCGCCGGCAAAGACTCGACTTGCGCCCAGGCGTCGCCAAGGCTTTCGGCGTTTTCAAGAAACTCGAACAGCAGCCACCCACCTTCGCCACTGGTCAGCCCATCGGCCAGCAGCAGCGGTGTGGGCATGCCTTGCTCAGCCAGCAGACGCACGCCCTGCAGCTCACGCTGAAAATGCCGCGCGGCCTTGCTGCCGACCAGCAGCTTGGCCAGCACCGGTCGGCCGCGCCAGACGCCGGCGCCCACATAACGCTGCCCCGGCAATACCCGCAGCAGACTCAACAGTTGCAAGTCGGCACTGCCGGCGGCATCGGCCAGCGTTACTGTCAGCGGCAGCGCCGGGGTACGCCCGACATTGGCCAGTTCGGACAATCGCATCAGCGCGTCTCCTTGTGCGTGCGACGCGCGGTCAGCCGGGCAAGCCAGCTGTCGACCAGCGAGCTGTCGCCAGGCTGATCCAGATAAGCGGCCAGCAACTCGCGCAGTTGCGCCTCGGTCCACTGCGGCGCACGGCGCTGCAGCGGCTCCAGATCCTTGATGCGGTCGCGCACGCCAAACAGCAACGGCCGGGTCTTTTCCAGATCGATCAATTGCGCCTGGTACTCGTCACCCACGGCCCGCAAGAAAATATGCTTGGGATAAAAACAACCGTGCACCTGACGCACACCATGCAGGCGCTGCGCCAGCTGCCCGCAGGCACGCAGGATCGCCGACTGCTGCGCGCGGTCGAGTTGCGCCCAGCGTTGCAACAGCGAATCCAGATCGTTCCAGCCGTCCAGCGCGCGGGTCAGCAGAATCGCGCGAACCTCACCGTTGACCTTGCGCTCACCGAAAAACGCCGCTTGCAGCACCGGTATGCCGAGCTTGCGATAGCGGCTGATGTTGCGAAACTCGCGGGCAAAACTGGGCTCGCCGAACGGCGCATGCAGCGTGCGCGTCAGATAGTTGCTCTGGCGCTTGAGGTAATACCCCTGCCCCTCCAGATTCAGACGAAACACACTGCTCCAGCCACCGCCGGCGGTATTGGGTTCGTCCACGGCCTCAAGCTCTTTTGCCCACAGCGCATCAAAAGTGTCCAGGCCATGACGCGCCAGCAGTGCGCGGTCATCTTCGGCCAGAAAATCAGTCATTCACGTCCCTCGAAAAATCTCACCACGTGCCGAATCCGCTTCTTGTCGGCGCTATCAAGCCGATCGCACTGGCGATACTGCTTGTAAAAGCGCAGGCGCTGGGTGTTCGACAGGTGATATTTGGCGAGCTTGTCGAGACAGGCCAGATCCTTGGTGATCCGATACTTGAGCCAGAAGCCACGCCAGAACTCGCCATTGGGGCAGTCGATCAGAAAGATGTGCGCCTGATCGTCAATCAACAGGTTGCGCCATTTCAGATCGTTATGGGTAAAACGGTGATCGTGCATTGTCCGGGTATAACCGGCCAGTTGCTGACTGATGCCGTCGACCCAGGCGCGATCCTTGAGTTTCGGGTCCTTGCGTTCGGCAAGCGCAGAGAGGTCTTCGGTATGCGGCAGTTCGCGGGTGATCATCGCGCCGCGATCATACGCTGCACCGCGTCGCTCAAGACCCCAGGCGACCACTTCGGCAGTGGGAATGCCCCACTTGGCGAAGCGCTTGAGGTTCTGCCACTCCATCTTCACCCGTGGCTTGCCGAGGTAACGGCGCAAGCCTTTACCGGCGCCGACGTAGCGTTTGACGTAGTAATTGACGCCGTTGCGCTGCACGCGAATCACCTCGGACAACGGGTCGCGGGTCAGGCGCTCGCCTTGCAGGGCAAACACCGCTTCGAGACTGCCGAAATCTTCGGCGAGGTCGCTGTAGGCCGGCTCCAGAATCCACCCCGCCATCAGAGCGCATCCCCGTAACGCTGTTTGCGTGCGTAGAGCTTGTCGGCCTTGCCTTGCAACCAGTTCAATAGCGGCGCTTCTTCGGCAAGGATCTGGCGCAGCGGCTGCTGGAAATAGTCCTTGAGAAAACGCAGCTTGTCGCGGCGGGTCAGGCCGATGTCCAGCGCAGAAAAGTACAGCGCCGCCAGATCCTTGTTGCGCCAGCGCTGGGTAATCGCCGTGCGGGTCTGCGCGCGGTGCAGATCGATCACCGACAGCTTGAAATCTTCCGGCGTCACCGGTTTATCGGTGTGCAGCAGGAAGTGACAGATGTAGCAATCGCGGTGATTGACGCCGGCACGGTGCATCATGCCGGTCATGCGTGCGACCTCGGCAATCAATGCGTGCTTGAGTTTTGGCTCGGGCGGCTGCTTGACCCAGTCGATGCTGAAATCTTCCAGGCTGATGGTCGGCGCCAGTTCTTCGGTAACGATGAACGAATGCTGATCCGCCGGGTTGCTGCCCTTCTCGCCATAGGCGACAGCGGTCATGGTCGGCACGCCGACTTCCTGCAGACGCTGAATCGCCTGCCATTCCTGGCCCGCGCCGAGCACCGGCAGCTTGGCCGTCAGCAGGTTCTTGAAGATTTCGCCCCAGCCGATGCCACGGTGGATCTTCACGAAAAATCCGTGGCCATCGACTTCCGTGCGCAGTGTCCGGCGTGCTTCCAGCTCGCGGTATACCTCGCCCTGCAAGCCTTCGACTGCGGCGAACGGATCGCGTCCGGCCCAAAGGCTTTTGAACGGTTCAGCCAGCATCAACTTCATTAAGCGTGCTCCGCCAGAATCACATCGGCCGCGTGCTGCGGCATGCTGTAGAGGTCGGCCGTCTCGGCGAAGGCCAGACCATTGCGGCTCCAGGCCGCCCGTGCAGCGTCGTCGCTCAACATGTCAGTCAGGTATTGCGTCAACTGCGTCTGCTCGAACGGTTCGTCCAGTACTCGCCCGGCGTCGGCCTCGGCGATGTAATGGGCGTAACCGCAGACCGCGCTGACCAGTACCGGCAGGCCGGCGACCAGCGCTTCAAGCAGCACAGTGCCGGTGTTCTCGTTGTACGCCGGGTGGATCAACAGGTCGGCGCCGAGCAGAAAACGCGGGATATCGCTGCGGCCCTTGAGGAACGTCACGTTGTCGCCAAGGCCCAACGTCGCGCTCTGCATCTGGAATAACTTGGGGTCATCCTGGCCGATTACAAACAGCCGGGTGCGTTTCTTCAGTTCCGCGGGTAGCGCGGCGAGCGCCTTGAGGCTGCGATCGACGCCTTTGGTCTTGAAGCCGGAACCGATCTGCACCAGCAGCAGCTCGTCGTCCCCGAGATTGAATTCAGCACGGAAACCGGCGCGAATTTCATCGGCATTCACCGGGCGTCGACGGTCCTGGGCAATGCCCGGCGGCAGCAGATGGAAGCGTTCGAGCGGAGTGTCGTAATGCTTGATGAACAACGGCTGCTGCACTTCGGAAATCATCAGCACTTCGGTTTTCGCGTCTTTCGCGAACACGGCGCGCTCGTACTCGGCGAAGTGGCGGTAACGGCCCCAACGACGGTACAGCGAGTTGCGCAAATTCTGTGCTTTGTCTTCGAAGCAGCCGTCGGCCGCGTAATAGACGTCGAGTCCGGGCATCTTGTTGAAGCCGATCAGCCTGTCGACCGGACGCTTGGCAAGATCTGCTTGCATCCACGCACTGAGCTTTTCGTTGCGGCGATGGTTGAACAATGCCTTGACCGGCGCTACCAGCACTTCGAAGCCCGGCGGCACGTCGCCTTCCCAGATCAGCGTGTAGACGCGGATCTGATGGCCGCGCTGCTGGCATTCGAGGGCGATGCGCATGAAGTCTCGCTGCAAGCCACCGAACGGGAAATATTTGTACAGGACGAATGCCAATTGCATCAACGCAGCTCCTCAGCCATTAACAACGTGCTCAGTCGGCTGGCGACACGCTCGGGGTTTACACGCGTGAAGCACAGTGGCTGTTCACGCTTGAGGTCAAACTGACGGGCATCCTGCGCGGTCGGTTGATAGGTACATTTCTTTTGCATGCACGGCGCGCACGGAAAATCGCTGGCCAGGTGAATCTGCAGTTTGCCGTAAGCGCCGGTCAGGCCCGGGTTGGTCGGGCCGAACAGCGAGAGGGTCGGCACGTCCAGCGCCGCGGCCAGATGACCGAGGCCGGTGTCCACTGCGACGCAGGCTTGCGCGCCGGCAAGGACTTTGCCGACGCCGGCCAGATTCAGCTTTGGCAGCACTTCGGCATGTTTGAAGCCAGCGGCGATTCTTTCGGCGCGCGCTTTTTCCTGCTCATTGCCCCACGGCAGCTTCACGCCGACGCCAAGGTAGCCGACCCGTTCGGTCAGCTCACGCCAGTAGATTTCCGGCCAGTGCTTGGTATCCCAGGTGGTGCCATGCAGGAACACCACGAAGGTGTTCTTGCGCGGCAGCTCGACCAGGCGTTCGACGTTGAGGCCGTAATCGCCCAGGCCTTTGGGCAAGTCGTAGCCCAGCGCGATGGCGAATAGTTGCCGCACCCGCTCGACGGCGTGCTGCCCACGGGCCACGGCCAGTTTGCGATCATAGAAACGCGCCGCCAGCGGTTCACGGGCCGAGGTTTTATCGAGGCCGGCGACCGGGGCTTTGACGTAGCGGGTCAGCCAGGCACTTTTCAGCAGGCCTTGAGCGTCGATCACCAGATCGTATTTATTGGCGCGCACGCTTTGCTTGAAGCGCTTCCATTCGCCGCTGGTGAGGGTCTTCCACAGATTCTTGCGCCAGCGGCGGATCGCCACCGGGATCACTTTGCCGACCGCCGGGTGCCAGGTCGGAATCTCGGCGAAGCCTTCCTCCACCACCCAGTCGAACTTGATTCCGGGGATCGCCCGGGCCGCGTCGGTCAGCGCCGGCAACGCGTGAATCACGTCGCCCAGCGATGAAGTCTTGATCAACAGTACCCGCAACTTAATGAACCTCGACCACGGAGCCGTGCAACTTGTGCAAGGCGTCGTTGACGGCGTCCGGCATCAATTGGCGCAGGCAGTTGTAATGGCCGAATCGGCACGTACGGTCGAAGCACGGGCTGCATTCGATGCCCAGGCGCACCACTTCGACCTGCTCGGCCAGCGGCGGGGTGAAGCCCGGCGAAGTCGAACCGTAGACGGCGACCAGCGGGCGGTTCAACGCAGCGGCGACGTGCATCAGGCCGGAGTCGTTGGACACCACCGAGTCGGCACACGACAGCAGGTCGATGGCTTCGGCCAGCGAAGTACCGCCACTGAGATTCACCGATTCCTCGCGCAGGCCCGGAATCAAACGCGCGCGGATGTCTTCGCCGACCGCGTGATCGTTTTTCGAGCCGAACAGCCACACTTGCCAGCCTTCGCGAATGCGCGCTTCGGCGACCTTGGCGTAGTGCTCGGACGGCCAGCGCTTGGATTCGCCGAACTCGGCGCCGGGGCACAGGGCCAACACCGGGCGGTCGAGGCTCAGGCCGAACTTGGCCAGCGCCGCTTCGCGGGTCTGCGGATCGATTTGCAGGCTCGGTCGCGGGTAGGGTTTCGGCAATTCAGCGTTCGGCTCGTAGGCCAGGGCCATGAAGCGCTCGATCATCAGCGGATAACGTTCTTTATCCAGCGTGCGCACGTCGTTGAGCAAGCCGTAACGAAACTCGCCGCGCCAGCCGGTGCGCTTGGGAATGCCGGCAAAAAACGGCACCAGCGCCGACTTCAACGAGTTGGGCAACAGGATCGCCTGATCGTACTGCCCGGCGAGGGATTTGCCGATGCGCCGACGTGTCGCCAGTTCCAGCGCGCCGTGGCCGAGCGGAAAACTCAAGGCTTTGCGCACTTCGGGCATGCGCTCAAGGATCGGCCGGCTCCACTCGGGCGCCAGCACGTCGATTGCGCATTGCGGGTGGCGCTGCCTGAGACACTGAAACAGTGTCTGCGCCATCACCATGTCACCGACCCAACTGGGCCCAACGATCAAAATATTCATGTGCTTTCCAAAAACGAACCGGGGAGGCAATTACGCCTCCCCGCCTCGAGAATCACTGAGGGAGCGGCGCTGCTGGCGATGGGTCATTTCCTTCAACATCACTGCTGACTGTTACTCCGCTATCGCGAGCAGGCTCGCTCCCACATGGGTTATTCGTCTTGCCTTGAATCTGCATACACCGCAGATCCATTGTAGGAGTGAGCCTGCTCGCGATGGGGCCGTTACATTCAACAATGATGTCGTCTGATACTCCGCTATCGTGAGCAGGCGAAGGCCTACAGGGTTTTGCATTCATCCATGCATCTGTGGATCAGCTTAGCCCCAACTCACGCCAGATTCGCATGACCTGTCGGCGCTCTTCGACAAACTGGTCGCCCGGGATCACCCCGGCGTCCTTTTGCAAGGCCTGCCGGTGCGCGGCCGAGCGGTAGGCTTTATAGGCCTCGCGCAGCAGGCTGGCATCTTCGGCAGGCATCAGCCCTGCGTGTTCCAGCTCTTCCAGAATGCGGATGTTATCGGTCCAGCGCAGCAGCGGCGGGTGGCTTTGCGACCACGCCAGAGCCGCGTATTGCACCATAAATTCAATATCGACGATACCTCCGGCGTCCTGCTTGAGGTCGAATGAGGCCGTGGCCTCGAAGGCATTGGCCGCCGTGCCGGCTGCGGTGCTCTTGGTGCCGAGATTGTCGCGCATCTTCGCGCGCATCTCGCTGACTTCCTGCTGCAGCTTCGCCAGATCACGGACTTTGCCCAATACCTGCGCGCGGACTTTCTCGAACGCCTGACCGACATCCTGACTACCGACCAGCACCCGCGCCCGCACCAAGGCCTGATGTTCCCAGGTCCAGGCTTCATTTTCCTGATAGCGCGCGAAAGCGCCGAGCGAGCTGACCAGCAACCCCGCCGCCCCGGAGGGCCGCAGCCGCATGTCGACCTCATAGAGCTGGCCGGAGTTGGTCTGCGCCGTCAGCAGATGGATGATCCGCTGCCCCAACCGCGTGAAGAATTGCGCACCGTCAATCGACTTCGGTCCGTCGGTTTCCGCCTGCGGATCGCCGTCGTGAATGAACACCAGATCCAGATCCGAACCATGCCCCAGTTCCAGACCACCGACCTTGCCGTAACCGACAATAATGAAGCCGGGGTCGCACAGGGTGCCGTCGGTGCGCAGCGGCGTGCCGTATTTGGCCACCGTCTGGCGCCAGGCCAGAGCCAGTACCTGTTCGAGAATCGCTTCAGCCAGCCAGGTCAGGTAATCGCTGACTTTCATCAGCGGCAGGCTGCCGGCGATTTCCGAGGCGGCGACGCGCAAGCGGTGCGCCAGTTTGAAATGGCGCAGGGCTTCCATCTGCTGCTCGAGGTCGTTTTCGGGAATCCGCGTCAGCCGTTCGCGCAACTCGGCGGCCAGCTCCGGCGCCAAGGGTGGCTTGAACAGGCGGCCCTCATTCAGCAACTCGTCGAGCAACAGCGGGAAGCGGGTGATCTGTTCAGCGATCCAGGGACTCGCCGCGCACAGCGTCAACAAACGCCGCAGGGCACCGGGGTTCTCGGTCAGCAGCACCAGATAAGCCGAACGCCGAGCCACCGCCTCGACCAACGGCAGCACCCGTTCAAGCACCAGATCCGGATTGTCATGCTCCACCGCCTGTGCGAGCAGACGCGGAATGAACGCATCGAGTCGCTCTCGTCCCAAACGCTGCATCGCGCGCAATTGCGGACTGCTGCGCAACCCGGCCAGGGCTTTCAGGGCTTTGCTCGCATCGGCAAAACCGGCTTCCTGCAACTGACGGCAGGCGGCTTCTTCGTCCTGCGCCTCTTCCCAAAGTGGCAGCCATTCACCGCCGACCACCACTTCGTTTTCGGCGCCCTCTTCTTCGTCGGGATCGGCGATCACCTGGGCGAAATGCCAGGCCACCCGGCCGCGCCAGAACATCAGTTTCTCGTGAAAAGCGTCCCAATCGGCGAAACCGAGCATGAAGGCAATGCGCGCCTGATCCTGTGCGCTGTCCGGAAGCATCTGGGTCTGGCGGTCGGCGATCGCCTGGATCGCATGCTCGGTATAACGCAGGAATTCGTAGCCTTCACGCAGCTCACTGACCACCGCCGGTGGCAGATAACCCTGCCCCTCCAGTGTGCTCAACACCTTTAATAGAGGGCGCTGTTGCAGGCTCAGGTCGCGCCCGCCGTGGATCAACTGAAAGGCCTGGGCGATGAACTCGACCTCGCGGATACCACCAGAGCCCAGTTTGATGTTGTCGGCCATGCCCTTGCGCCGCACTTCCTGCTGGATCAACTGTTTCATGGTGCGCAGCGCTTCGATCGCCGAGAAGTCCAGATAGCGCCTATAAACGAACGGCCGCAGCATGTCGAGCAATTGCGCACCCGCGACCTGATCGCCGGCCACCACCCGCGCCTTGATCATCGCGTAGCGTTCCCAGTCGCGGCCCTGATCCTGGTAATACTGCTCCAGCGCATTGAAGCTCAGCACCAGCGCGCCGGACGAACCGTACGGACGCAGGCGCATGTCGACACGGAACACGAAGCCGTCGACGGTCATCGGGTCGAGCGCCTTGATCAGGCGCTGGCCGAGACGGATGAAGAATTCCTGATTGTCCAGCGAACGCTTCACCCCGACGGTCTCGCCGCCTTCGGGATAGGCAAAAATCAGGTCGATGTCCGACGAGAGGTTCAATTCGACGGCGCCGAGCTTGCCCATGCCGAGAATGACCATTTGTTGCGGCAGACCGCTGCGGCGCCCGGTCGGCGTGCCGAACTGTTCGCAATGACGGCTGTACAACCACTGACAGGCTTGATCGATGGTGGCATCGGCCATGTCCGAAAGATCGCGACAGGTCTGCACCAGATCGGCCTGGCGGGTGAGGTCGCGCCAGATGATCCGCACCTGATGCCGCGCGCGCTGGCGGCGCAGGGCGCGGCCGAGTTCATCTTCACTCTGCGCGGCATTTACCGCAGCAGCAATTTGCGTGCACAGTTCGCCCGGCGCAAACGCCCGGTCGAGTTCACCGGACTGCACCAGCGACAGCAACATCAAAGGGTCACGAACGCTCTGTTCAATGACAAACTCGCTGGCGGCGCTGACGCGGGCAAACTGCGCCCAGCGCTCGGGCGTCCAGTTCGCCAGACCGTGATCGTCATCCAGCGCGGCGACGGCCGTACGGAACGACTGCTCGGATCGATTGACCAACGGCAGGAGAATGGCGGGCAGTTCGGCAAGCACGGGCAGGGTCATGGTCTATCCTTGATCGGCGTGTAAATGGCCGCTTGTAGTGATTGGCGAAAAGCCGCTACCCGCCGGAGTGTCGAACAAAAGTTAGAAATAGCTGAAAATTCATTGTCGTTGGCAGCGAATATCAAAGTTTCACCTTTTTCGGATGGCAAAAGACCAACCTTAACGATTATTCTCACAACGCAGTTGGAGGCCACGAGCCATTCTTCTGTAGTTTTACTACTCGTCTATACATTCGAAAGGCTGAAATGCCGGAAGATTTGTAGTAAAACTACACGCCGCCGGAACAACCTGTCGGCAATCCAAGAATTTTAAATCGTCTGCCCACAAGGCCAGTCGCAAACTCAGGCAACCGATTCTGGAAGCCTTTCCGCCCTGGAGCAAGCCATGCAAGACCTCGATCCCGTCGAAACCCAGGAATGGCTGGACGCCCTGGAATCGGTTCTCGACAAAGAAGGCGAAGACCGTGCTCACTATCTGATGACCCGTATGGGTGAACTGGCGACCCGCAGCGGTTCGCAGCTCCCTTACGCCATCACCACGCCTTACCGCAACACGATTCCCGTTACCCACGAAGCACGCATGCCTGGCGACCTGTTCATGGAACGCCGCATTCGCTCGCTGGTACGCTGGAACGCGATGGCCATGGTAATGCGTACGAACCTGAAAGATTCTGACCTGGGTGGTCACATCTCCAGCTTCGCTTCCAGTGCGACCCTGTATGACATCGGCTTCAACTACTTCTTCCAGGCCCCGACCGACGAACACGGCGGCGACCTGATCTACTTCCAGGGCCACACCTCGCCAGGCGTTTACGCCCGTGCCTTCATGGAAGGCCGCATCACCGAAGACCAGATGAACAACTTCCGTCAGGAAGTCGATGGTCAAGGCCTGTCGTCCTATCCGCACCCGTGGCTGATGCCTGACTTCTGGCAGTTCCCGACCGTATCGATGGGTCTGGGCCCGATCCAGGCGATCTACCAGGCACGTTTCATGAAGTACCTGGAACACCGCGGTTTCATTCAGCCGGGCAAACAGAAAGTCTGGTGCTTCCTGGGCGACGGCGAGTGCGACGAGCCGGAATCCCTGGGCGCAATCTCCCTGGCCGGCCGCGAGAAGCTGGACAACCTGATCTTCGTCATCAACTGCAACCTGCAGCGCCTCGACGGCCCGGTTCGCGGCAACGGCAAGATCATCCAGGAACTCGAAGGCGTGTTCCGCGGTGCACAGTGGAACGTGACCAAAGTCATCTGGGGCCGTTTCTGGGACCCACTGCTGGCCAAGGACGTCGACGGCATCCTGCAGCGTCGCATGGACGAAGTCATCGACGGCGAGTACCAGAACTACAAAGCCAAAGACGGCGCGTTCGTTCGCGAGCACTTCTTCAACACGCCTGAACTCAAGGCAATGGTTGCCGATCTGTCCGACGACGAGATCTGGAAGCTCAACCGTGGCGGCCACGACCCGTACAAGGTCTACGCGGCGTACCACGAAGCGGTCAACCACAAAGAACAGCCAACCGTCATCCTCGCCAAGACCATCAAGGGTTATGGCACCGGTGCCGGCGAAGCGAAAAACACCGCGCACAACACCAAGAAAGTCGATGTCGACAGCCTGAAGTTGTTCCGCGACCGCTTCGACATCCCGGTCCGTGACGAAGAGCTGGAGAACCTGCCGTTCTTCAAGCCTGAGCCAAACAGCGCCGAAGCCCGCTACCTCGCCGAGCGTCGTGCCGCACTGGGCGGTTTCGTACCGCAGCGCCGCGCACAGAGCTTCAGCGTACCGACTCCGGATCTGGACACACTCAAGGCCATCCTCGATGGTTCGGGCGACCGTGAAATCTCCACCACCATGGCCTTCGTGCGGATCCTCGCGCAACTGGTCAAGGACAAGGAAATCGGCCCGCGCATCGTGCCGATCATCCCGGACGAAGCCCGTACCTTCGGTATGGAAGGCATGTTCCGTCAGTTGGGTATCTACTCGTCCGTCGGCCAGCTCTACGAGCCAGTCGATAAAGACCAGGTGATGTTCTACAAGGAAGACCAGAAAGGTCAGATCCTTGAAGAAGGCATCAACGAAGCAGGCGCCATGAGCTCGTTCATCGCCGCCGGTACTTCGTACTCCAGCCACAACCAGCCGATGCTGCCGTTCTACATCTTCTACTCGATGTTCGGCTTCCAGCGTATTGGCGACCTGGCCTGGGCTGCCGGCGACAGCCGTACCCGTGGCTTCCTGATCGGCGGCACCGCCGGCCGTACCACCCTGAATGGTGAAGGTCTGCAGCACGAAGACGGTCACAGCCACCTGCTGGCCGCGACCATCCCGAACTGCCGCACCTACGATCCGACCTACGGCTACGAGCTGGCGGTGATCATTCAGGACGGCATGAAGAAGATGACCGAAGAGCAACAGGACATCTTCTACTACATCACCGTGATGAACGAGTCGTACCAGCAGCCAGCCATGCCGGCCGGTGCCGAAGAAGGCATCAAGAAAGGCATGTACCTGCTCGAGGAAGACACCCGCGACGCGGCGCACCACGTCCAGCTGATGGGCTCCGGCACCATCCTGCGTGAAGTGCGTGAAGCGGCGAAGATCCTGCGTGAAGAGTTCAACGTCGGCGCCGACGTGTGGAGCGTTACCAGCTTCAACGAACTGCGTCGCGACGGCCTGGCCGTAGAGCGCAGCAATCGTCTCAAGCCTGGCCAGAAGCCGAAGCTGAGCTACGTCGAAGAATGCCTGAACGGCCGTAAAGGTCCGGTCATCGCCTCTACCGACTACATGAAGCTGTTCGCCGAGCAGATCCGTCAGTGGGTACCGTCCAAGGAATTCAAAGTCCTGGGCACCGACGGTTTCGGCCGCAGCGACAGCCGCAAGAAACTGCGTCATTTCTTCGAAGTCGACCGTCATTTCGTGGTGTTGGCAGCCCTGGAAGCACTGGCTGACCGTGGTGATATCGAACCTAAAGTCGTGGCTGAGGCCATCGTCAAGTTCGGCATCGACCCGGAAAAACGCAACCCACTGGACTGCTGAGGAGACATTTTGTGAGCGAACTCATTCGCGTACCTGACATCGGCAGCGGTGAAGGTGAAGTAATTGAACTGTTTGTGAAGGTCGGCGACCGCATCGAAGCCGACCAGAGCATCCTGACTCTGGAATCGGACAAGGCCAGCATGGAAGTGCCGGCCCCGAAAGCCGGCGTCATCAAAAGCCTGAAAGTGAAGCTGGGCGACCGCCTGAAAGAAGGCGACGAACTGCTCGAGCTGGAAGTCGAGGGCGCTGCTGAAGCGGCACCTGCTGCGGCGGCGGCTCCGGCTGCCAAAGCTGAAGATAAACCGGCTGCGGCACCTGCTGCTGCCGCGCCTGCCGCTGCACCTGCTGCCGCTTCGGTACAGCAAGTGCACGTGCCGGACATTGGTTCGTCGGGCAAGGCGCAGATCATCGAGATCCAGGTCAAGGTCGGCGACACCGTCGAAGCTGATCAATCGCTGATCACTCTGGAATCCGACAAGGCGAGCATGGAAATCCCGTCGCCTGCCGCCGGCGTGGTCAAGGCCATCAGCGTCAAGCTCAACGACGAAGTCGGCACTGGCGACCTGATTCTGGACCTGGAAGTGGCGGGTGCTGCGGCGCCTGCTGCGGCCGCTCCGGCTCAGGCTGCCGCGCCTGCTGTCGCCGCTGCGCCAGGGCCGGCTGCTGCTCCGGCGGCACCGGTCGCCGACAGCGTTCAGGACATCCACGTGCCGGACATCGGTTCGGCCGGCAAGGCCAAGATCATCGAAGTGCTGGTCAAGGCCGGCGACACCGTCGAAGCCGACCAGTCGCTGATCACCCTGGAATCCGACAAGGCCAGCATGGAAATTCCATCGCCTGCCGCTGGCGTGGTCGAAAGCGTTTCGATCAAGCTGGATGATGAAGTCGGTACCGGCGATCTGATCCTCAAGCTGAAGGTCAAAGGCGCTGCGCCTGCTGCAGCTCCAGCTCCGGCGACCGCTGCAGCACCGAGCGCTCCGGCACCTGCCGCTGCTGCCGCACCTGCTGCTGCCGCTCCAGCTGCCGCACCGGCCAAGCCAGGCGCGAAAGTTCACGCCGGTCCTGCCGTGCGTCAACTGGCCCGTGAGTTCGGCGTCGAGCTGAGTGCTGTCGGCGCCAGCGGCCCGCACGGTCGTATTCTGAAAGAAGACGTGCAGACCTACGTCAAAGCGATGATGCAGAAGGCCAAGGAAGCACCGGCCGCTGCTGCTGGCGCAACCGGTGGCGCGGGTATCCCGCCGATCCCGGTCGTCGATTTCAGCCGTTTCGGTGAAATCGAAGAAGTGCCGATGACTCGCCTGATGCAAGTCGGCGCTGCCAACCTGCACCGCAGCTGGCTGAACGTGCCACACGTGACGCAATTCGACTCGGCAGACATCACCGAGCTGGAAGCCTTCCGTGTGGCGCAGAAAGCCGTGGCCGAGAAGGCTGGCGTCAAGCTGACCATCCTGCCGCTGCTGCTCAAGACCTGCGCGCATCTGCTCAAGGAGCTGCCGGACTTCAACAGTTCGCTGGCGCCAAGCGGCAAAGCGATCATCCGCAAGAAATACGTGAACATCGGCTTCGCCGTCGACACCCCGGATGGCCTGCTGGTGCCGGTGATCAAGAACGTCGACCAGAAGAGCCTGCTGCAATTGGCAGCCGAAGCGGCTTCGCTGGCTGAAAAAGCCCGCACCAAGAAGCTGTCCTCGGACGAGATGCAAGGCGCCTGCTTCACCATTTCCAGCCTCGGCCATATTGGCGGCACCGGCTTCACGCCGATCGTCAACGCGCCGGAAGTGGCGATCCTCGGTGTGTCCAAGGCAACCATTCAGCCCGTCTGGGACGGCAAAGCCTTCCAGCCGAAACTGATGCTGCCACTGTCGCTGTCCTACGATCACCGTGTGATCAACGGCGCCGCTGCCGCGCGCTTCACCCAGCGTCTGGGCAGCCTGTTGGGCGACATCCGCACCATCCTGCTGTAATCCAAACGGCCCTCCGGCAACGGAGGGCCGCTTGCTGCACCCTTTCGAGCGCCACACGCTCGTACCTCAACCCCGTCATCTGGCGGGGCTTTTTTTTGCCTGAAGAAAAACCATTTCCTTCCTTTTCCTACAAGTCGCGTTGATATCGGCCACAGCACTGGTCGGCTTGTCACCGATCTTTTATGTCCGGCACGCAACTAACCTAGGCGCAGCCATCGCAACTAATAAAAGTCAGTCAAACCCAGTTAATTCAAGTTACTTCGAATGGATTCGACATGTTAAAACCAACTATCGGGCCGATCATCGGCCACGTTACAACTCATCATGCACGTATATTGCTGCGTGGCGATCGTCAGAACAATTCGCGGGTATTTGCCGCAGTACGTTATCGCGCAGCCGGTGCACAACAATGGTCAAAAGGTATCTTTGCGCATCTGAGCGCTACACGCGACATGTCACATGTGTTTGCCCTCAACAACTTGAGTACAGACACCGAATATGAATATCAGGCCGGCTGGTTCAGTCCGATGAGTCCGGTGCATACGCCGGACAGCGTCGCCGAGCTGCCGCTGCAATGGCCGCGCGAGATCTATCGTCTGCGTACCCGCTCGAGCAAGCCGATGCAGCCCCGGGCCTATATTGTCGGTTCGTGTCGCTATTTGCGCATGACCGCGGGGATTGCCTCACTGCCACAACTGGGCGACCGGATCTTTGCTTCGATCAATCAAGTGATCGAGGGTATTGAGCCACCGATCAGTGCAGTATTGATGACTGGTGACCAGATCTATGTCGACGATCTGAATCGCATTGCGCCGGATCGTGAGTATCAGGATATTCTCAGAAAATACCGTGCGGCGTTATCGCAACCTAATATAAAACGGCTGATGTCCGGCACTTCGACTTACATGATTCTTGACGATCACGAAATCGAAGATAACTGGCCGGCCAATGCCAATAAATCCGACGTTGACTTGTTCCGCAACGCGATGGCGGCCTATGAGCTGTATCAGGCCAGTCACAGCCCGGTACATCCACTGACAACTAACGGCGAAATCAATCGCTCTTCGCTTGAGCATTACTGGTATCAGTTCAGCGACGGCGATATCGAATGGTTTGTGACGGACAGTCGTACCCGGCGCAACTTGTCGGCCGATGATCGGCGCATTCTCGATGAAGCCCAGGAACAGGCCCTGCTCAAATGGCTGATCCACAGCGAAGCGCGGGTCAAGTTTGTGGTGACCAGCGTGATGTTCTATCCGGACCGCAAACTTCATGGCGATGACGCCTGGAAAGCCTTTCCGGAACAACGCCTGCGCCTGCTGGAAACGATTCGCACTCGACGGATCATGAACGTTGTGTTCATTTCGGGTGATGTTCACGGTTCGCTGACCGCGCGCCTGAGCCACAGCGAAGACCCGGACTTCGAGGTGCACACGGTAGTGTCATCGCCGCTGTGCAACAGCAAACTGCTGCCGTATGCCAAAGCGTCGACGTTCATTCTCGATCAGCCACTGGTGCGCACAGCCGCCGGGGATTATCGGCATGAGCTGACCAGCACGGTGGTCAGTGAGGACAATTTTGCCCACCTGGTGGTCGAGGCCAGGCAGATCCAGGTCAACTATCACGACCGTGACGGCAAACGCCTGCAATCAATCGTCATTCCCCTACGCTGATAGGTGGGTGCACTGGGCGCCGTTGCTGAGCATCAACCGCTCTGGAACGGCGCTCTGTCATGCTCCGCGCATTAGTTTTGTGCACTGGCTGGAGAAATGTTCAGTCCAGCCGACATATTCTTATAGCACTTGGCCTTCATCTCTCTTGTCAGTCGGGGCCGCAATGATGCAACCTTGCCGCAGGCAACAGTTAAGAGGGCGCGAGCCCGGCGCGTTCAGCATATTTCCAAGCGAGTTCCCTTCATGAAGAGCCAACCCGATGCCGCCAGCCGTATGGCGGCCGAGGTAGTGACGCAGTTGCCTGTGCCCTCGCGGCTCGGCATGCTGCGTTTCGAGCGCTTGAATGAAGCCAGTTGGGCCATGTTGTTTCTCGATCCCAACTGCGAACGCCAGTTCGGCCAGCCGGCAGTCGAACTGTGTGCGCTGGTCGGCTCGCCGTATGCCAGCCTGATGGAACCGGAAGCGCGCTATCAATTGCATGATGCGATCCAGCAACAGCTCACCGTCAGCCCGCATTACCTGGTGCGCTACACCCTGCACACCGCCTCCGGGGTGCTGAGCATTCTGGAGCTGGGTGAAGCCTATAAACAGCACAATCGGCATCTGCTGCGCGGTTACCTGCTGGCGGTCGACGACGTATTCAGCGAGCCGCCGCTACTGCCCTCTGTCGACCTCGAGACGCAGAACTCGCGGCTGCAGATCGCCCTTGAACTCAATCAACGTGCGCAGCAGGAACAACTGCAGCATCTGGAGCGCGTGCGCGCCCAGCAGGAGTTGATTCTGCTGCTCGCCCGTCAGCGCTACAGCACGCACAATTCCTTGCAGGAAGCCGCCGAGCTGATCACCCGCTGCGCATGCGACATCTATGAAATCGACTGCGCCAGCCTGTGGAACCTCGAGGGCAATCTGCTGGTGCCGATCTCGGCTTACCATCGCGCGACCCAGGAATACATCCTTCCGGACGTGATCGATATCGGCAGCTTCCCCGACTACCTGGAAGCGCTGCATGGCAGCCGCGCCATCGACGCCCACAACGCGATGCGCGATCCGCGCACCCGCGAGATGGCCGAAGCCCTGCGCCCGCGTGACGTCAACGCCATGCTCGACGCAAGCATCCGCGTCGACGGCCAGGTGGTCGGTGTGCTCTGCCTGGAGCAGACCGGCGTGACCCGCGCCTGGCAGTCCGACGAGATCGCGTTTGCCGGTGAGCTGGCCGATCAGTTCGCGCAAGTCATCAACAATCACAACCGCCGCACCGCCACCAGCGCCCTGCACCTGTTCCAGCGTGCGGTCGAGCAAAGTGCCAACGCCTTTTTGCTGGTCAACTGCGACGGTGTGGTCGAGTACGTCAACCCGAGCTTCACAGCGATCACTCAGTACTCCACTGAAGAAGTCCACGGCCAGCGCCTGTCGGAACTGCCGGCGCTGGAAAACCTCAGCGAACTGCTGTTCGACGCGCCCTCGGCGCTGGCCCAGAGCAACAGCTGGCAGGGCGAATTCAAAAGCCGCCGGAAAAATCTCGAACCGTACTGGGGCCAGTTGTCGATTTCCAAGGTGTACGGCGACAACCGTGAGCTGACGCACTACATCGGCATCTACGAAGACATCACCCAGACCAAACTGGCGCAGCAGCGCATCGAGCGCCTGGCTTATACCGACAACCTGACCAACCTCGGCAACCGCCCCGCATTCATCCGCAACCTCGACGAGCGCTTCGCCCGCGACAGCGATACGCCGATCAGCCTGCTGCTGGTGGACATCGACAACTTCAAGCGCATCAACGACAGCCTCGGCCATCAGACCGGCGACAAACTGCTGATCAGCCTGGCCCGACGCCTGCGCAACAGCCTCAGCCCGAGCGGCAGTCTGGCACGCTTCGCCAGTAACGAGTTTGCCGTGTTGCTCGACAACACCGACCTCGAAGCCGGGCAGCGGATCGCCAGCCAGTTGCTGCTGACCCTCGATAAACCGATGTTCGTCGATAACCAGTTGATCAGCGTCACCGGCTCGGTCGGCCTCGCCTGCGCACCACTGCACGGGCGCGACCCGCAGACGCTGATGCGTAACGCCGGTCTGGCGCTGCACAAGGCCAAGGCCAACGGCAAACACCAGTTGCAGGTGTTCACCGAAGCGCTGAATGCCGAGGCCAGTTACAAACTGTTTGTCGAGAACAACCTGCGCCGCGCCCTGACCCAGAATGAACTCGACGTGTTCTATCAGCCCAAGCTGTGCCTGCGCAGCGGTCGCCTGCTGGGCATGGAAGCGCTGCTGCGCTGGAATCACCCGGAACGCGGGATGATTCGCCCGGATCAATTCATCAGCGTCGCCGAAGAGACTGGCCTGATCATTCCGATCGGCAAATGGATCGCCCGTCAGGCCTGCCGTATGAGCAAAGCCCTGACCGCTGCCGGCCTGGGCAATCTGCAAGTGGCGATCAACCTGTCACCCAAGCAGTTTTCCGATCCAGACCTGGTCGCCTCCATCGCCAACATCCTCAAGGAAGAAGCGCTGCCGGCCAATCTGCTCGAGCTGGAACTGACCGAAGGCCTGCTGCTGGAGGCCACTGAAGACACGCACTTGCAGCTCGATCAGCTCAAGCGTCTGGGCCTGACCCTGGCCATGGACGACTTCGGTACCGGCTATTCATCGCTCAGCTATCTGAAAAAATTTCCGATCGACATCATCAAGATCGATCGCAGCTTCATCCACGAAATCCCCGACAATCAGGACGACATGGAAATCACCTCAGCGGTGATCGCCATGGCCCACAACCTGAAACTCAAGGTGGTCGCTGAAGGCATCGAGACCGCCGAGCAACTGGCATTCCTGCGCCGTCACCGCTGCGATGTCGGCCAAGGCTACCTGTTCGACCGGCCAATTCCCGGCGCCGAACTGATCCCGGCGCTCAAGCGCTATCCGCGCGGGCCGCTCTGCCTCTGATCCCCAGCGTTCTGTCCTGGTAAATGATTTCCCTGTGGGAGCCAGCCTGCTGGCGATTGCGCCAGTCCAATCAACATTGGCCTCGCTGACCCACCGCTATCGCCAGCAGGCTGGCTCCCACAAGGTTGAGTACCCGTACATTTTGGGTAGTGATTAACCGGGCATCATTGGGCACACTGGCGGTCTGACTTTTCACATCCAACCTGACTGAGAGGAACGATCATGGTTCTGCGCTCGGAAATTCTGGTGAACAAAAACGTGCTTCCAACCAAAGAACAAGCCCTGCCCGGCCGCGAAACCGCGATGACCCTGCCTGAAAAGCATTTCGTCTTCAAAGACACCCCACTGCTCGGCCCGTTCTTTCAGGACGTCGACTTCGCCATCTTCGGCCTCGGCTGCTTCTGGGGTGCGGAACGGCGCTTCTGGCAGCGCGAAGGCGTGGTCAGCACGGTGGTCGGCTACGCTGGCGGCTTCACGCCGAACCCGACTTACGAAGAAGTCTGCTCAGGCCTGACCGGCCACGCCGAGGTGGTGCTGGTGGTGTATGACAAGGCCAAAGTCAGCTACGAAAAACTGCTGGCGATGTTCTGGGAACTGCACAACCCGACTCAAGGCATGCGTCAGGGCAACGACATCGGCACGCAGTATCGTTCGGTGATCTACGCGACCTCTCCCGAGCAACTGGACGCCGCGCTGAAAAGCAAAGCGCTGTACCAGGCGGAACTGGCGAAGGCCGGTCTGGGCGAAATCAGCACCGAAATCGACCAGGCGCCGACCGTGTATTTTGCCGAGGCGTATCACCAGCAGTATCTGGCGAAGAATCCGGAAGGTTATTGCGGGATCGGCGGTACCGGCGTGTGTATGCCTAACTAAAGCTGCGAGCGGCAAGCTTCAAGCTGCAAGTGCTGTGTTCGCTTCAGCTTGTAGCTTGTAGCTCGCAGCTTCATTCAGCTATGAGCCAGTCCATCTGCCAGCCACCCTGAGTCTGGCCAAGCTTCTTCGACAACCACGGCAGCAACTCGCGCAATTCTTCCTCCAGCCCCCACGGCGGATTGGCAATCGCCAGACCGGAGCCGTTCAGGCTGTTCGGCGTATCCAGCGGATGCACCAGCAGTTCCACGCGCAACAACTTCGGCGCACCGGTGCCGGCCAGGTCCTGATAGAAACGCCGCAACGCGCGCTGATCCTTGACCGGGTACCAGATCGCCGCCACGGTCTGGCGCATGCGGCCGATCGCCTCTTTCATCGACGCTGCGCAGCGCTGCATTTCATCGAGTTGTTCAAACGGCGGATCGATCAACATCACCGCACGCTTTTCCTGCACCGGCAACATCGCCCGCGCGACATGCCAGCCTTCGCCCAGATGAACTTTCACCCGGCGATCACCGGCCATGTTGTCTTTGAGCAGCACACCATCTTCAGGGTGCTTCTCATTGAGCATCACCCGGTCCTGTGGGCGGGTCAGACGCCGCGCCAGCTCCGGCGAACCGGGGTAATAGCGCAACTGGCCATCGGGGTTCATCTCGTGCAGCACGTTCATGTAGTCAGCGGTCAGCGCCGGCAGATCCGGCTGATCCCACAAGCGCGCGATGCCTTCCAGGTACTCGCCGGTACGGTTGGCCTGATCGCCCTGCAAGTCGTACAGACCGATGCCGGCGTGGCTGTCGAGATAGGCAAACGGCTGCTCCTTGCGCGACATCAGGGCGATGAGGCGGGTCAAGGTCAGGTGTTTGAACACATCGGCGTGATTGCCGGCATGGAAGGCGTGACGATAATTCATGGCTGCTCCTGCGAAGGGCGCAAAGTTTACCTTTTACCGCGTGGCAAGTCAGGGGTTGGCGGCCGAGCGGACAAAAGCCACACCCTCACTGGCCCTCTCCCGGAGGGAGAGGGGACTGACGGTGATGAGCTTGCGAGTTGCATCGACCTGAAAGATCAGTGTGATCTCAGGCTTGGCCAGGCGAAGATCAGCGCAGAAGTTGCAGGTCGGCGTACGTCACCCATACAACTCGGTCAGTCCCAGAACACCACCCAGGCTTGACCAAGCGAAGTTCACCGCTGAAGTCGCAAGTCGGCGTACACCGCCCAGACAACTCGATCAGTCCCCTCTCCCTCTGGGAGAGGGTTAGGGTGAGGGGCATTGCTTCTATGGCATCGCGCGCAAGCGCGAGCCGATCACATCGAGCACATCACAACCATCACGCAACGGAATCACGCAGAGCCGGGCGAAATCGCTGAGGATGACGGAGTCGCATTCGACCGAGCCGCGCATGCACATGCTTCCCCAGTACTTGAATCAAGGCGGTTATGAACGGTTCCCCTAATTGAACGAGCAACATCCAGAAATATCTTGCGGCAGGATAACCGTCGTCGCCCAAGCTAAGGCAATGCGAATATCCGTATCACTTAAAACCTGTAAAGAGGGAAATTTACATGGGAAGAAAGATGATCGGTATCGGCGCCCCAACATCAACCGGGGGCGCGGTTCTGGAAGGAAACATCGGAATCAACATTGATTACGCGGTTAGCACTTCATCTGTCGGTCATATGGCGAGCTGTCCCGTATGTCCTCCGGGTAAAGGCCCGATTGTTGCCGTAGGCCCGCGAACTATCACTCTGCCTGCCGGACTGGTTGCGCTTGAAGGTGATTATGTAGCGTGTGGCTGTCCACCAAAATCGAACACTGTTCTCTTTGCTCAATCCTCCGTCTTTGGTGGGGGCGAACATAGCGCTGCAAGCTTCTCTCCCATCATTCCTCAGGTTCCCAAACCAAAAAGTATTCAACGCATAACGTTTTCGTATGGAGACAACCAAACGCCGGTGGACTCCGTGTCACGCTTTTACACCGACTTGAATATTCATGTGAAAACTTCCGGCTACTCACCCGGCGAGACTGTTACCGTAACGATCAGCGGTGCAACTGAAAAAACGCTGTCTGGGACCGTTGGCCCGAAAGGTATAGCGATCATTCCCAACGCTTTTGAGGCTGAAGCCTTTGACATGGAGGGCGAAATTTAATGGCTCAGCTCAATATCAGTGCGGGTGGCGTTACCTCCAACATCCTCGTAAAAAGACCAAAATTCAGCACCCTATGGACGGCCTACGCAGAAGTTGGACCTAAAAGCTCGATTGAAGTGTACGCGCTTGTAGGAGGCAACGTCGAAGCGGCGAGAGCGGAAAAACCCGATGCGTACGCGAACGCGTGCGCTCTCAGGATAAGTAGAGGGTTTAACTATGGTGGATATAAAATCCCGAAAGGAACGATCATTCCAAGCAAATCCATCTATCGTCTTGCTGGTGCGGATCAACTCCCCTACATCATGAAAGTTGCAGATTTCCTGGCTTTCCTGAAACACAATTGGGGTGCCCCAGATCGTGAATTAAAAATGAGCGAGTCAGATTACATCAATGGTAAGAAAGGCGTGATCATCATGGAGATCAATGGCTGGAGCGATGCGACAGGCCACGCGACTTTGTGGAACGGTAGCGCCACAGGTGATAACAGTGACTACCATCGTCCAGACAGCCACACTTACGACAGGCCAGACGTAAAGCTGGAAAAAATTAATTTCTGGGAGTTAAAAGGATGAAATTCCGGCTTTTTGTGTCAATGAGCATTCTTGGCTTATCCGCTAACGCAATCTCGAGTGAAGTAGATCTCAGCACTGCCAGAACATCACTTAAGAACTATGGCCTCGCTAACTGCATATCGAACCAGTTCAAGAGCGAGTCAGACATCAAATCAGACCTTGGACTTGCGATTGGCGCCTACTCCGCTATGGGAAAGGGACAACACGCCATACTGCAAAATGAGGACACGCTCGAAGTGACCCACGACCCCTACCTTGAAACCGAAAAATTCGTGACAGACGCGTATACGAAAGCGTCTTCAACCAGCAAACAGTCGGGGAAAAATATCGTGTTCTATTCTTGCCTCGAAATTTATAACTCTCCTGCCTTCGATGCATTTATCGAGTCACAAGATCAATACCTACAACAATGAAAAAACTCCAGTGGCTGGTGATCCTTCCATAGTCCGTGACTGGAAGGATCTATCACAACGCTTGTATTAAGGCATGCCGCGCAAGCGCGAGCCGATCACATCGAGCACATCACAACCATCACGCAACGGAATCACGCAGAGCCGGGCGAAATCGCTGAGGATGACGGAGTCGCATTCGACCGAGCCGCGCATGCACATGTTTTCCAGGACCTGAATCACGGCGCGCAGGCGGTGGTTGGCCGCGTCCATGAGGATGTCGAGGGGGACGTGGGTGTCGATGAACAGGGTCGGCATGTCGCTGCAGTTGTCGGTCAGCGCCATGAAGCGGTTGTCCGGGTGAGGAATGATTTTTTCGTAGGGCGGAGCTGGCTTAAGCGTCGTCATATTTTGTGCCTCTGCTGATTAAATGAGGCTACCGATGACCTTCCTACAGGTTTGGGTGGCAGCCGTACGCGAGAGTAGGAAACTGAGGAACCAGCCAAAACTCAGCTACGCCGAAGCGTTCCCGCGCACAGCCGCCGCGAAAGATGTTGCGGACACGATTTGCGTGCGCAATCAAACGTAATGGCTGGTGCACGGTAATTCCAAAGGGTTCCTACACCCTGTCACCACTCCCGCAGTGACAACGAAAAGACTATCCCTGCAACCCACCGCCCACCAGTTCATGCAATCCGCCGCAGCTCGAAGGAAATCTCCGAGGCCATTGCCCCGAAATGTCATTCCAGCTCTGCCAGCAAATACGCCAGCAACGCCGATTGCGAAGAATCTTCCGACAATGAAAGCTGAAAAAACTGCCCGACCTTGCAGCACAGAACGGCCTTGGGAAAGGCTTCAAATATCGCTGGGCTTTCTTCGCTCAGCCACTGCATCGCATTGGTCGTGCGAACGGCGTTGCCCTCCTGCACCAGCACCGATTCCGGCACCCGCCACCAAGGAAAGACCTTGCCCGAGGACTGCACCGCGCCACCAATGTGCAGCGCCTGGCCGTTGATCAGGGAGCGGCTGACCACAGGGAACAGTTGCCGTGCATCCACCTCATCAGACTGCAAAAGCGGCAACAAAAAACGCCCGTCCCAGAAACGAAAAAACACCGTTTTGCCTTTCGGCATCAGCACTTGAGTCAGGCTTCGAAAATGCTCGACCAGCCCTTCCAGGCTTGCCGAAGACACCAACAGCCAACCCCAATCGCGCGACTCGGTATCGGTGACCCAATGCAAAAACTCACTGTCGACGCTGACAATTCCCACGCAAGGCATCACCGCATCCCACTCGGCATAAACCGTCTCAGCCCACAGCGGGCTAGCCGCATCGAGCCAGGCCCCGGGCGGTTTGGCGGCGCTGGCATGGCTGAACACCGCGAACAATTGCTCGCCGGCCTGCAACGGCGCGTGCGCCAGCCAATCGGCCGGTGACAGCAAATCAGGCTGCACAGACACCGTCCTTGCAGCGCTCGCACTCTTCGCAGAATGGCGCATCGCCTTTGAAGCTCACGATCTGTGCGGCGGTCAGCACGGCAGCCGGCGCCGCGGCGAGTTTTTCCGGCAACCCCGGCACGACCGGCGCGGCGCTCAGCGCTGCCATCGGCGCGCCACCGACGACAATCGGTACGCTGCTGAAAATCCCCCCGGGGCCGATGTTGATCCATTGCCCGCCCGCCTGAATCGTCGCGCTCGCACCGCCATCGATGACCACTTGCTGGCCAGCGCTGACGTGGAATTGAGCGCTGGCGCTGAGCGTCTGACTGCCGACACGAATATGCCGTTCGCCGCTGACGCTCAGATGATCGTCCTGCCTGACTTCGGTCTGCCGCTGGCCGTGGGTGATGCGCTGTTCATCGGCCTTCAGCTCGTGCCGGGCGGTGCCGGTGACGACAATGCTGCGCTGGTTGTCGACCTGCACTTGCTGGTCGTGCAACACGTGTTGAGTCCAGTTGCGCTGGGCGCGCAGGTAGATTTCCTCGGCGCCTTTGCGGTCTTCGATGCGCAGTTCGTTGTAGCCAGCACCGCCGGGGCTGCTCTGACTGCGAAAGATGCTGCGGGTCTTGTCCGCCGGCAAGTCCAGCGGCACCGGCGTCGCGGCGTTGGGCAGGCAGCCCACCACCAAAGGTTTGTCGGCGTCAGCATCAATGAAACCGACCAGCACCTCCATGCCGACGCGCGGAATCAACACGCTGCCGTAACGGTCATGGGCCCAATTGGTCGCAACGCGCAGCCAGCAACTGGAGTGCTCGTTCAGTTCACCGTCGCGATCCCACGCCAGTTGCACCTTGACCCGACCGTACTCGTCGCAGTGGATTTCACTGTCTTTCGGCCCGGTCACCACAGCGGGTTGATAGCCGAGCATGCGCGGTTTATCCGGCCCCAGCGCCGGGCGGAAGGACACATCCCACGGTGTGGCGAGAAAAGTATTACGGTACCCCTGGAAGCCTTCGCCATCGCTGGTCACCGATTCCTCCAGTACCTGCGGCTGGCGCCCATGGTGTTCGACGGCAATCAGCAACCACAGGTCGTTCCAGTCCTGACGCGGATGCTCGGTCAGTTTCAGGAAATGTCCACTGACCAGCGCGGATTCATCGCTGATGCCTTCGGCCTGACGATAATCGGCGATATGGCGTTCCAGCGCCCGTTGAGCAAGGTGCTTGCCGGTTTCCCGGTCAGTGAAATTGGCGGGGAAGTGATAATCCTCCAGCACCGGCCGCTGTTCGCTGTCGACACGGCTGTGCAATTGCAGGTGCGGCTTTTCGAAGTTGTAGTCGCGCCGAGTGACGACGCTGGTGCGGGTTTGCACGCGCACGTTGAAGCGCTGCACCGCCGGCGCCCCAGCCGACATGCCGCTGCCCGGCCGGTACACCGTCGGTTCGGGCAGACGCGCGAAAACCGTCTGGTCATCGCCGAACACCAACAGATGGCCCTGCGGGCTGTGCTGAAAGTGGTAATGAATGCCGACCTCGGCGCACAGCCGCTGGATGAACGCCAGGTCGCTCTCGGTGTACTGCACGCAATACTCACGCACCGGGTAGTCGCTGCCGAGGCGAAATTCAAAGGCATCGCGCAGGATCGAGTGATCCTTGAGCACCCGCGCAACAATCTGCGGCACCGTCTGATGCTGGAAAATCCGCTGATTGATGCGGTGGCCGAGATAAGCCAGCCGCGGTACCAGACTGACGTGATAGCGCGTCAGACGTTTCCCGGAATCACCCTGCCCGACCTGATCAATCTGACCGTGGATACCGCCACCGTGTGCATCGAAACTCAGAAACGCCTGATCGTGCAGCAGGCTTTCGAGGTCCAGATCCGGCCGTTCACTGACCAGTTCCAGCTCGAAACGATAGGGTTGGCTGATGGCTTCCTTGCCCGTGAACTCAAGGACTTTGAACTCATGCCGGGCGCCTTCGAGCGTCAACGTGAAACGCGGTTGATTGGCAGGCGCGAACATCCGATGTCTCTCTGCAGTTTGAGGGCGGGCGATTCTGCATGAGGGGCAAGGGGTGTTGGACGGGTGACGAGAAAATCAGATTTCCCCTACTTCCTCTGACGAAAAAAAACCGATAACAGACGCCTTCGACTACAGACATTTCCCTTAAACACACCACCGAACCCTGTAGGAGTGAGCCTGCTCGCGATAGCGGTGTCTCAGTCAACATTTTCGTCACTGACACACCGCTATCGCGAGCAGGCTCACTCCTACAAGTGTTGGTGGTGAATCAGAGAATCATGGGCACAAAAAAACGGCCCGTCTCCTTTCGGAAACGGGCCGTTTGATGTGAGCCGAAGCTCAGCGCCTTACTTGTTCAGATTGAAATCTTTTTCCGCTGCCTGGAAGCGCTCGACCATGCCGCGAGTCGGCTCGCCGGCCTTGCTGACAAAGTAGATCGCCAGGCTGGCGAAGATGAAGCCCGGGATGATTTCGTACAGACCCAGCAGTTCGAAATGCTTCCACACCACCACGGTGACAGCACCGACGATGATGCCGGCCAGCGCGCCGTTGCGGGTCATGTCTTTCCAGATCACGGAAATCAGCACTACCGGGCCGAACGCGGCACCGAAACCGGCCCAGGCGTAGGACACCAGGCCCAGTACGCGGTTTTCCGGGTTGGCGGCCAGTGCGATGGCGATCAGCGCAACCAGCAGGACCATGGCACGACCGACCCAGACCAGCTCCAGTTGCGAAGCCGATTTACGCAGGAAGGTTTTGTAGAAGTCTTCGGTCAGGGCGCTTGAGCACACCAGCAACTGGCAGCTCAGGGTGCTCATGACAGCAGCCAGAATGGCCGACAGCAGTACACCGGCAATCCAAGGGTTGAAGAGGATCTTGGCCAGTTCGATGAACACGCGCTCGTGGTTCTCGGTCACGGGACCGGCAACTTCCGGGTGTGCCGAGAAGTAAGCGATACCGAAGAAGCCCACGGCCACGGTGCCGCCCAGGCACAGGATCATCCAGGTCATGGAGATGCGACGCGCCTTGGCGATCGACTTCACCGAATCCGCAGCCATGAAACGCGCGAGGATGTGCGGCTGCCCGAAATAGCCCAGACCCCAGCCCATCAGCGAGATGATGCCGATGAAGGTGGTGCCTTTAAGCATGTCGAAGTTGCTTGGATCCTGAGCTTCGATGGCCAGGAACGTGGTGTCGACGCCGCCGGTGGCCAGCAGGACGATGATCGGCGTAAGAATCAGCGCGAAGATCATCAGCGTGGCTTGTACGGTGTCGGTCCAGCTCACCGCGAGGAAACCACCGATAAAGGTGTAGGCAATCGTTGCCGCCGCACCGGCCCACAGCGCCGTTTCGTAGGACATGCCGAAGGTGCTTTCGAACAGGCGGGCACCGGCGACGATGCCGGAAGCGCAGTAGATGGTGAAGAACACCAGAATCACGATCGCCGAGATGATCCGCAGCAGGCCGCTCTTGTCTTCAAAACGGCTGGCGAAGTAGTCCGGCAGGGTCAGGGCGTCGCCGTTGTGCTCGGTCTGCACGCGCAGACGGCCGGCAACGAACAGCCAGTTCAGGTAGGCACCGATGACCAGACCGATGGCGATCCAGCTTTCGGACAGACCGGACATGTAGATGGCGCCCGGCAGGCCCATGAGCAACCAGCCGCTCATGTCGGAGGCGCCGGCAGACAGCGCGGTGACGACGCTGCCGAGGCTGCGACCACCGAGAATATAGTCAGAAAGGTTGTTGGTGGAGCGATAGGCCATCAAGCCGATCAGCACCATTGCTGCGATGTAGATCACGAACGTGATCAGGGTTGGATTGCTTACGCTCATTGAGTTACGCCCTGGCTTTGTTTTTATGTAGCGGCGGCGATGAACCGCACGCAAACGACGACGTTTGGCAGACGATCCGGGATCCCGCGCATTTATGACTGATGTTTCCCCAGGAAAGCCATCAGCCGGTACACCGGATTCGATCCGGTTGCACCTTGGGCGCGAATGCTATGCAACAAATCAAATGAGGTGCAACCAATTTCATGAGAATAAGTTGCACCCAGTCGGAATTACCGACAATCGCCTTGTTTTTGCTCCCTTTTGTAGCAGTCATGGCCCTTTGCTAGAAGCAAAAGCACCAAGCAGGAGCAGGGATTTCCTCGCGGAATTTATTTCCTGACGAGTTGCGGATTTTTCCGACAAAAAAGGGTTGCACCCGGTTGCACCTCCTTCAGCGCACGGCTAATCTTGCCGCCAGCTGATGCCACGCAACTGTGGCAACCATGAGGATAAAAATATGGCTACCACCACCCTTGGGGTCAAACTCGACGACCCGACCCGCGAACGCCTGAAGGCTGCCGCAACCTCGATAGATCGCACGCCGCACTGGCTGATCAAGCAGGCAATTTTCAATTACCTGGAAAAACTCGAGGGTGGTGCAACCCTGACCGAGCTGAACGGTTTGACCGCCAAGGATGCCGACGACGCCGGTGAAGTCCATACCGATCACGCCCACCAGTGCTTCCTCGAATTCGCCGAAAGCATCCTGCCGCAATCGGTGCTGCGCGCCTCGATCACCGCCGCTTACCGTCGCCCTGAGCCGGAAGTGGTGCCGATGCTGATCGAGCAGGCACGCCTGCCGGCAGCGATGGCCGAAGCCACCAACAAGCTTGCCGCAACCATTGCGGAAAAACTGCGTAACCAGAAAAGTGCCGGCGGCCGTGCGGGCATTGTTCAGGGTCTGCTTCAGGAATTTTCCCTGTCATCCCAGGAAGGCGTGGCGCTGATGTGCCTGGCCGAAGCGCTGCTGCGTATCCCGGACAAGGGCACTCGCGATGCACTGATCCGCGACAAGATCAGCACCGGCAACTGGCAGCCGCACCTGGGCAACAGCCCGTCGCTGTTCGTCAACGCCGCGACCTGGGGCCTGCTGCTGACCGGCAAACTGGTCTCGACCCACAACGAAGCCGGCCTGACTTCTTCGCTGAGCCGCATCATCGGCAAGAGCGGCGAGCCGATGATCCGCAAGGGCGTCGACATGGCCATGCGCCTGATGGGCGAGCAGTTCGTCACCGGCGAAACCATCGCCGAAGCCCTGGCCAACGCGAGCAAGTTCGAAGCCAAGGGCTTCCGTTATTCCTACGACATGCTCGGTGAAGCGGCGCTGACCGAACACGATGCGCAGAAGTACCTGGCGTCGTACGAACAAGCCATTCACTCGATCGGCAAAGCCTCCCACGGCCGTGGGATTTATGAAGGCCCGGGCATTTCCATCAAGCTGTCGGCGCTGCACCCGCGTTATAGCCGCGCCCAATACGAGCGCGTGATGGACGAGCTGTACCCGCGCCTGTTGTCGCTGACCCTGCTGGCCAAGCAATACGACATCGGCCTGAACATCGATGCCGAAGAAGCCGACCGTCTTGAACTGTCGCTGGATCTGCTCGAGCGCCTGTGCTTCGAGCCGCAACTGACCGGCTGGAACGGCATCGGTTTCGTTATTCAGGCGTACCAGAAGCGTTGCCCGTATGTGATCGACTACGTGATCGATCTGGCACGCCGCAGCCGTCACCGCCTGATGATCCGCCTGGTGAAAGGCGCCTACTGGGACAGCGAAATCAAGCGCGCCCAGGTTGAAGGCCTGGAAGGCTATCCGGTCTACACCCGCAAGGTGTACACCGACGTTTCCTACATCGCCTGCGCACGCAAACTGCTGTCGGTGCCGGAAGCCATCTACCCGCAGTTCGCCACGCACAACGCCCACACCCTGTCGGCGATTTACCACATTGCCGGTCAGAACTATTACCCCGGCCAGTATGAATTCCAGTGCCTGCACGGCATGGGCGAACCGCTCTACGAACAGGTTGTCGGCAAAGTCGCCGAAGGCAAGCTGAACCGTCCGTGCCGCGTGTACGCGCCGGTCGGCACGCACGAAACGCTGCTGGCGTATCTGGTGCGTCGCTTGCTGGAAAACGGTGCGAACACCTCGTTCGTCAACCGCATCGCCGACCAGTCGATTTCGATTCAGGAACTGGTTGCCGATCCGGTGGCGCAGATCGAGCAGATGGCGACCGTGGAAGGCGGTTTCGGCCTGCCGCACCCGCGCATTCCGCTGCCGCGTGACCTGTACGGTGCCGAGCGCGCCAACTCCAGCGGCATCGACATGGCCAACGAACATCGTCTGGCCTCGCTGTCCTGCGCCTTGCTCGCCACGGCGCACAACGAGTGGAAAGCCGCTCCGATGCTCGGCTGCGCGTCGAGCAACGAAACGCCGGCCGCGGTACTGAACCCGTCGGATCATCGCGATGTGGTCGGTCACGTGCAGGAAGCCACCGTCGAGGACGTCGACAACGCCATCCAATGCGCGCTCAACGCCGCACCGATCTGGCAGGCCACCCCGCCGGCCGAGCGCGCGGCGATTCTGGAACGTGCCGCTGACTTGATGGAAGGCGAGATCCAGCCGCTGATGGGCCTGCTCGCTCGCGAAGCCGGCAAGACCTACGCCAACGCCATCGCCGAAGTCCGCGAAGCGGTCGATTTCCTGCGTTATTACGCGGTGCAGGCACGCAACGATTTCAGCAACGACGCCCACCGCCCACTGGGCCCGGTGGTGTGCATCAGCCCGTGGAACTTCCCGCTGGCGATCTTCAGTGGTCAAGTCGCTGCGGCGCTGGCTGCCGGTAACCCGGTACTGGCCAAACCCGCCGAACAGACTCCGCTGGTCGCGGCTCAAGCCGTGCGCCTGATGCTTGAAGCCGGGATTCCGGAAGGCGTGCTGCAACTGCTGCCGGGTCGCGGTGAAACGGTCGGCGCCGGTCTGGTCGGTGATGAGCGCGTCAAAGGCGTGATGTTCACCGGTTCCACCGAAGTCGCGCGCTTGCTGCAACGCAACATTGCCGGGCGTCTCGACAGCCAGGGCCGTCCGATCCCGCTGATCGCCGAAACCGGTGGCCAGAACGCGATGATCGTCGACTCCTCGGCACTCACCGAACAAGTGGTGATCGACGTGGTGTCGTCGGCCTTCGACAGCGCCGGTCAGCGTTGCTCGGCGCTGCGGGTTTTGTGCCTGCAGGAAGATTCCGCTGATCGCGTCATCGAAATGCTCAAAGGCGCCATGGCGGAAAGCCGTCTGGGCAACCCTGAGCGTCTGTCCGTGGACATTGGCCCGGTGATCGACGCCGAAGCCAAGGCCGGCATCGACAAGCACATCCAGGCCATGCGCGACAAAGGTCGCACCGTGTATCAAGTGGCGATCGCCGACAGCGAAGAAGTCAAACGCGGCACCTTCGTCATGCCGACCTTGATCGAGCTGGAAAGCTTCGACGAACTGCAACGCGAAATCTTCGGGCCAGTGCTGCACGTGGTGCGCTACAAGCGCAAAGAGCTGGATCAGCTGATCGGTCAGATCAACGCATCCGGTTACGGCCTGACGCTGGGTGTGCACACGCGCATCGACGAGACCATCGCCAAGGTGATCGACAACGTCAACGCCGGTAACGTCTACGTCAACCGCAACATCGTCGGTGCCGTGGTCGGCGTGCAGCCATTCGGCGGCGAAGGCCTGTCGGGGACGGGTCCGAAGGCCGGTGGCCCGCTGTACCTGTACCGTCTGCTGTCGACACGTCCTACCGACGCTATCGAACAATCCTTCGCTCGCGGTGATGCCGTTGTAGCGCCGGACGTTCGCCTGCGCGACGCCATGAGCAAACCGCTGACCGCGCTGAAAACCTGGGCTGAGAGCAACAAATACGCTGACCTGAGCACTCTGTGCGTGCAGTACGCAGCGCAATCGCAGAGCGGCATCACCCGCGTACTGGCCGGCCCGACCGGCGAGAAGAACAGCTACGCCATCCTGCCGCGCGAGCATGTGTTGTGCCTGGCGGAGGTTGAAGGTGATCTGCTGACGCAACTGGCTGCGGTATTGGCCGTGGGCGGTTCGGCGGTATGGCCGGAATCCGACATCAGCAAGGCACTGTTTGCACGCCTGCCGAAGGAGATTCAGGCGCGGATCAAGCTGGTTGCTGACTGGAACAAAGACGAAGTGGTGTTTGATGCGGTTCTGCATCACGGCCATTCCGACCAGTTGCGCGGCGTTTGCCAGCAGATTGCCAAGCGTGCCGGCGCGATCGTTGGGGTTCAGGGCTTGTCCCAGGGCGAGACCAATATTGCGTTGGAGCGTCTGGTGATCGAGCGCGCGTTGAGTGTTAACACCGCTGCAGCGGGCGGTAATGCGAGCTTGATGACCATCGGCTAAACAGCTGTAAGTCCAGGCGACCGCAATGGTCGCCTGGAATGAAATACCTGTAGGAGTGAGCCTGCTCGCGATAGCGGTCTGTCAAAAAAAATGAATGTGTCTGACAGACCGCTATCGCGAGCAGGCTCACTCCTACATTTGATTAGTGTTGCCCCCGCCCCTCCATCACCGCCATCAATCATCCTGTTCAGCCTCTATTCCCGCGCCTTAGACTCGGCCCAACCTCCTTTTCAGGTAAGCCATCATGTCCGAGACGCTGCTCAGTTCCCGCAATCTGGCTTTCGAGCTGTACGAAGTCCTCGATGCCGAGGGCCTGATTCGGCGTGAACGTTTTGCCGAGCACAATCGCGAGACCTTCGACGCTGCCATCGGTACCGCGCGCAGCATCGCCGAGAAATATTTCGCCCCGCACAACCGCAAGGGCGACGAGAACGAGCCACGCTACGAAGACGGTCGGGCGATTCTGATTCCCGAAGTGAAACCGGCGGTGGATGCCTTCCTCGAAGCCGGATTTCTCAACGCTGCGAGAAGTTTCGATGCCGGCGGCATGCAACTTCCTACGCTGTTGTCGCAAGCGTGCTTCGCGCATTTTCAGTCGGCCAACGCGGCGTCGACCTCGTACCCGTTCCTGACCATGGGCGCGGCGAACCTGATCGAAAGCTTTGGCACCGAGGAGCAGAAGCAGCGGTTTCTGCAGCCGATGATCGACGGGCGCTTCTTCGGCACCATGGCCCTGACGGAGCCGCATGCCGGTTCGTCGCTGTCGGATATTCGCACGCGAGCCGAGCCTGCGTCCGACGGCACGTATCGCCTCAAGGGCAACAAGATTTTCATTTCCGGCGGCGACCATCCGCTGTCGGAAAACATCGTGCACATGGTCCTCGCCAAGCTGCCGGACGCGCCGCCGGGAGTTAAAGGTATTTCACTGTTCATCGTGCCGAAGTTTCTGGTCAACGATGACGGCAGCCTTGGCCAACGCAATGACGTGCTGCTGGCCGGGCTGTTCCACAAGATGGGCTGGCGGGGCACCACGTCCACAGCGTTGAACTTCGGCGATAACGGCGAGTGCGTCGGCTATCTGGTGGGCAAGCCGCATCAGGGCTTGAGCTACATGTTCCAGATGATGAACGAGGCGCGTATCGGCGTCGGCATGGGTGCGGTGATGCTCGGTTACGCCGGCTACCTGTATTCGCTGGAGTACGCCCGCGAACGGCCGCAAGGTCGGGTGCCGGACAGCAAGGACCCGACCACCGCACCGGTGGCGATCATTCAGCACGCGGATGTCAGACGCATGCTGTTGACGCAGAAATCCTACGTCGAAGGTGCCTTTGACCTCGGTCTGTACGCCGCGCGCCTGTTCGATGACACCACCACGCTTGAAACCGAAGCCGAGCGCAAACAGGCCCATGAGTTGCTGGATCTGCTGACGCCGATCGTTAAATCCTGGCCCTCGGAGTTCTGTCTGAAGGCCAACGAACTGGCGATCCAGATTCTCGGCGGCCACGGTTACACCCGCGAATATCCGGTCGAGCAGTACTACCGCGACAACCGTTTGAACCCGATTCACGAAGGCACTCATGGCATTCAGTCGCTGGATCTGCTCGGGCGCAAACTGGCGCAGAACGGCGGCGCAGGCTTGAAACAACTGATTCGCCTGATCGCCACTGCGAGCGAACGTGCAACCGCGCATGAATCGCTGACCGCGCTGTGTGAGCCGCTGGAAAAACTCGTGGCCCGCCTGCAAACCGTGACCCTCGGTTTGCTCACCGATCTGGCGCAGGGCAAGGTCAACAGCAGTCTGGCGAACTCGGCGCTGTACCTGAAGGTGTTCGGGCATACGGTGATTGGCTGGCGCTGGCTGGAGCAGGCGATTCGCGCCGAAGAAGGACTGGCCAAGGGAAATGCCGCGGACGCCGACTTCTATAGAGGCAAGTTGCAGGCGGCGCGGTATTTCCTGACGTGGGAAGTGCCAGGTTGCCAGCATGAGCTGGACTTGCTCGAGGCGCGGGATGATACGTGTCTGGGGATGCGGGAGGAGTGGTTCTGATCTCGAACGTGCGTAGCGGCTTATTCCCTCTTCGCAGGCAGTCCGTTCTCACAGGGTCTCTGGGCGTGATCCCGGTGCGAGTAGCTTGCTTGCGCAGGAGCCAGATTGATCACGCATCAGCTCAGCCTGATCATATCCAGTTGCTTTGCTGCACACCCATAAAACGCTTGTCCTGTCACCTGTAAAACCTGACAGGTTCCGCCGAAGAAATGGGCGCGTATCCTTGAATCTTCGTATGGTAAACCACACAACGGATACGGATATGGACGAGCTAAAGTCGACAAAAAGCGAATCTCTTGACCTCATGCTGTTGCACATAAAAATCGGCGATACGCTGCGACGTGGTCAAAACGACGCGGTAGTGACCGCAAAACACTTCGCCGCCAGCGATTTCGACTACAAAATTGAAGTGTCTTTGAAAGATGAAACGCTGGTGTCTGAGCAACCTGTTTCCCATGACGTTATGCTTTGGGCTGCCAGCAAGCACGAAACGTTTGATTTCAACGGAAGCAAACGCACCATAACTGCAAAAAACATTTTCGAGTCTGGCGGTCGATATCACTGCGAACTGGTCATCGCCTGAAGCGCCCCTGAACAGAGCGCTCCGTTGAGGGGCGACGAGATTCTGGCGACCCGTCAACTCTGATTGATGGTCTTGGCGATGGTGTCGACCGTGGCGCTGACTTGCTCTTGATAACGGTCGAGTTCTTCCTGGTGCTGCTTCTTCATTTCGATCTGCTGCGAGCACAGATTCATCGCCGCCAGCACCAGCAAGCGGTCGCCGATCAGGGTCGGGTATTTGCGCTTGGTATCTTCGAGCGCGGCCTTGAGCATCATGGCCGCGTCCAGCAGGGTCTGTTCTTCCCCGGCCGGTGCCTTGATCGAATAGTCCTCCCCGAGAATGGAGATGACTTTTACCCCTGCTGTGCCATGGTTCATGCGCTGACAGGGCCGGCATTGACGCGATCAACCAGTGCCTGGATGCGGGCAGCGGTGGCGCCGTGTTTTTCTTCCTGCTCCATCAGGTTCAGTTGCAGGCTTTCGTTTTCATCCTTGGCCTGGGCCAGTTCCGTGGACAGGGTCTGGTTGGTCTGCGCGAGGGTCTGGTTCTGTTGCACCAGGTCGCTGACGAGCTGTTCCAATTGGCTGAGGGATGCTTCCAACATTTTGATCTTCCAAGCGTTTTTCAAAGGGCGCGTACGATAAAGAAAAGTCACCACAGATGCCAGGGTTAAACCGGTGCAAAGCCTTGATTTTCCTGGCGGCTGACCGTTCCCGCGAGTTTAAAAGACTGTGATCTGCCGATCTGGTTCCTGCACTTCGTCGCCCCGCTCCCGCTGCGACAAATGCGCACACCGACTCAAGACTTTAGTCGTATGACCGATAAGTCAGCCATACAGCAGCTCAACCCGCATGGATGCGGCCCTTTTCGGTATCCGCCCATGTCCCTTCGCAATATGAATATCGCCCCCCGGGCGTTCACCGGTTTCGCCCTGATCGGCGGCCTGATGTTGATTCTCGGCGTCTTCGCCTTGAATCAGATGAGCAAGATCCGCTCGGCGGGCGAAGACATCGCCAACACCAGCGTGCCGTCGATCAAGGCGCTGGATGAATTCACCCAACTGACCCTGCGCTTGCGCGTTCTGTCGTATCGCCTGCTGATCAACCGCGAAGCGGACGTGCAGCAGAAAACCATCGAGCTGTTCGACATGCGCAACCGCCAGATCACCGAGGCGCAACGTGCTTACGAGCCGCTGATCTCCAGCCCTGAAGAACGCTCGGCGTACGATCAGTATGTGCAGTTGCTGGGACAATACCGCCAGCTCGAAGAGCGGATGAAAACCCTCTCGCGCAACAATCAGATCGATGCGTTGCAGCAACTGCTCAACACCGACCTGTTGTCCAATTCGGAAGCGGTGAACACCGCGCTGGCACGCTTGCTGGACATCAATACTCAGCAGATCGCCGACATCGACCAGGGGGCCAAGGATCAGTATTCGATGTCTTTCAATCTGGTGGTCAGCCTGCTGCTGATCGCCTCCGGCCTGACAATGCTGTTCGCGTGGCTGCTGACCGTGAGCATCACCAAGCCGATCGCCAAGGCACTCGATGCGGCGGAAACCATCGCCGAAGGCAACCTGACCCAGCCGATCCATGTCGATGGCAGTGATGAGGCCGGGCGTCTGCTGGCGGCGATGGCGAAGATGCAAACGAAACTGCGCGACACCCTGCAGCGCATCTCCGGCTCGGCCACCCAACTTGCCTCTGCCGCCGAAGAGCTGAACAGCGTCACCGACGAAAGCGCCCGTGGCCTGACCCAGCAGAACAACGAAATCGAACAGGCGGCCACCGCGGTCAACGAGATGACCAGCGCCGTCGAAGAAGTGGCGCGCAACGCCGTCAGCACTTCGGAAGCCTCGAAGAATGCCACCACATCGGCTGGCGACGGTCGCGATCTGGTGCAGGAAACCGTCAGCGCCATCGAACGCATGAGCGCCGACGTGCAAAGCACCGCTTCGTTGATTGGCGATCTGGCCAATGAATCCCGCGATATCGGCAAGGTGCTCGACGTGATTCGCGGCCTCGCGGATCAGACCAACCTGCTGGCGCTGAACGCGGCCATCGAAGCGGCCCGCGCGGGCGAGGCCGGGCGTGGTTTTGCGGTAGTTGCCGATGAAGTCCGCGCGCTGGCTCATCGCACGCAGCAGTCGACCAGCGAGATCGAGCGGATGATCGGCAGCATCCAGAGCGGCACCGAACACGCCGTCGACTCGATGCGCAACAGCACCGAGCGCGCCGAATCGACGCTGAACATCGCCCGTGGTGCCGGCATGTCGCTGGACACCATCAACAGCGCCATCGTCGAAATCAACGAGCGCAACCTGGTGATTGCCAGCGCCGCCGAAGAGCAGGCGCAAGTGGCGCGTGAGGTTGATCGCAATCTGGTCAACATTCGTGATCTGTCGGTGCAATCGGCGACCGGGGCGAATCAGACCAGCGCGGCGAGCAATGAGTTGTCGCGGTTGGCGCTGGATCTGAACAACATGGTTGGGCGATTCAGCCTCTAATCATCGGATCAAGAGCACCCTCACCCCAGCCCTCTCCCAGAGGGAGAGGGAGCCGTTTTGCGGGCTGTTCAAAACCTGAGTACAACTCGATATCCCAAGTCAGCGGATCTCTCACATCCGCCACGGCCAGTTCCCTCTCCCTCCGGGAGAGGGCTAGGGTGAGGGGCAGCGATCCTGAGCCGTACACCAAACCCGCAACGCCGCTGCAAAAGCTTTTTGACAGCATCACATTTCAACAGGTTAGAATCGCTGGCACGCAGACTGCATGGTCAGTTTGTGCCCGTCTTTACGCTTCTGGAGTACTGCCTTTGAATGCGACGACCATCAACAGCCTGTTCTTGATCGGCGCGTTGCTGGTAGGCGCAAGCATTCTGGTCAGCTCACTGTCCTCGCGTCTCGGCATTCCGATTCTGGTAATCATCCTCGCGGTGGGCATGGCCGCCGGGGTCGATGGCGGCGGGATCATTTTCGATAACTACCCGACAGCCTATCTGGTCGGCAACCTCGCGCTGGCGGTGATTCTCCTCGACGGCGGTTTACGCACACGGGTGTCGAGCTTCCGCGTGGCGTTATGGCCAGCGCTATCGCTGGCCACTGTCGGCGTGTTGATCACCACCGGGCTCACCGGCATGGCCGCAGCCTGGCTGTTTGACCTGAATCTGATCCAAGGCCTGCTGATCGGCGCCATCGTTGGCTCGACTGACGCCGCAGCAGTGTTTTCGCTGCTCGGCGGCAAAGGCCTCAACGAACGGGTCAGCGCCACGCTGGAAATTGAATCCGGCAGCAATGACCCGATGGCGGTGTTTCTCACCGTCACCTTGATCGACATGCTTGCCAGCGGCCAGACCGGCCTGCACTGGAGCCTGCTGACCCACCTGATCCGCGAATTCGGCATCGGCGGCGTGATCGGCCTCGGCGGCGGCTGGGTGTTGCTGCAACTGGTCAACCGGATCAACCTGGCGACCGGTCTGTATCCGATTCTGATGATCGCCGGCGGGCTGGTGGTGTTCGCCTTGACCAATGCCTTGCACGGCAGCGGCTTCCTCGCCGTTTATCTGTGCGGTCTGGTGATCGGCAACCGTCCGGTGCGCAGCCGTCATGGCATCCTGCACATGCTCGACGGCATGGCCTGGCTGGCACAGATCGGCATGTTTCTGGTACTGGGGTTGCTGGTCACCCCGCACGATCTGCTGCCGATCGCCGTGCCTGCGCTTGCTCTGGCGCTGTGGATGATTCTGTTTGCGCGGCCGCTGTCGGTGATGGTCGGCCTGCTGCCGTTCAAGGCTTTCCATGGTCGCGAAAAAGCCTTTATTTCCTGGGTCGGCCTGCGTGGCGCGGTGCCGATCATTCTCGCGGTGTTCCCGCTGATGGCCGGGCTGCCGAATGCGCAGCTGTATTTCAATCTGGCGTTTTTCATCGTGCTGGTGTCGCTGCTGCTGCAAGGCACGAGCCTGCCGTGGGTAGCGAAACTGTTGAAGGTGACGGTGCCGCCGGAGCCGGCGCCGATTTCCCGCTCGGCACTGGAAGTCCATGTCACCAGTGAGTGGGAGCTGTTCGTCTACAAGCTCGGCGCGGAGAAATGGTGCATCGGTTCGCCCCTGCGCGAGCTGAAAATGCCCGAAGGCACGCGCATCGCAGCCCTGTTTCGCGGCCAGCAACTGCTCCATCCGTCGGGTAGTACGGTGCTGGAAGTCGATGATTTGCTGTGTGTTATTGGCCATGAACACAACCTCGGCGCGCTCGGAAAACTGTTCAGTCAGGCGCCGCAGCGCGGCCTCGATCTGCGCTTTTTCGGCGACTTCGTGCTCGAAGGAGACGCCCAGCTTAAAGCGGTTGCGGCGCTTTATGGCTTACCGGCCGAGGGCATCGATCCGGACATGACCCTGGGCGCCTTCATTGCGCAGAAAGTCGGCGGTGCACCTATCGTCGGTGACCAGGTGGAGTGGAACAACACCCATTGGACCGTGGCGGTCATGGACGGGAACAAGATCGGCAAAGTGGGCGTCAGATTCCCCGAAGGAAGTCGCCCGGGCCCCGGGCTCTTCCTCTAAACTGCGTCCACTCTCACTTGCTTGACCGGTCTCTATGCCTACCCTGCGCTCCTTTTTCGCCGCGGCCCTGCTGGGCCTGAGTCTCACTGTCGGCCCGTTGTACGCCGCCGAACCACCGTCCAGCGATGCCGTGCAGGCAAGCCTCGACAAGCTTGCCGACAGCAAACTGCCGGACGCTGATAAAAAAACGTTGCAGGGCGTGCTGCAAAGTACCCTCACGCAGCTGACCAATCGCCGGGATTACGAGCAGAAACTGGTCGATCTCAAGCAGCAACTGGCCAGCGCCCCCAAGCAGACCATCGAAAACACCCGCGAGCTGGCACGCCTCAAAGCCACTGCAGTGGTGCCGGTGGCACAGCGCTTCGCCAAGGAATCGATTCCGCAGCTGGAGCAGATTCTCACCGAGCGTTCGACCCAGCAAAGCGACCTGCAAAAGGCCCTGGCCGACGCCAACAGCCTGATCATCACCGCGCAGACCCGCCCCGAGCGCGCCCAGGCGGAAATCTCCGCCAGCCAGACGCGTATTCAGCAGATCAACAACATCCTCAAATCCGGCAAGGATGCGGGTAAAACCGTTAGCGCCGAGCAGCGCGACCAGTTGAATGCCGAGCTGGCAGCGCTGAATGCGTTGATCCCGCTGCGCCGTCAGGAACTGGCCGGCAACAGCCAGTTGCAGGATCTGGGCAACGCTCAACATGACCTCCTCTCGGAAAAATCCGACCGCCTCGACCGCGAGATTCAGGAACTGCAAACCCTGATCAACCAGAAGCGTCTGGCGCAGTCGCAGGAAACCGTGACCCAGCAGTCGATCGAAGCGCAGAAGGCCGGCGGCAGCAGCCTGCTCGCCAGCGAAAGTACGGCCAACCTCAAACTTTCCGACTATCTGCTCAAAAGCACTGACCGGCTCAACGAAGTCACCCAGCAGAACCTGCAGACCAAGCAGCAACTCGACAGCCTGACCCAAAGCGACTCCGCCCTCGACGAGCAGATCAACGTGCTCAAGGGCAGCCTGCTGCTGTCGAAGATTCTCTATAAACAGAAACAGGCGCTGCCGCATCTCAAGGTCGACCGCGATCTGGCCGATCAGATCGCCGATATTCGTCTGTATCAGTTCGAAGTCAGCCAGCAGCGCGAATTGCTCAGCAACCCGGCGACCTACGTCGACAATCTGCTGGCCACGCAACCGCCGGAACAGGTCACCCCACAACTGCGCAAGAGCCTGCTGGATCTGGCTAACACCCGCGCCGATCTGCTCGAACGGCTGAACCGCGAATTGAGCGCCGTGCTCAACGAGTCGATCACTCTGCAGCTCAACCAGAAGCAATTGCTCAGCACCGCGCAGAGCCTGCGCGCCACCCTCGATGAACAGATGTTCTGGATCCCCAGCAACAAACCGCTGGACGTCGAATGGATGCGCGGCGTGCCGGAGCGTCTGGAGCGTCAGGTCAACACCCTGCCCTGGGCTTCCAGCCTGAGTGAGCTGGTCGACGGCCTGACTCAGCGACCGCTGCTGTTCCTGCCGCTGGCGCTGTTGATCGGCGCGTTGCTGTGGCGGCGCAAGAATCTCTATGCGCGGTTGAACAAGGTCCATCAGGACATCGGTCACTTCAAACGCGACAGCCAGTGGCATACACCGCAGGCGATCCTGATCAATATTCTGCTGGCGATGCCGGTGGCGCTGGGGCTGGCGCTGTGTGGGCTGGCCTTGCAGATCGACGCGCGCGGGCAGAACGCCAACATGGGCGCGGCGTTGCTGCAAATGGGTCAGGCGTGGTTGGTGTTCTACACCGCCTACCGGATTTTGGCGCCGGGCGGCGTGGCTGAATTGCACTTCCGCTGGGAAAAACCGCAGGTCGAATTCCTCCAGGGCTGGATCCGTCGCCTCGGTCTGGTGGTGATGGCGCTGGTGACCATCGTTGCCGTCGCCGAACTGCAACCGGCCGCGCTGGCCGACGATGTGCTCGGCATGCCGGTGGTGCTGACCTGCTACGCCCTGATGGCGTGGCTGCTCAGCCGCTTGCTGATTGCCAGCCCGACCCACGAAAACACTTCGCTGTTCCGCAAGGCCGTCGGCGTGTTGTTCACCCTGCTGCCGATCGCCCTGTTTGTCGCGGTGTGCTTCGGCTACTACTACACCGCATTGAAACTCAGCGACCGACTGATCAACACGCTGTATCTGCTGATGTTCTGGCTGGTGATCGAAGCCACCTTCGTTCGCGGTTTGAGCGTTGCTGCACGCCGTCTGGCTTACCAGCGTGCGCTGGCCAAACGGCAGGCGGCGAAAGAGGCCGGCGACGGCGAAGCGGTGATCGAAGAACCGACGCTGGACATCGAAAAGGTCAACGAACAGTCCCTGCGGCTGATCCGTCTGGCCCTGCTCGGCGGCTTCATCGCCGCACTGTACTGGGTCTGGTCGGACCTGATTTCGGTGTTCTCGTACCTCGACAACATCACCCTCTACGAATACACCAGCGGTACCGGCGCCAACATGAGCATGGTGCCGATCAGCATCGGCGACATGCTCGGCGCGCTGATCATCATCGGCATCACTTTCGCTCTGGCGCGCAACTTGCCCGGTCTGCTTGAAGTGTTCGTGCTGTCCAAGCTCGATCTGGCTCAGGGCAGCGCCTATGCAACCACGACTCTGCTGTCGTATGTGATTGCCGGTGTCGGCTTCGTCTCGACCCTGTCGACCCTCGGCGTGAGCTGGGACAAGTTGCAATGGCTGGTGGCGGCGCTGTCGGTCGGCCTCGGTTTCGGCATGCAAGAGATCTTCGCCAACTTCATCTCCGGCATCATGATCCTGTTCGAACGTCCGGTGCGGATCGGCGACACCATCACCATCGGCAACCTGTCGGGCACGGTGAGCAAGATCCGCATCCGCGCCACGACCATTACCGACTTCGACCGCAAGGACATCATTGTCCCGAACAAAACCTTCATCACCGGCCAGTTGATCAACTGGTCGCTGACCGACACCATCACCCGCGTCACCCTGAAACTCGGCGTGGATTACGGCTCGGACCTGGATCTGGTCAAGGAACTGCTGCTCAAGGCCGCCCGGGAGAACCCGCGCGTGCTCAAGGAACCGGAGCCGCACGTGTACTTCCTCAATTTCGGCGAAAGCACCCTCGACCACGAGCTGCGCATGCACGTGCGCGACCTCGGCGACCGCAACCCGGTGCTCGATGAGGTCAACCGCTTCATCAACCGCGAGTTCAAGAAGCAGCACATCAACATCTCGTTCCGGCAGATGGAGGTCTATCTGAAAAACCTTCAGGGCCAGGAATACAAGATGGTGCCGGTGGAGCCAGAGAACAAAACCATCGCGCCGGTCGTCGACGCACAGAAACCGTTGCCGGAACCGCCACCGAGCAAACTCGACTAACCGCTATGGTCCCAGCAGAATGCTCGGACATTCTGCTGGAGCCGGCCCGTGAAAGCCCTCGACGAACTGATATTCGACAATCGCTTCGCCCGCCTGGGCGACGCCTTCTCCGCCCACGTACTGCCCGAGCCGATCGATAATCCACGGCTGGTAGTGGCCAGCCCGGCCGCACTGGCCCTGCTCGACCTGGACCCGGCGACTGCCGAAACTCAAGAGTTTGCCGAACTGTTCGGCGGCCACAAGCTGTGGGCCGATGCGGAGCCACGGGCGATGGTGTACTCCGGCCACCAGTTCGGCGGCTATACGCCGCAACTGGGCGACGGTCGTGGTTTGCTGCTCGGCGAGGTCTACAACAATGCCGGCGAACATTGGGACCTGCACCTCAAGGGCGCAGGGCAGACGCCGTTTTCGCGCATGGGCGATGGCCGTGCGGTGCTACGTTCATCGATCCGCGAATTTCTGGCTTCCGAAGCCCTTTACGCGCTGAACATTCCTTCCTCGCGCGCAGCCTGCGTGATCGGCTCCGACACGCCGGTCTGGCGGGAGAAACAGGAACGCGCGGCGATGGTGCTGCGCCTGGCACCGAGCCATATCCGCTTCGGCCATTTCGAATATTTCTACTACACCAAGCGTCCCGGACAGCAAAAGCAGCTCGGCGAGCACGTTCTGGCGATGCATTTCCCCGAATGCCTGGAACAACCGGAACCGTATCTGGCGATGTTCCGCGAGATCGTGGAGCGCAACGCCGAACTGATCGCCAAATGGCAGGCCTACGGCTTCTGCCACGGCGTGATGAACACCGACAACATGTCGATCCTCGGCATCACCTTCGACTTCGGCCCGTTCGCCTTTCTCGACGATTTCGACGCCAACTTCATCTGCAACCACTCGGATGATCAGGGCCGTTACTCGTTCAGCAATCAGGTGCCGGTCGGCCAGTGGAATCTCAGCGCCCTCGCCCAGGCTCTGACGCCGTTCATCAGCGTCGAAGCCCTGCGCGAAACCCTGGGCCTGTATTTGCCTCTTTTTCAGGCTCATTACCTCGACCTGATGCGCCGCCGCTTCGGCTTCACAACTGCCGAAGACGACGACCAACAACTGCTGGAAAACCTCCTGCAACTGATGCAGAACAGCGGGGTCGACTACACGCTGTTCTTCCGCCGCCTCGGTGAAGAATCAGCTGAACAGGCCATCGCCCGCTTGCGGGACGATTTCGTCGACATCAAGGGTTTCGATGCCTGGGGCGAACGCTACATCGCCCGCGTCGCTCGTGACGGCGATACCGATCAAGAGCAGCGCCGCGCCCGGATGCACGCGGTCAATCCGCTGTACATCCTGCGCAACTACCTGGCGCAAAAAGCCATCGACGCGGCCGAGCAAGGCGATTACGCCGAAGTGCGCCGACTGCATGCAGTGCTGAGCAACCCGTTTGAACAGCAGCCGGGGATGGAGAGTTACGCCGAACGGCCGCCGGAGTGGGGCAAGCATCTGGAGATCAGTTGCTCTTCCTGAGCCAGAATCAGGTAAACACGTCGATGGGCACATTGAAGCGCTCAGCCAACCAGCGAATTTGGCGCAGGTTCAGCTTGCGCTTGCCACTGAGAATTTCCGAAACGACGGATTGAGGACCGACGCCCGGCAAGTCGCTTTGGGTCAGGCCGTGTTCACGCATCATGTAACCGAGAACCTCTTCGCCACTCGCTTGGGCCATGGAATGATGGGTGTGATCCCACTCCTCGATCCAGTCACCGATGATATCTACAAGGCTCATCAAAGGATGCGACTCATCGTCGCCCGTAATCTCAAGTAGCTCGTCGAGCACTAACACCAAGGTATCGTAGTCATCTTCACTTTCTGGAGGATGCAGCGAATGGGGGGAGAGACCCGTATTTCGATATTCAGAACCCTTTACAGGCTCCGAGAGTGAGAGGCGGTTAATTGTTTTGACGGTCATAAAGATGGACGTCCAAAAGATAACTTGTTCAGGTCCGCACAAGATTACTGATTCGATCAGATACAGATAGTCAGCCGCCGCACTAACGCACGTAGGCTATTTCTCTAATAGCGAAGGTAATGACCTACGGACCAATCCTTGATAATGGTGACTTTGCCTCCAGATCAGTCTCATAGACTTCCGCCGGAGAGCCCATCATGTCCGAACCACTCCTCATCCCCTGCCCGTCCTGCAACGGCCTCAACCGCATCCCCGCCGAGCGCGTCGCCGATCAGCCCAAATGCGGGCGCTGCAAATCGGCGGTGTTGTTGAGCAAACCGTTCGAACTCAAGCAAGGCGATTACGCCAGTCAGATCAAGGGCGATCTGCCGCTGCTGGTGGATGTCTGGGCGGACTGGTGCGGGCCGTGCAAGTCGTTTGCGCCGGTGTTCGAGCAGGCGGCGGCGCAGTTGGCGGGCAAGTGTCGGTTGGCCAAGCTCGACAGCGAGGCCAATCAGCAGTTGTCGGCGCAGTTGGGGATTCGCTCGATTCCGAGCCTGATTCTGTTCAAGAACGGCAAGGAAGTGGCGCGGCAGAGTGGTGCTTTTCCGTTGCCGCAGTTGATGGCCTGGTTGCGCAGCCAGGGGATCTGACACCCCACAGATCCAATTGTAGGAGTGAGCCTGCTCGCGATGGCGTCGTGTCAGTCAACGCAAGTGTTGAATGCAACGGCCTGATCGCGAGCAGGCTCACTCCTACAGGGATTCGCGTGGTTTCGGGGGGGTCAGTGGCCTTCGAGCAGGTCATGCAGTTCGACGAACTGCTGGGTCAGCTTGTGCCGTGGGTCGAGGTGGATCAGCGGCATGCTCGCCTGATGGGATTCACGCATGCGTACCGAGCTGGACAGGTACACCGGCAGCACCGGCAGACCTTCGGCAATCAGTTCATCGAGGATCTGCTGCGGCAGGCTGGCCCGGGCCTGGAATTGATTGACCACGATGCCTTCGACTTCCAGGCCTTCGTTGTGGTCATCCTTGAGTTCTTCGATTTCGGCGATCAGGCCGTACAGGGCCTGACGGGAAAAACTGTCGCAGTCGAAGGGAATCAGCACCCGATCGGCGGCGATCAGCGCTGATACCGCGTAAAAGTTCAACGCTGGCGGCGTGTCGAGGTAGATTCGGTCGTAGTCTTCGGCCAGTTCATCGAGCAATTTACGCAGCTTGTTGATCTTGTGTTTGGCTTCGAGCTTTGGCTGCAAGTCGGCCAGTTCGGCGGTGGCGGTGATGATATGGAGGTTGTCGAACGGGGTTTCGTAGATGTCGGCCTGGTTCTTTTTTGAAAACGGCCCGGAGGACAGGGTCTGTTTGAAGAAATCGGCGATGCCCATCGGAATGTCATCGCCGGTCAGCCCGGTCAGATACTGAGTGGAGTTGGCCTGGGCATCGAGGTCGACCAACAGCGTGCGATAACCCTCACTGGCGCTGACCGCCGCCAGATTGCAGGCAATGCTCGACTTGCCTACGCCACCTTTCTGATTGAACACCACGCGCCGCATGACAAAACCTCCGTGTATCAAAGAATGACCGAGTGTAGATGCGCGCGACCTCGCTTCGCTACCTTCACGGACGCGGACTACAACCAGAGGTGCAAAAATCCGCGGTCAGTAAGCGCGATAACCGCCACTAATCGCCGATAAGGCCGACAGACACCCAGGTGGGAATCAGGATAATGGCCATATGACAGTCGTCCCGGCGAACCGGTCGGTACATTTCGTTGGGCAAAATGTAACCAGCATTTGCTACACACCCGTCGCACCGGGATAATGCGCGCCACCCGGCGCCGAGCGCCACGTCAGGTCTGCCGCGGCCTGGGCGATTCAACGCGTCAACAATTGCCCGCAGGGGCGGGATGAATGTCCGTGATCAACTTCAACATCGCCCAATGGCGCGCGTGGGCTCCCGGGCTCGACAGCGTGGACGCCTGGCAGGCCTGGAGCCGACAACCGGTCGTGCTCCAGAGCAGTGATGCCGCGCCCGATGTGTCGTTTTTGCCGGCCATGCAGCGCCGCCGGCTGAGCCGTCTGGCGCGGATGGCCTTCAGCGTCGGCTGGCCGCTGGCCGACGGACGGGACAATCTGCCGCTGGTGTTCGTCTCGCGCCACGGCGAAACCCCGCGCACCTTCGACATCCTTTGCGATCTGGCAAACGAACAGCCGCTGTCGCCCACCCAGTTCAGCCTCTCGGTGCACAACGCGATCATCGGTCTGTGGTCGATCATGCGCGGCGAAACCAGTGAAATGACCGCCCTCGCCGCCGCTGGCGACGGTCTGGAACACGGCATGCTCGAAGCGGCTGCCCTGCTGGCGGAAGGTGCCCCGGCGGTGCTGCTGGTGATTACCGAGGAGCAACCGCCAGCGGCCTATTCGGCGTGGGTCGATGATGTGCCGTTCCCCTATGCGCTCGGGCTTCTGCTCACGCCGGGTACCGACTGGCGGCTGACCTTGAACAGCGCCCCGCAAACACTGTCCAAGGCGCACTGGCCGCACGCGCTGAACCTGCTGCGAACCCTGCTCGGCCAGCAATCCCATTGCCAACATGCGTGGAAAAATCGTGTATGGACCTGGCAACGCAACCCGTGACCGAGAAAAACCGCGACGCCTATTACTGGCGCTTGCTGGCCACCGCCGCAAGCTTCGCCCTGTTCGGGCTGGGCGGCCTCTGCCTGCGCGTGCTGGTATTTCCATTGCTCAACTGCCTGCCCGGCGATGCGCTTGCGCACCGGCAACGTGCACGCAAAACCGTCAGTCGGCTGTTCTGGTTTTTCGTGCGTTTCATGGCCCGCACCGGCGTGCTGACCTATGACATCGAGGGTGCCGAGCGCCTCGGTCGACCAGGGCAGATGATCATCGCCAATCACCCATCGCTGATCGACGTGGTATTTCTGATCGGCCTGGTGCGCCAGGCCAATTGCGTAGTGAAGAAAAGCCTGTGGGAAAACCCCTTCACCCGTGGCCCCCTGCGCAGTACCGAATACATCAGCAATGACGGCAGCATGGACATGCTCGACGCCGCCGCCCAATCCCTGCAAAACGGCCAGACCCTGATCATTTTTCCCGAAGGCACGCGCACCCAGCCGGGGCAGCCGCCGGCCTTTCATCGGGGGGCCGCTGCGATTGCCCTGCGCGGTGCGAAAATGGTGACGCCGGTGATCATCAAGGTCAGCCCGACCACCCTGACCAAAGCCGAACCCTGGTACCGCATCCCCAAACGCCGCGTGCACTTCAGTTTTCGCGTGGGGGCCGATATAGACCCACAGACCTTCGCCGCGCAAGGGCCTGCCCCGCAGGCCTCGCGTAAGCTCAACGATTATTTGCATGACTATTTCATTAAGGAGCTCGCCGAAGATGAGCGAACTGAACACCGCTGACCTGATGCGTGACATCAAACTGCTGATCATTGACGCACTCGGCCTCGAAGACATTGGCCCAGACGACATCGGCGACGAGCAGACGCTGTTTGGCGAAGGCCTGGGCCTGGACTCGGTCGACGCGCTGGAACTGGGGCTGGCCATCCAGAAAAAATACGGCATCAAGATCGACGCCGATGCCAAAGACACCCGCAACCATTTCACCAACGTGGCGAGCCTTGCGGCTTTTGTCACGGCCAGACAGGCAGCTTGAGACCGGACCATGCAAACTCGTGACGATATTTTCAACACCCTGCGCGATGCCCTGGTCGAGCTGTTTGAACTCGATCCGGCCCGCGTAAGCATGGACGCCAACCTGTATCAGGATCTGGAGATCGACAGCATCGACGCGGTCGATCTGATCGATCACATCAAACGCCAGACCGGCAAGAAAATCGCCGCCGAAGAATTCAAGTCGGTGCGCACCGTCGGTGACGTGGTCGAGGCGGTCTACCGTCTGGTTCAACCGGCCGCATGAGCCGATTGATCGGCCTCGGCCTGCTGCTGGCCGGCCTGCTGTACCCCTTTGCGGTGTATTTCGGCATGGAGCACTTCGCGCCGTGGCAGTTCGGCCTGCTGTTGGGCAGTCTGTGGCTGGCGCGGGTGCTGAGTGGCGAGCGCAAACCCGGCAGCGTGTGGATGGCGGGCGTGGCGATTGTCTTCTGCGCGCTGCTGGCGCTGTTCGACAGCCCGCAATTGCTGCGCTGGTACCCGGTGCTGATCAGCGGCTTCATGCTAATGCTGTTCGCCTCGAGCCTGACGTTCGGCAGGCCGATGGTCGAGCGGCTGGCGCGCTTGCGTGAGCCGGATCTGCCACCCGAGGCGATTCGCTACACGCGTCAGGTCACGCTGGCCTGGAGCGTGTTTTTTTTCTGCAACGGTTTGTGCGCCGCGCTCCTGACCCTGTGGGCGCCGCTGGATTGGTGGATGTTGTACACCGGCCTGATCTCCTATGGATTGATCGGCCTGATGTTTGCCATTGAATGGCTGATACGACAACGGGTAAGAGGCCGTACATGAACTGGATAAAACTTGAGCACCTGCTGCTCAAGGCCCAACCGCTGCGGGCCGTCAGCTTCGCACCGGCACTTGATCATGCCGCGATGTGCGAGCAGGCGCTGAGCGTCGCCGCCGCGCTGCAGGCACGAGGCGTGCGTCATCTGGCCGTGCATCTGGAAGACGCCGCCGAACTGGCCATCGCGCTGCTGGGTGCCTGGCGCGCAGGCGTCAGTGTGCTGTTGCCTGCCGACCTGCAAGGGCAGACGCGCCAGCGCTGGGCGGACGAGGTCGACCTGTGGCTGACCGATCAGCCGGGCGATACCCGACTCGATGAAATTCAGCAGCCGCCATTAGCGGGCGCGGCGCTGGATCTCGATCAATGCCGTCTGAGCCTGTGCACTTCGGGCTCCAGCGGCGAACCCAAGCGCATCGACAAGTCCCTGCGCCAACTGGCCAACGAAGTCGAGGCGTTGGAGCAATTGTGGGGCGCGGACCTTGGCCAGGCCTGCATCATCGGCAGCGTCGCCACCCAGCACATCTACGGCTTGCTGTTTCGCGTGCTGTGGCCGCTGTGCGCCGGGCGCCCGTTCGTGCGCAAACAACTGGCATTTCCCGAGGACATGCAGCGCGCCAGCCGCGAACATCCGGCCTTCGCCTGGGTCGCCAGCCCGGCATTGCTCAAGCGCATGGGCGACAACCTCGACTGGCCGGCGCTGAGCGCGGTGCGCCGGGTATTTTCCTCTGGTGGCGCGCTGCCGCTTGAGGCCGCGCAAAGCCTCGAGCAACGCTTGCAGCAATGGCCAACGGAGATCCTCGGCAGCTCGGAAACCGGCGGGATTGCCTGGCGTCAGGGCGACGCATTGTGGCAACCGTTCGCCGCGGTCGAACTGAGCCAGGACAGTGACGGCGCGCTGTTGATTGCCTCGCCTTACTTGCCGACGGGGCATGTCGAGCACAGCGCCGACGCCGCACGCATCGAGACAGATGGGCGTTTCGAACTGCTCGGGCGCCTCGACCGGATCGTCAAACTCGAAGAAAAACGTATCTCCCTGCCCATGCTCGAACAGGCCTTGGTTGCCCACGCGTGGGTCGCCGAAGCACGTCTGGGCGTGGTGCAGGAAAATCGCGCTTCCCTCGGTGCTTTACTGGTGCTGAGCGACGCCGGCCTGTTTGCGCTGCGCGAACACGGCCGCCGCGGTCTGACCGAGTCGCTGCGCGAACACCTCAAGACACATTGCGAAGTGCTGGCCCTGCCGCGGCGCTGGCGGCTGCTGCGGCAGTTACCGCTCAATAGCCAGGGCAAACTGCCCCAGGCCGAAGTCGACGCCCTGCTGATTGCTCCGCGCCCGAAAGCGCCTGAACTGCTGGAACAAGTCGAAACGGGCGGTGAGTGGAGCTTGCAACTCAGCGTGCCGCCAGACCTGGCTTACTTCAGCGGGCACTTTCCCAAAGCGCCGGTTTTGCCCGGTGTGGTGCAGGTGGAATGGGCACTGAATCTCGGCCGTCAGTTACTGAAGCTCGACGGTGCGTTCGCCGGCATGGAAGTGCTGAAATTCCAGCAACTGGTGCGCCCCGGGGATGAAATTCAGCTGCACCTGCGTTTCGATGCCGAGCGGCGCAAGTTGTATTTTGCTTATCGCAATGACACGGCGACGTGTTCCAGTGGGCGGATCTTGCTGGGTGTTGAACATGGTTGATTTCGGTGAGTGCTGCGCACTCAATCGCGAGCAGGCTCGCTCCCACAGGGTTTGCGGTGGGTCAGGGGAGAACAGGCATGCATAAACCCTGCGCGGTAATCCCCGTTTATAACCATGAAACCGCGGTGGGCACCGTGGTCGACGCCCTACTCGGCCAAGGCCTGCCGTGCATTCTGGTCGACGACGCCAGCGCACCTTCCTGCGCGCGCGTGCTTGATGGCCTGGCCCAGCGTGACGACGTGTTTCTGGTGCGTCTGACCGCCAATCAGGGCAAGGGCGGCGCGGTGATGACCGGGTTGCGCGAAGCTTCGCGGCTGGGTTTCAGCCATGCCCTGCAGGTCGACGCCGACGGTCAGCACGATTTGCAGGATGTCGCCCGGTTCGTCGCCGAATCCCGTGCGCATCCCGATGCGATGATCTGCGGTTATCCGCTGTTCGACGAAAGCGTGCCCAAGGGCCGTTTGTATGCGCGCTACCTGACCCATGTGATGGTGTGGATCAACACGCTGTCGCTGCAGATCCGCGATTCGATGTGCGGCTTTCGCGTGTATCCGCTGGCGCCGACGCTGGCGGTGATCGACTCGGCGAAAGTCGGCAAGCGCATGGATTTCGATTCCGACATCCTTGTGCGTCTGGCGTGGCGCAATCAGCCGATGCGCTGGCTGCAAACCAGCGTGCATTACCCGCTGGACGGGGTGTCGCACTTTCGCCTGTTCCATGACAACGCGCTGATTTCCAGCATGCACACGCGGCTGTTCTTCGGCATGTTGCTGCGCTTGCCGGTGATCCTCTGGCGCCGGTGCAAACCATGAGCGAAGAAGCCGACAACAAGCACTGGGCCGACCGCGAAGAGCGCGGCAGCTTCCTGCTGATGAAATTCACCGCGGTGGCCGCCAAGGTCCTTGGCCGCCGCCTGCTCAGCCCTTTGCTGTATGGCATCGTGCTGTATTTTTTCCTGTTCGGCCGCATCGCCCGGCGCAGCGCCTGGCAGTACCAGCAGCGCTTGGCCGAATGGAGCCAGCGCGAAGATCTGCGCCCGAGCCACTGGCGCGTCTTCAGCCAGTTCATGACGTTTGCCGATTCGCTGCTCGACAAGCTCGACGTGTGGAACGGCAAGCTGCGCATCGAGCAGATCGAAATCATCGACCCGGCGCTGTTGCGCAAGCAGTTGCGCGGCAGTCGTGGTCAGCTGCTGGTCGGCGCGCACCTGGGCAACCTCGAGGTCTGCCGCGCACTGGCGGAAATCGGCGAAAAAGTCACCATGAACGTGCTGGTGCACACCAAGCACGCCGAGCAATTCAACCGTTTGCTCGGCGAGGCCGGGGCGACCAATCTGCGACTGATCCAGGTCAGCGAACTCGACCCGTTGATCATGTTGCAACTGCACGAACGGCTGGAGCGCGGCGAGTGGCTGGCGATTGCCGGCGACCGCGTGCCGCTGCATGGCGGGCGCAGCGTCACCGTCGACTTTCTCGGCCACCCGGCGCCATTTCCGCAAGGGCCGTGGTTGCTGGCCGGCCTGTTGAAGTGCCCGGTCAATCTTTTGATGTGCCTGAAACAACCCGACGGCCACTATCGCCTGACCCTCGAACCGTTCGCCGACGCTGTGGTGTGGACGCGCCGTGAGCGTGAGCAGGTCATTCATCAGTGGGCCAGTCTTTATGCGCAGCGCCTGAGTCACTATTGCCTCGAAGCGCCACAGCAATGGTTCAACTTCTACCCTTTCTGGAAAACCGATGACCACGCCAATTCCTGAGCCGGTAACCTTCGGCGAACGCCCCTTGCGCATCGAAGACGTGCTGGCCCTGGCCAACCGTCAAGCGCCCATGCAGTTGCAGAACGATGCCGATTACCGCGAACGCATCGCCAAAGGCGCGCGGTTTCTCGATTCGCTGCTGGACAAGGAAGGCGTCATCTACGGCGTGACCACCGGTTATGGCGATTCCTGCGTAGTAGCGGTGCCGTTGCATCACGTCGAAGCGTTGCCGCGTCACCTCTACACCTTCCACGGTTGCGGCCTGGGTAAACTGCTCGACGCACAAGCCACCCGCGCGGTGCTGGCGGCGCGTTTGCAGTCGCTGTGCCACGGCGTGTCCGGCGTGCGGGTCGAGTTGCTCGAGCGTCTGCAAGCGTTCCTCGAACACGACATTCTGCCGCTGATTCCTGAAGAGGGTTCGGTCGGCGCCAGCGGTGATCTGACGCCGTTGTCGTACGTCGCCGCTACGCTGTCCGGGGAGCGTGAAGTGCTGCTGCGTGGCGAGCGCCGTCAGGCTGCCGATGTGCACCGCGAACTCGGCTGGACACCTTTGGTGCTGCGCCCGAAAGAAGCGCTGGCGCTGATGAACGGCACTGCGGTGATGACCGGCCTCGCCTGCCTCGCCTTCGCCCGCGCCGACTATCTGCTGCAACTGGCCGCGCGCATCACCGCGCTCAACGTGGTGGCGCTGCAAGGCAATCCCGAGCATTTCGATGAGCGGCTGTTCGCGGCCAAACCGCATCCAGGGCAAATGCAGGTGGCCGCGTGGTTGCGCAAGGATCTGGCGATCGACGCACCGACCGCGCCGCTGCATCGCCTGCAAGACCGCTATTCGCTGCGCTGCGCCCCGCACGTGCTCGGCGTGCTGGCCGACAGCCTGAACTGGCTGCGCTCGTTCATCGAAACCGAACTGAACAGCGCCAACGACAACCCGATCATCGACGCCGAAGCCGAGCGCGTGCTGCACGGTGGGCACTTCTACGGCGGGCACATCGCGTTCGCCATGGACAGCCTGAAGAATCTGGTGGCCAATGTCGCCGATCTCCTCGACCGGCAACTCGCCTTGCTGGTCGACGAGCGTTACAACCATGGCTTGCCGAGCAACCTTTCCGGCGCTCCAGCGGATCGGGCGATGATCAATCACGGTTTCAAAGCGGTGCAGATCGGCACCAGCGCGTGGACCGCCGAGGCGCTGAAAAACACCATGCCAGCCAGCGTGTTCTCGCGCTCAACCGAGTGCCACAACCAGGACAAGGTGAGCATGGGCACCATCGCCGCCCGCGATGCGATCCGCGTGCTGGAGCTGACCGAACAGGTCGCCGCCGCCACCTTGCTCGCCGCCAACCAGGGCGTGTGGTTGCGCGCACAAGCTGACGATGCGCGGCCGCTGCCGCCGGCGCTGGCCGCCATGCATGAAGAGCTGAGCAAAGACTTCCCGCCGGTCATCGAAGACCGCGCGCTGGAAGGCGAACTGCGCCTGTGTCTGCAACGCATTGCCGCGCAACACTGGAGGCTGCATGCGTAGCGCCGGAGTGCTCCACGCCGACACGGAAATCCTCGTGCCGTTCTTTGACGTCGACACCATGCATGTGGTTTGGCACGGGCATTACGTCAAATACCTGGAAGTGGCGCGGTGTGCGCTGCTGGACAAGATCGGCCACAACTACACGGCCATGGTCGACTCCGGTTACGCCTGGCCAGTGATCGACCTGCAACTGCGCTACGTACGCGGCGCAGTGTTCGGCCAGCGCCTGAACGTGCGCGCCAGTCTGGTCGAATGGGAAAACCGTCTGAAGATCCACTACCTGATCACCGACCTGCAAACCGGTGAGCGCCTGACCCGCGCCAGCTCGGTGCAGGTCGCCGTCGAGGTCAGCCGCCGCGAGATGCAGCTGGTGTCGCCGAAAGTCTTTACCGACGCCGTTGAAAGGATGCTGCGATGAACGTTCTCGTCAGAAGCCTCAGCGCGTTGGCGCTGCTGCTCATCTCGTCACTGGCCCAGGCCTTCGACCTGCAACAACTGAGCGCACAACTGGCGAAGCCGGATGTCATCCACGGCCAGTTCGTTCAGGAAAAACACCTGCGCGCCCTGCCACAGCCGCTGATCAGCAAGGGCAGCTTCGTCCTCGCAAAAAATCACGGTTTGCTGTGGCTGTTGAAAACCCCGTTGCAGCAGGACTACCGCATCAGCGCCAAGGGCATCGCCCGGCGTGACGGCGCGGGCTGGCAATTGTTGCCGAACAAGAGCGCCGGCGCCGAGCAGAACCGTTTGTTCCTCGCCGTGTTGCAAGGTGACAGCAGCGGCCTGCAACGGGATTTCGAGCTGACCCTGAAAGGCGATGCGCAACAGTGGCAACTGACCCTGACCCCGCGTTCGCTGCTGCTCCAGCAAGTGTTCAAGCAGATCAACATTGATGGCGGTGCGCTGGTGCAGACCATCGAACTACTGGAAACCCAGGGCGACAGCACGGTGCTGCGTATGCAGAACAGCACGGCCGAGCAGCCGTTGAGCGACGCGGAGCAACATGACTTTGCCGGGTGAACGCAGGCTGCCGTGGCTGTTCCTGATCCTGCTGCTGGCGGTCGTTGCGCTGGCCGGCTGGCAGTGGCGCGCCGGTCCGCCACTGTCGGCGAACCTCATGGAACTGGTGCCCGGCACCCAGCCTGATGCCCTCGAACAGCGCGCCGAACAGCGCATGCAGGAACCGCTCAACCGCGAGATGCTGGTGCTGGTCGGCCACGCCGATCGCCAGCAGGCGGTGGCCATGGCGCAGACGCTGGGCGAGCAATGGCAGGCCAGCGGCTTGTTCGAGAAGGTGCAATGGAACCTGCAAGCCGATCTGCCGGCCCTGCGCGCACAACTGCTGCAAGGACGGCTGGCGATGCTCTCGGCCGATGATCGACAACTGCTGATCGAACATCCCGACGCGTTCATTCAGCAACGGGTTCAAGCGCTGTTCGACCCGTTCAGCGGTTTCAGTCTGGTGTCGAGTCAAGAGGACTGGCTGGGCCTGACCGGGCGCATCCAGAACAGCCAGCCGCAACACGGCGCGGTGCAACTGGACATCGGCAGCGGCGCGTTGATCGCCGACGCCGACGGCAAGAGCTGGGTGCTGCTGCGGGCGCGTACCCGCGGCAACGCCTTCGACATGAACCTGCCGCTGCAAGTCGCCGATCTGCTCGCGCAGAGTCGCGCCCAAGCGACGAAGTCCGACGTACAACTGCTTGCCGCCAGCGGCTTGCTGTATGCCGCTAACGGCCAGCAGCAGGCGACCCGGGAAATGACCTGGGTGGGTGGCGGTGCCACGCTCGGCATCCTGTTGCTGCTGTTGCTCGCGTTCCGCCGCTGGCAGGTATTGCTGGCATTCGTGCCGGTACTGGTCGGCATGCTGTTCGGCGCGGTCGCTTGTGTCGCACTGTTCGGCCACATGCACGTGATGACCCTGGTGCTCGGTTCCAGCCTGATCGGCGTGGCGGTGGATTATCCGCTGCACTATCTGTCCAAGAGCTGGAGCCTGAAGCCGTGGCGCAGTTGGCCGGCGCTACGTTTAACGCTTTCCGGGCTGACCCTGAGCCTGGTGACCAGCGCCATCGGCTATCTGGCGCTGGCGTGGACGCCGTTCCCGGCGCTGACGCAGATTGCGGTGTTCTCCGCGGCCGGATTGTTCGGCGCCTATTTATCCGCCGTGTGCCTGCTGCCGGCATTGCTGAACAACCTCGAACTGCGCCCGGCGCAATGGCCGCTGCAACTGGCCGAACGCCTGGTCACGCTGCGCGAAAGACTGCTCGAACGCGTCCGTACGCCGGTGCTGCTGGCGCTGCTGATTGCCTTCTGCGCCGGCGGTCTGATGCAGCTGCAAAGCAAGAACGACATCCGCCAGTGGGTCGGCGCACCGCAACAGCTGACCGATGAAGCCCAGACCATTGCGCGCATCACCGGTTACCAGCCGACCAGCCAGTTTTTTCTCGTTCGCGCAGCCAATCAGGAGCAGTTGCTCGAACGTCAGGCGGCGCTCAGCGAGCGTCTGCAGCAACTGGTCAATCTCGACAAGCTGCAAGGCTATCTGGCGCTCGATCAACTGGTCAGCCCCCCAACTCAGCAAGAGCGGGTGCGCGCCGCGCTGAATCAACTGCCGCAGCACTGGCAACCGCTGCTCGACCTCGGCGTGCCGCTCGCGGCGTTGCAAGCCGAGCTGCAGCAGTTGCAGACCGTGCCTGCCGAAGACATCGACGCCGCACTGGCCGGCCCGCTCGGCGAGCCGTACCGCACGCTGTGGCTCGGCCCGACCGACGATGGCGTCGCGGCGATCACCAGCCTGCAAGGCCTGAACAACCCGGCGCTGTTGCGGGTGCAGGCGCTGGATTTGCCGGGCGTGCGACTGGTCGACCGTCTCGGCGAATTGAATGAAGTCTTCGCGGCCACGCAGATCAGCGCCGCCGAACTCAAGCTCGCCTCCTGCGTGCTGATCGTACTCGTGCTGATGCTGCCGTTCGGTCTCGGTGGCGCGTTGCGCATCGTCGCCCTGCCACTGCTGGCGGCGCTGTGCAGCCTGGCCAGCCTCGGCTGGCTCGGTCAGCCGCTGACGTTGTTCAGCCTGTTCGGCCTGCTGCTGGTGACCGCGATCAGCGTCGACTACGCGATTCTCATGCGTGAACAGGTCGGCGGCGCGGCGGTGAGCCTGCTTGGCACCTTGCTGGCAGCGGTGACGACCTGGCTGTCGTTCGGTCTGCTGGCGGTGTCCAGCACGCCGGCGGTGAGTAACTTCGGTCTGTCGGTGAGCCTTGGTCTGGCGTTCAGCTTCATGCTCGCGCCGTGGGCAGGACGTCACGCGCACAGCGCCGCTGCTACGGAGCCGCAAGCATGATGATCGCGGCTTTCTGGCTGTTGGCCCTGGCCTTGTTCGCCGTGGCGACTCGCGTTGGCCGCCACTTCGGTCTGATCCCGATTGTCAGCCAGTTACTGTTGGCCAGTTTCGGTCTGCCGCTGTTGATGTACTTTTGGGTCGAGCCGAGTTGGCAGCTCAGCGGCGCGCAACTGATCGCACCAGACTGGTTGAAGAGCCTGTACAGCCTGAGTTTTGCCCTGCTGCTGGGGCACATTCTCAGCGATGTCATCGATCTGAAACTGGATCGGCAAAGCCTGAAAATCGCTGTGCCGAGTTTTGCCGTGCCTTTCGCGGCGGGTCTGGCGGCGGCTTGTTGGCTGTTGCCGGCGCAACCGTGGTTGAGTTCGCTGGCAATCGGGCTGGTGTTTGCGATTACCGCGATTCCGGTGCTGTATCTGTATCTGCGTCATATCGATTACCCGCCCGCCGCCACCCGCCGTTTGGTGCAGACCGCCATCCTCATCGACCTGACCTGCTGGACGCTGTTCGGCCTCGCTCAGGGCAGCCTGCACCTGAGCAGTCTGTTGCTGCCGCTGGCCCTGGCTGGCGTGCCGTTGCTGCTGCGCCTGCTCGGCGTGCGTCGACCGTTGACGCTCAGCCTCGGCTTCTTTGCGCTGCTGGTGATGGCCGAGCACTACAAACTCAACGCACTGATTCTCGGCATCGGTTACCTGCTGTGCATGGCCGCATTGAAAGTGCCGTTGGTATTGCCATTGCCCGCGCTGTGGATGAACCGTTTGCAGACGTGGCTGGCGATTCCGTTGATCCTGACCTTCGGCATCGTCCAGATCGATGTGCACAGCGCGTTCGCCAGCCTCGACGCACTGCAATGGGCGGCGCTGCTGCTGTTGCCGATTGCCAGTAAACTGCTCGGCAACTGGCTCGGCCTCGGCTGGGCCGGGGCTTCGTTTGCAGGCGCCAGCCGCTGGCGCGAAAGCGTGCTGCTGAACATTCGCGGCCTGAGCGAAATCGTTTTTCTCAATCTACTGTTGCAGCAACAACTGATCAGCCCGGCGCTGTACTTTGCGTTGATGCTGATGGGCCTGATTGCAACGTTGCTGCCGGCGCTGATCGGTCTGCACCGCGCACCACTGACTATCAAATCTCATTTGCCCCGGAGTTCCCGTGCCAATCGCTGAACTGCAATCGCGTCAGGTCGTGATCATCGGTGCCGGCCCGTCCGGTGCCATCGCCGCCGCCCTGCTCAAGCGCAAGGGCCACGATGTGCTGGTGATCGAACGCCAGCATTTCCCACGCTTCTCCATTGGTGAAAGCCTGCTTAGCCATTGTCTGGATTTCGTTGAAGAGGCCGGCATGCTCGACGCGGTGAATGCCGCCGGTTTCCAGCGCAAGACCGGCGCCGCCTTCGCCTGGGGCGAGCGCTACAGCGCCTTCGATTTCAGCGACACCTTCACCGACGGCAAGCCGACCACGTTTCAGGTGCAGCGCGCCGATTTCGACAAACTGCTGGCCGATCAAGCGGCGCTGCAAGGTGCGGAAATCCGCTACGGCGATGCCATCGTCAGCGTCGATTTCGAGCGGCCTCGACCACAGCTTGATGTCCGTCGCGAGGACGGCAGCGAGTACCGCGTCGAAGCCGATTTCGTGCTGGATGCCAGCGGCTACGGCCGGGTGTTGTCGCGCTTGCTCGAACTGGAGGCACCGTCGAATTTCCCTGTGCGCCAGGCAGTGTTCACGCATGTCGAAGATCACATCGACAACCCGGCCTTCGACCGCGAGAAAATTCTCGTCACCACCCACCCTGAACACCGCGACGTGTGGTTCTGGACGATTCCGTTCAGCAACGGCCGCTGCTCGGTGGGCGTAGTGGCTGCCGCTGAACACTTCGAAGGTCGCGACGCTGATCTGGACGCCTGCCTGCGCGGCTTCATCAGTGAAACGCCGAGCCTGGCCGGCGTGCTCAACAACGCCGTGTGGGATACCCCGGCGCGCACTCTCGGCGGCTACGCAGCGAATGTGAAAACCCTGCACGGGCCGGGTTTTGCCTTGCTCGGCAATGCCGCGGAATTTCTCGACCCGGTGTTTTCCTCCGGCGTGACCATCGCCATGCGCTCTGCGAGCATGGCCGCTGCGGTGCTGCACCGGCAGTTGCAGGGTGAAGCGGTCGATTGGCAAAGCGAGTTTGCCGAGCCGCTCAAGCGCGGCGTCGACACCTTCCGCTGCTACGTTGAGGGCTGGTACGCCGGCACCTTTCAGGACGTGATCTTTTATGAAAATGGTCAAGCGGATATCCGCCGGATGATCTGCTCGATTCTTGCCGGTTACGCCTGGGACGAACGCAACCCGTTCGTCAGCGAAGCGCGCCGACGCCTGAACATGATTTCCGAACTCTGTGCAAAGGACGCCACATGAACCACTTGAGCGACAGCTACGTCGAAGAAACCCGCTTCGGTTTCTGGTTCCTGCGCAGCCACACCTGGCAGCACCATGTACTGCGCGTGGCGATCAATGATCTGCGGGGTTTGTTCACCGAGGCGCTGCCGCAAAAACCGGTGCTGCTCGACGCCGGATGCGGCCAGGGCAAGTCGTTCGCTCATCTGCGCCAGACCTTCGCCCCGCAGCGCCTGATCGGTATCGACGCCGATCGACACAGCCTCGAACTGAGTGCTGCTGAAGCGGCACGTCTGGAGCTGGACGTCGAATTGATCGGCAGCGACTGTGCGAAGCTCAATGTGCCGGACGCCAGTGTCGACCTGCTGTTCTGCCACCAGACGTTCCATCACCTGGTCGAGCAGGAAAAAGCCCTCGCCGAGTTTTATCGCGTACTGAAACCGGGCGGCTATCTGCTGTTCGCCGAGTCCACCGAGGCTTACATCGATACCTGGGTGATCCGCTGGCTGTTCCGTCATCCGATGCACATGCAGAAGAGCGCGGCGCAGTATCTGCAGATGATTCGCGAGCAGGGCTTTGAGTTCGCCGAGCGCAATGTGTCTTACCCGTACCTGTGGTGGAGCCGGTCGAAGGATTTCGGTTTGCTGGAGCGCTTGGGGTTGCGCAAGCCGAAGCCGTTTGGGCAACGGGAAGAGACCTTGGTCAATGTTGTGGCGCGCAAGCCATTGGCAGGAATTTCCTGATGCACCCTTTATCCTGTAGGAGTGAGCCTGCTCGCGATAGCGCCGGGTCAGCCAACCTGTGCTTTGAATATTTGATCGCTATCGCGAGCAGGCTCACTCCTACAGGGACCGCAGCGCTGCGACTGTTGGTGATCGGCGTGATGCTGTTGTTAAGTGCCTGCGCCAGCCAGGCGCCGCTGCCCGCGGCCAACCCGACCTTGCCCCTGCCGCTGCAACTGCACATCGAACGCCAGCAGGCCGGGCAGCGTCAGGACTGGCTGCTGGTGATCCAGCGCGAAGGCCCGGGCATCCGCTGGTCGATGATGGACCCGCTGGGCATTCCCCAGGCCCGTCAGCAATTGATCGACGGCCAGTGGCAGGCCGATGGTTTGCTCCCACCGAATCCCGAAGCGCGAGAGTTGTTTGCTGCGCTGCTGTTCGCCCTGACCCCGTCCGGCGAGTTGCTGCGCAACTACCCCGCCGCGCAGCAACAGCATGAGCAACGCTCCCTGCCCGCGCGCTGGACCATTGATTATGCACAACCGTTGAGCTTCGAGTTGAATCTGCCGCAAGGCCCGCACTATCGCGTTTCCCCGCTCGGTGATCCCACGCCATGACCGCTTATCTGAATGCCCTCGGTGTGATCTGCGCGCTGGGCCGTGACAAACATGAAGTCGCGCGCAAGCTGTTTGCCGGCGATTGCTCGGGCCTGCGCCGGGAATCGGCTTGGGTGCCGCGGCGCGCGCTGCCGGTGGCCGCCGTGCCCGGTGAGCTGGCGCCGATCCCGGCGGAACTGGCCGAGCACAGCACGCGCAACAATCAATTGCTGCTCGAAGCCGCGCTGCAGATCCGTGACGACATCGAGCAAGCGATCCAGACTTACGGCCGCGAGCGCATCGGCGTGGTGCTCGGCACCAGCACCTCGGGCATCGACGAGGCCAGCCGGGGTCTGGCGCACTACATCCGTGAGCAGCATTTCCCGGCCGAATACGATTATCGGCAACAGGAACTCGGCGCCCCGGCGAATTTTCTCGCCGAGTGGCTGCAACTCAGCGGCCCGACGTATGTGATTTCCACTGCGTGCACTTCCAGCGCCCGGGCGCTGATGAGCGCTCAGCGCCTGCTTGATCTGGGCCTGTGCGACGCCGTGCTGTGCGGCGGTGTCGACAGCCTGTGCAAACTGACCCTGAACGGTTTTTCCTCACTGGAAGCGATGTCGGACGAGCGTTGCAATCCGTTCTCGGCCAACCGCAATGGCATCAATATCGGTGAAGCGGCGGTGCTGTTCGTGATGAGCAGACAGCCAGGCGCAGGCCCGGCTATCGCGCTGCTCGGTGCTGGCGCCAGTTCCGATGCGCACCATATTTCCGCCCCGGAACCGAGCGGTCGCGGCGCCCTGCAAGCTATGCAGAAAGCCCTGAGCCGCGCGCAGCTGCAAGCAGCGCAAATCAACTACCTCAACCTGCACGGCACGGCGACCCAGCACAACGACGCCATGGAAAGTCTGGCGGTCGCGGCGCTGTTTGCCGAAGGCGTCGCCTGCTCCTCGACCAAGCCGCTGACCGGCCACACCCTCGGCGCTGCCGGCGCGCTGGAAGCGGCGTTTTGCTGGCTAAGCCTGAGCGTCGACAACCACGAGCACGCCTTGCCCCCGCACGTCTGGGACGGCGCGGCCGATCCTGCCCTGCCTGCGCTGAACTGGGTGACCGCGAGCACACGCCTGTCGTCCATTGCACCGCGCTACCTGATGAGCAATTCGTTTGCCTTCGGCGGCAACAACGTCAGCCTGATTATCGGAGACGCCCCATGACCCCCTGGCCGCTCGCCGAACTGTTGCCCCATGCCGGCGACATGATTCTGATCGACGCGATCGAGCGTTTCGACGATGAGCAGATTTTCACCCGCCTCACGGTCCAGCCGGACGGCCTGTTCAGCCTCGCCGACGGCAGCCTGCCGGCATGGGTCGGCATCGAACTGATGGCGCAGAGCGTCGCCGCGTTCGCTGGCTGTCACGCGCGGCAAAAAGGCAATCCGGTCGAGCTGGGTTTCCTGCTCGGCACGCGCAAGTTCGAGTGCAACGTCGAAGCTTTTCCTGCTGGCAGCCAGTTGACCGTACACGGCCTGCGCTCGCTGGAAGACGACAACGGCATGGGCGTGTTCGAATGCCATATCCACGGCGACGGCATCCACGCCAGTGCGCGGCTGAATGTGTTTCGTCCGCCGCAGGCCACTCAATATCTGCAACAAACCAAGGAGTCGAACGATGACTGAATCCGTACTGGTCACCGGCTCCAGCCGTGGCATCGGCCGCGCCATTGCCCTGCGTCTGGCGCAGGCCGGGCACGATATCGTTCTGCACTGCCGCAGCGGCATGGCTGAAGCGCAAGCGGTTCAAACTGAAATCCAGGCACTGGGGCGCAACGCACGCATCCTGCAATTCGACGTGGCCGAGCGGGAAACCTGCAAAGCCATTCTTGAAGCCGATGTCGAAACCCATGGCGCCTATTACGGCGTGGTGCTCAATGCCGGTCTGACCCGTGACGGCGCCTTCCCCGCGCTGAGCGATGACGATTGGGACGTGGTCCTGCGCACCAACCTGGATGGTTTCTACAACGTTCTGCACCCGGTGATGATGCCGATGATTCGCCGCCGCGCCGCTGGGCGGATTGTTTGCATCACTTCGGTTTCCGGGCTGATCGGCAACCGTGGCCAGGTCAATTACAGCGCCTCCAAGGCGGGCGTGATCGGCGCGGCAAAGGCATTGGCGATCGAGCTGGGCAAGCGCAAAATCACCGTTAACTGTGTCGCCCCGGGCCTGATCGACACGGCGATGCTCGATGAAAACGTGCCGGTGGAAGAGCTAATGAAAATGATCCCCGCGCAACGCATGGGCACCCCGGAAGAGGTGGCCGCTGCGGTGAATTTCCTGATGTCGGCGGAAGCCTCGTACATCACCCGCCAGGTGCTGGCGGTCAACGGAGGCTTGTGCTGATGAAGCGCGTCGTCGTCACCGGCATGGCCGGCATCACCTCGCTGGGCAGCGACTGGGACACCATCGCCGGCCACTTCGCCGCCAACCGCAGCGGCATCCGTCGCATGCACGAGTGGGACCGCTTCAGCGAACTGAACACGCGCCTGGCCGGCCCCATCGACGACTTCGTAGTGCCCGCGCACTGGACGCGCAAGCAATTGCGCAGCATGGGCCGGGTTTCGCGGCTGGCGGTTGGTGCCTCGGAAAGAGCGCTGGCCGATGCCGGGCTGCTCGGCAACGAATCGATCAAGGACGGCCGCATGGGCGTCGCGTGCGGCTCGTCCACCGGCAGCACCGATGAGATCAAGGCGTTCGGCAACATGTTGCTCAACTCGGTAGCCGAGGGGCTCAACGCCAACTCCTACGTGCGGATGATGCCGCACACCACGGCGGCCAACATCAGCATCTTCTTCGGCCTCACCGGCCGCTTAATCCCGACCTCCAGCGCCTGCACCAGCGGCAGCCAGGGCATCGGCTACGCCTATGAAGCGATCAAGTTCGGTCGCCTGCCGCTGATGCTCGCCGGCGGCGCTGAAGAGCTGTGCCCGACCGAAGCCATGGTCTTCGACGCGCTCTACGCCACCAGCCTGAAAAACGATGCGCCGCAGACCAGCCCGCGCCCATACGACAAGGGCCGCGACGGTCTGGTGATCGGTGAGGGTGGCGGCATGCTGGTTCTTGAAGAATTGGAACACGCCCTCGCCCGCGGCGCGCGCATACACGCCGAGATCGTCGGTTTCGGCAGCAATGCCGACGGCCAGCACACCACGCGCCCGGAGCAAGTGACCATGCGCCGCGCGATGGAGCTGGCACTGGAAGACGCCGGTTTGACGCCGGATGCGATCGGTTATGTAAATGGTCACGGCACCGCTACAGAACAGGGCGACATTGCCGAAACACTGGCAACCAGCAGTTTGTTCGGCGAACGCATGCCGATCAGCTCGCAGAAGAGTTTTCTCGGCCACACCCTTGGCGCCTGCGGTGCGCTGGAGTCGTGGTTCAGCATCGAAATGCTCAACCGCGACCTGTACGTGCACACGTTCAACCTCGACGAGGTCGACCCGCACTGCGGCAAGCTCGATTACCTGCGCGGCGAATTCCGCCAGATGCATCACGACTACGTGATGAACAACAATTTCGCTTTTGGTGGCGTCAACACCTCGTTGATTTTCCGCCGCTGGCACTGACCGCAAGACGTTTGGAGTGAAGGGAATGACTCAGTTTCACCGCATCGCCGCTTTGTTGGCACTGATCCTGGTGCTCGGCGGGTGCACCAGCAAACCGGTGTACAACGCCAAGGAAGAGTTCTCGCCGAACCTTGGCCTCACCCAGCAACAGATGAGCCGCGCGATCGTCACCGCGCTCAACGATCGGCAATGGGTGGTGCAATCGGTGCGCCCGGGCATGATCAAAGCAGCGATCACCGTGCGCGGTCGCCATCACGCCGAAGTCGACATTCCGTTCAGCCCGACCTCGTTCGAGATCGATTACCGCAGCAGCTATGGCCTCAATGCCAAGGACGGCAAGATCCACGGCAACTACAACCGCTGGGTCAACCGCCTGCGTGACAACGTCCTGAAAGAACTGTCGATCAACCCGGACATCGAAGCCGTCAACAACCTCGGCATCATCAAACAGGGCGCTGACGAGCCGACCTACCTGAGCTTCCGCGAAGGGGTCAAACGCGCCACCGACGCCGGCCTGCTCGACGGCAGCGTGAAGTTCTACCTGGCCGGCGAAACCCTGCCCAAGCAAGTGCGCAAACTCGACACCGTGAGCAGCAGCCGCAAGACCAACGGTTCGAACAAATCCGACGAAGACGCCTGCTTCTGGGCCCTGCAATCCGCCCTCGCGACCCTGCAAAACGCCGCGAAAAACGCCGACGCCAACGCCGTGATCAACATCGCCAGCGTCGACCAGCGCGACCTGTACAAAGACACCGAAAAATTCCAGTGCCGCGCCGGGACATTGGTATCAAGCGTCGCGTTGCGCGGGGATCTGGCGCACGTGGATTGAGTGGATTGTAGATACGACAAAGGGCGCCTTTCGGCGCCCTTTTTAAGCCATATGGGGGGAATCACCTTAAGCCTGATGTAAAATTTCTCTAAACTTTGCAAAAGAACATAATTTTCGAAATAACATATAAAACTAACACGTATTAAAACCTGTAATTTCTAACAGGTCACAGCCACCTTGAAAGAGTAAAGACTGCCATCTCGGCAAACTCCAATTCAAGGTGACTGAGATGACTGACTATACTGACGAGCAGCTACAGAATATGACTGACGAGGAAGCAAAAAGTCTTCCTCCAGATCAAGCGGAAAGACGGATGCGTTTGCTCACACCGCCTCTAGTCATAAGAGAACGTCCTCCGCTTTCGCCAACTAAACGGTAGGGGGATCTGGTGCGGTTGCCCTGAAGGCAGTGGTGTTTGGGCGGACGTCTTCGCGAGCAGGCTCGCTCCCACAGGGGATCGCATTCCAAAGTGGGAGCGAGCCTGCTCGCGAAGAGGCGATCAGCCTTCACATAGAGTCGACTTTGCGCGTTAGCAATTCGACAAACGCCTTGGCCATCGGCGATTTCTGATCCTTGCGCTGCACCAGCCACACCGCAGACACCGCTTGCGGATCAAGCAGCGGGCGGTAGACCACGCCGTCGATGCGCATCCGCTGATAGGACGCCGGCAGCACCGAAACCCCCAGCCCCGCAGCGACCAGGCCGATAATGGTCATCGCCTCGCCGGCCTCTTGGGCGAAGTGCGGGCTGAAACCGGCGTCTCGGGCCAGGCTCAATAACTGTGCGTACAAGCCGCTGCCGTAGCTGCGCGGAAAGAACACGAACGGTTCCAGTGCCAGCGCCGAGAGAAACAGCCCTTGCTCGGAGCCTTGCGCCAATGGATGCGTGGAACTGAGCACCGCGACCAACGGCTCGCGCATCAATTCAACCACGCTCAACGAATCCGGCAACCCCAGCGGACGCATGATGCCGACCTCGATCGACTCGTCCACCAATGCATCAGCGACCATGGTGCTGCTCATCTCGCGCAGGTTCAGATGCACCGCAGGGAAACGCTGGCGAAAGGCAAAGATCGCCTGGGGAATCGTCGAGTTGAACGGTGCCGACGAGGTGAAGCCGATCTTCAATTCGCCCAGTTCGCCCAACTGCGCTCGGCGCGCAACATCGGCGGCCTTATCGACCTGCGCCAGCGCCAGCCGCGCCTCCTGTAGAAACAGCCGCCCGGCTTCGCTGAGCTCGACCCGACGATTGGTCCGCTCAAACAGGCGCGCGCCCACTTCTTGCTCCAGCGCCTGAATCTGTTGGCTCAGGGGCGGCTGGGAAATGCCGAGCGCCTGCGCCGCGCGGCCGAAATGCAGTTCCTCGGCGACGGCGATGAAGTAGCGTAGATGACGCAGTTCCATGGATTTCTCATTAGGTCGTTAAAGCTATCAAACAGGTCGAACAATATATTGGATAGAAACATTAGCCAGCTATATGATTTTTTCATTGCCTGCCTGGCTGTGCTCCCCCGAGGTCTGAAGTGAAAACTGCCGTTGCGCCATTAGCCCATGAAGTCCCGCCTGCTGCAGCGGAGGATGCCCTCACCGAGCTGCAGGACATCTTTATCGAAAAAGGCACACCGGCGTTCATGCGCACGGTGCTGGCGCTGTTCTGCGGCGGTTTCGCAACGTTCGCCTTGCTCTATTGCGTGCAGCCGATGATGCCGCTGCTGTCCCATGAATACGGGATCAACGCGGCGCAGAGCAGCCTGATCCTTTCGGTGGCTACCGGCATGCTCGCCTTCGGTCTGCTGATCACCGGGCCGATTTCCGATCGGGTCGGGCGCAAACCAGTGATGGTCGCCGCCTTGTTCGCCGCTGCGCTGTGCACCATGGCCAGCGCGATGATGCCGAGCTGGCACGGCGTTCTGATCATGCGCGCCCTGATCGGCCTGTCACTCAGTGGCCTGGCGGCAGTGGCGATGACTTATTTGAGTGAAGAGATTCATCCGCAACACATCGGTCTGGCGATGGGCTTGTACATCGCCGGCAACGCGATTGGCGGAATGAGCGGACGCTTGATTACCGGGGTGTTGATCGACTTCGTCAGTTGGCACACGGCGATGCTGGTGATCGGCGGTCTGGCGCTGATTGCGGCGGCAGTGTTCTGGAAGATCCTTCCCGAGTCGCGCAACTTCCGCTCACGCTCACTGCACCCGCGCAGCCTGCTCGACGGTTTCACCATGCACTTTCGCGACGCCGGCCTGCCGCTGCTGTTTCTTGAAGCGTTCGTATTGATGGGCGCGTTCGTCACGCTGTTCAACTACATCGGCTATCGCCTGCTGGCGGCGCCGTACCACCTCGATCAGGTGTACGTCGGTTTGCTCTCGGTGGCGTATCTGTCAGGAATCTACAGCTCGGCGAAGATCGGTTCACTGGCGGACAAACTGGGGCGGCGCAAAGTGCTCTGGGCAACAATTGCGCTGATGTTCGTCGGCCTCGCGCTGACGATGTTCGCACCGCTGCTGTTGATCATCGTCGGCATGCTGATCTTCACCTTCGGCTTCTTCGGCGCGCACTCGGTAGCCAGCAGCTGGATCGGCCGCCGCGCGACCAAGGCCAAGGGCCAGGCATCGTCGTTGTACCTGTTCAGCTATTACGCCGGGTCGAGCATTGCCGGCACGGCGGGCGGGGTGTTCTGGCATTTGGGCGGGTGGAACGGAATCGGGTTGTTTATTGGAGTGCTGTTGCTGATTGCGCTTGGGGTGGCGTTGAAGCTGGCGAAGTTGCCGCCGTTGGGCGGTGTCAAAGCCTGATACAAAACCCTACATTTGGTCGGCGTTCGACATGCGATCGTGGAACAAAAACGCCGGCATAAGCCGGGCGTTATTTATTGAGCGAAAAATCACTCGTGATACTGCGCCGACAGCTCATGCACCGCGCGCAGGAATGCGCCGGCATGCTCCGGGTCAACCTCTGGCGTGATGCCGTGGCCAAGGTTGAACACATGCCCGCTGCCCTTGCCGTAGCTGGCCAGGATACGCCCGACTTCAGTGCGGATCGCTTCCGGTTTGGCGTAGAGCACGGTCGGGTCCATGTTGCCTTGCAGCGCGACCTTGTCGCCGACACGGGCGCGGGCATTGCCGATGTCGCAGGTCCAGTCCAGGCCCAGGGCGTCGGCGCCGGCCTCGGCGATGCTTTCCAGCCACAGGCCGCCGTTCTTGGTGAAGAGGATCACCGGCACCTTGCGGCCATCGTTCTCGCGGATCAGGCCGCTGACGATTTTCTTCATGTAGGCCAGGGAAAATTCCTGATAGGCAGCCGCGGACAGGTTGCCGCCCCAGGTATCGAAGATCTGCACCGCTTGCGCACCGGCCATGATCTGGCCGTTGAGGTACGAGGTCACCGACTGCGCCAGTTTGTCCAGCAGCAGGTGCATGGCTTGCGGGTTGTCGTAGAGCATCGCTTTGGTCTTGCGGAAGTCCTTCGACGAACCGCCTTCGACCATGTAGGTCGCCAGGGTCCACGGGCTGCCGGAGAAGCCGATCAGCGGTACGCGGCCGTTGAGTTCGCGGCGGATGGTGCTGACCGCATCCATTACATAGCCAAGATCCTTGTGCGGATCGGGGATCGGCAGGGCTTCGATGTCAGCCATCGTGCTGACGACTTTCTTGAAGCGCGGGCCTTCGCCGGTCTCGAAGTACAGGCCCTGGCCCATGGCGTCGGGGATGGTGAGGATGTCGGAAAACAGGATCGCCGCGTCCAGTTGCGGATAGCGGTCGAGCGGTTGCAGAGTGACTTCGCAGGCGAATTGCGGATTCATGCACAGGCTCATGAAGTCGCCGGCGTGGGCGCGGCTGGCGCGGTACTCCGGCAGATAGCGACCGGCCTGGCGCATCATCCACACAGGGGTGACATCAACGGGTTGCTTGAGCAGGGCGCGGAGGAAGCGGTCGTTCTTCAGGGCAGTCATGTCGGCATCCGGAAAAAAAGTGCGGGCATGGTCTCAAAAGACAGCGGCAAGCAGCAAGCTACAAGCGGCAAGTTAAAAGCAGGATTGCTTTGTAGCTTGCCGCTTGAAACTTGAAGCTTGCCGCTGGCGTCGTCAGACGCCCAGGTAATCGAGGATCCCTTCAGCGGCATTACGCCCTTCGAAGATCGCCGTCACCACCAGGTCGGAACCGCGCACCATGTCGCCACCCGCAAAGATTTTCGGGTTGCTGGTCTGGTGCTTGTACTGGCCTTGCTCAGGCGCAACGACGCGGCCCTGGCTGTCGGTCTGGATTTCGAACTGTTCGAACCACGGCGCCGGACTTGGGCGGAAGCCGAAGGCGATGACCACGGCGTCGGCCGGGATGATCTCTTCGGAACCGGGGATTGGCTCGGGGCTGCGACGGCCACGGGCGTCCGGTTCGCCGAGACGGGTCTCGACGACTTTCACGCCCTCGACCTTGTCTTCACCAACGATGGCGATCGGCTGGCGGTTGTAGAGGAATTTCACGCCTTCTTCCTTGGCGTTCTTCACCTCTTTGCGCGAGCCGGGCATGTTCGCTTCGTCACGACGGTAAGCGCAGGTCACCGACTTGGCGCCCTGGCGGATCGAGGTGCGGTTGCAGTCCATCGCAGTGTCGCCGCCGCCGAGAACCACGACTTTTTTGCCTTTCATGTCGACGAAATCTTCCGGCGACTTTTCAAAGCCCAGGTTGCGATTGACGTTGGCAATCAGGAAGTCCAGCGCGTCGTAAACGCCCGGCAGATCTTCACCGGCAAAACCACCCTTCATGTAGGTGTAGGTCCCCATGCCCATGAACACCGCATCGTATTCGGCGAGCAATTGCTCCATGGTCACGTCTGTGCCGACTTCGGTATTGAGACGGAACTCGATGCCCATGCCGGTAAAGACTTCGCGGCGATTGCTCAGCACGGTCTTCTCAAGTTTGAACTCGGGAATGCCGAAGGTCAGCAGACCGCCGATTTCCGGGTTCTTGTCGAACACCACCGGCGTCACGCCGCCACGCACCAGCACGTCGGCACAGCCCAGGCCTGCCGGGCCCGCGCCGATGATCGCGACACGTTTGCCGGTCGGTTTGACCTTGGACATGTCCGGGCGCCAGCCCATGGCGAACGCAGTGTCGGTGATGTACTTCTCGACCGAACCAATGGTCACCGCGCCGAAACCGTCGTTGAGGGTGCACGCACCTTCGCACAGACGATCCTGCGGGCAGACGCGGCCGCAGACTTCCGGCAGGGTGTTGGTCTGGTGCGACAGCTCGGCAGCCTGGAGGATGTTGCCCTCGGCCACCAGTTTCAGCCAGTTGGGAATGAAGTTGTGCACCGGGCACTTCCATTCGCAGTACGGGTTGCCGCAACCCAGGCAGCGGTGGGCCTGGTCGGCCGACTGCTGGGGTTTGAACGGTTCGTAGATTTCGACGAACTCTTTCTTGCGTTGACGCAACAGTTTCTTCTTCGGATCCTTGCGCCCGACATCAATGAATTGGAAGTCGTTATTGAGACGTTCGGCCATCTTCAAAACCTCGTACACGACAGCTTCAAGCTACAAGCTTCAAGCTGCAAGAAAATCAAATTAATCCGCCTCACCGCGCAAGCTTCTAGCATGTCGCTTGCAGCTTGCAGCTGCTTCACTGTGGGCTTGCCCGAGTACTGGAGAGCAGAGATTTCAGACTCGCCGCCTTAGGTTTGACCAGCCAGAAACGACGCAGATAGTCATCGAGGTTCTCGGCGAGTTCACGACCCCACTCGCTGTCGGTTTCGGCGACGTACTCGTTCAGCACGTTCTGCAGGTGGCTGCGATAGGCTTCCATCGCCTCGCCGCTGATCCGCTGGATTTCCACCAGTTCGTGGTTGACCCGGTCAACGAAGGTGTTGTCCCGATCGAGCACGTAGGCGAAACCACCGGTCATGCCTGAGCCGAAGTTGTAACCGGTCTTGCCCAGTACGCAGACGAAACCACCGGTCATGTACTCGCAGCAGTGATCGCCAGTGCCTTCCACGACGGTGTGGGCACCGGAGTTACGCACGGCGAAACGCTCGCCTGCGGTGCCGGCGGCGAACAGCTTGCCGCCGGTCGCGCCGTACAGGCAGGTGTTGCCGATGATGGCGCTTTCCTGAGTCTTATAAACGCTGCCCTTCGGCGGCACGATGGTCAGTTTGCCACCGGTCATGCCTTTGCCGACGTAGTCGTTGGCATCGCCTTCCAGGTACATGTTCAGACCGCCAGCGTTCCACACGCCGAAGCTCTGGCCAGCCGTGCCTTTGAAGCGGAAGGTGATCGGCGCTTTCGCCATGCCCTGGTTGCCGTGCTTGCGGGCGATCTCGCCGGAGATCCGCGCGCCGATCGAACGATCGCAGTTGCAGATATCCAGATCGAATTCAGCACCGCTGAGGTCGTTGATCGCTGCCGAAGCCATCTCGACCATTTTCTCGGCCAGCAGGCCTTGGTCGAACGGCGGGTTGCGCTCAACCCCACAGAACTGCGGCTTGTCGGCCGGGATGTGATCGCTGCCCAACAGCGGCGTCAGGTCCAGGTGGTTTTGCTTGGCGGTCTGGCCTTCGAGGATTTCCAGCAGATCGGTGCGACCGATCAGCTCTTCCAGCGAGCGCACGCCGAGCTTGGCCAGCCACTCACGGGTTTCTTCGGCGACGTAGGTGAAGAAATTCACCACCATGTCGACGGTACCGATGTAGTGATCCTTGCGCAGCTTCTCGTTCTGAGTGGCGACGCCGGTGGCGCAGTTGTTCAGGTGACAGATACGCAGGTATTTGCAGCCCAGCGCGATCATTGGCGCGGTGCCGAAGCCGAAGCTTTCGGCGCCGAGGATCGCAGCCTTGATCACGTCGAGGCCGGTTTTCAGACCGCCGTCGGTCTGCACCCGGACCTTGCCGCGCAGGTCGTTGCCGCGCAGGGTCTGGTGGGTTTCGGCGAGGCCGAGTTCCCACGGTGCGCCGGCGTATTTGATCGAGGTCAGCGGCGAAGCACCGGTACCACCGTCGTAGCCGGAGATGGTGATCAAGTCCGCATAGGCCTTGGCCACACCGGCAGCGATGGTGCCGACGCCCGCTTCGGCCACCAGTTTCACCGAAACCAGCGCCTGCGGGTTGACCTGCTTGAGGTCGAAAATCAGCTGCGACAAGTCTTCGATCGAATAGATGTCGTGGTGCGGCGGCGGCGAAATCAGAGTCACGCCCGGCACTGCATAACGCAGCTTGGCGATCAGCCCGTTGACCTTGCCGCCCGGCAGTTGCCCACCCTCGCCCGGCTTGGCGCCCTGGGCCACCTTGATCTGCAGCACTTCGGCGTTGACCAGGTATTCCGGGGTCACGCCGAAACGGCCAGTGGCGACCTGCTTGATTTTCGAGCTCTTGATGGTGCCGTAACGCGCCGGGTCTTCACCGCCTTCTCCGGAGTTGGAACGCGCACCGAGGCGGTTCATGGCTTCGGCCAGGGCTTCGTGCGCTTCCGGCGACAGTGCGCCGAGCGAGATACCGGCGGAGTCGAAGCGCTTGAGCACCGATTCCAGCGGCTCGACTTCACTGAGGTCCAGCGGCGTGTCGAGGGTCTTGACCTTGAACAGGTCGCGGATCATCGACACCGGGCGGTTGTCGACCAGCGAGGTGTATTGCTTGAACTTGGCGTAGTCGCCCTGCTGCACGGCGGCTTGCAACGTGTTGACCACGTCCGGGTTGTAGGCGTGATATTCGCCACCGTGGACGAACTTCAGCAGACCGCCCTGCTGGATCGGCTTGCGCGGACTCCAGGCTTCGACGGCCAGCGCTTTCTGCTCGGCTTCGATATCGACGAAACGCGCACCCTTGATCCGGCTCGGCACGCCACGGAAGCTCAGGTCGCAGACTTCTTCCGACAGGCCAATGGCCTCGAACAGCTGCGCACCGCGGTACGAAGCGATGGTCGAAATGCCCATCTTCGACAGGATCTTCAGCAGGCCTTTGGTGATGCCTTTGCGGTAGTTCTTGAACACCTCGTAGAGGTCGCCCAGCACTTCACCGGTACGGATCAGGTCGCCCAGCACTTCGTAAGCCAGGAACGGATACACCGCCGAGGCGCCGAAACCGATCAGCACGGCGAAGTGATGCGGGTCACGTGCGGTGGCAGTTTCAACAAGGATGTTGGAATCGCAACGCAGGCCTTTTTCGGTCAGGCGGTGGTGTACCGCGCCGGTCGCCAGGGATGCGTGAATCGGCAGTTTGCCCGGGGCGATATGGCGGTCGCTCAGGACAATCTGGGTACGCCCGGCGCGCACGGCTTCTTCAGCCTGATCGGCAACGTTGCGGATCGCCGCTTCGAGGCCGAGGCTTTCGTCGTAGTTGAGGTCGATGATCGCTCGTTCGAAACCCGGCCGGTCGAGGTTCATCAACGAACGCCACTTGGCCGGGGAAATGACCGGCGAGCTGAGGATCACGCGCGAGGCGTGTTCCGGCGACTCCTGGAAAATGTTGCGCTCGGCTCCGAGGCAGATTTCCAGCGACATCACGATCGCTTCACGCAGCGGGTCGATCGGCGGGTTGGTCACTTGGGCGAACTGCTGGCGGAAATAGTCGTACGGCGTACGCACACGCTGCGACAGCACGGCCATTGGCGTGTCGTCGCCCATCGAGCCCACGGCTTCGTAGCCTTGCTCGCCGAGCGGACGCAATACCTGGTCGCGCTCCTCGAACGTGACCTGATACATCTTCATGTACTGCTTGAGCTGATCGACGTCGTAGAACGCCGAACCGTGGTCGTTGTCTTCCATGGTCGCCTGAATGCGCAGGGCATTCTTGCGCAGCCATTGCTTGTACGGATGACGGGATTTCAGACGGTTATCGATCGCATCGGTGTCGAGGATCTGCCCGGTTTCGGTGTCCACGGCAAAGATCTGACCCGGGCCGACGCGGCCCTTGGCGAGCACGTCCTCGGGCTGGTAGTTCCACACGCCGATTTCCGAGGCGAGGGTAATGAAACCGTTCTTGGTGGTGACCCAGCGTGCCGGACGCAGACCGTTACGGTCGAGCAGGCACACCGCGTAGCGACCGTCGGTCATGACCACGCCGGCCGGGCCGTCCCACGGCTCCATGTGCATCGAGTTGTATTCGTAGAACGCACGCAGATCCGGGTCCATGGTTTCGACGTTCTGCCACGCAGGCGGAATGATCATCCGCACGCCACGGAACAGGTCGATGCCACCGGTGACCATCAGTTCGAGCATGTTGTCCATGCTCGAAGAGTCGGAACCGACACGGTTGACCAGCGGGCCGAGCTCTTCCAGATCCATCAGATCGTTGCTGAACTTGGTCCGACGGGCCTGCGCCCAGTTGCGGTTACCGGTGATGGTGTTGATCTCGCCGTTGTGCGCGAGGAAGCGGAACGGCTGCGCCAGCGGCCATTTCGGCAGGGTGTTGGTGGAGAAGCGCTGGTGGAATACGCAGATCGCGGTTTGTAGACGCTCGTCACTCAGGTCTGGATAGAACGCGGCCAGATCGGCCGGCATCATCAGGCCTTTATAGATGATGGTCTTGTGCGAAAAGCTGCAGATGTAGTGATCGGTGTCGGCGGCATTGGCCACCGACGAACGGCGACGGGCGCTGAACAGCTTCACGGCCATGTCCTGATCGCTCAGGCCTTCGCCACCGATGTAGACCTGCTCGATCTGCGGCAGGCGCTCAAGGGCCAGACGACCGAGGACGCTGGTGTCGATCGGCACTTTGCGCCAGCCGATCAGTTGCAGGCCTTCAGCGAGGATCTCGCGGTTCATGTTCTCGCGAGCGGCTTCGGCCTTGGCCGGATCCTGGTTGAAGAAGACCATGCCCACAGCATATTGCTTGGGCAACTCGACGCTGAAGGTTTCCTGGGCAATGGCTCGCAGGAACGCGTCAGGCTTTTGAATCAGCAGACCGCAACCGTCACCGGTCTTGCCGTCGGCATTAATCCCACCGCGGTGGGTCATGCAGGTCAGGGCCTCGATGGCCGTTTGCAAAAGGGTATGACTGGGCTCGCCCTGCATATGGGCTATCAGGCCGAAACCGCAGTTATCCTTGAATTCATCTGGTTGGTACAGACCTGCTTTCATAGACACTTTCTCACCAGGCTGCCTCTTTTCGAGGCAAATTTCTTTCAATTCAACCACTTGCGTTCCGCGCCGAACGTACGCCGGCTTCGCGGGGGCAAAAGGGTGGTCATTGTACACAGCGACACAGAGGCTCACAAATTTGACGACGAACTGTCGCAAATTCATGTCGCATTTGTGAAAGGTTTAAAGCGATCTGCTGTGCTAGTCAAAACTTTTTTAAATTATGACTGCAACGACTCAAAGACTACTGTGACGCAGACACCAGAAGGCACGCATCCTTTTCAGAAAGCGCGCACTTATGGAGATTTTGAGGTGCCGGGAGAGGCGGCCTGGGTAAGGCCGCCGAATCTTCAGCGAGTTGTTGCCAGTTCCTGTTGGACGCTGGCGACAGTGCGAGGCCAAGGTTTACCAGCCTGAACCTTCGCTGGCAAGGCCTTGATGGCAGAAACGGCCGCATCACGATTGGCAAAATTGCCATAGGTGATCACATACAGCGGCTTGCCGTTGAGGACTTTCTTGAAATAACGGTACTCGCCGCCCTGCTCCTTGACGAAGTTCTGCGCGGCGGTTTCCGAGCTGGTGCCGAGGATCTGCACCACGTAGTTGCCGGTCGGCTGACCGGCGTACCAGCTACCACCGGCAGCCTTGGCGACGGTCACAGGCTTCTCGGCCGGTTTCGCCGCAGCGACCGGTTTGGCCGGTGCTGGCGCCGGTTTGGCGACTGGCGCGGCCGGAGCAGGCTTGGCCGTGGCGACTTGCGTCGGGGCTGGCGTCGGCTTGGCGGCTGGCAACGGCACCGGAGTCGGCGCAGGACCGGCCGGCACGCCGGCTGGCGGCGCGGAAGTGGTCACGGTCGGCGGGGTATCACTGGAGCCTTCCAGCGGCACGCCATCGTCACCTTCAGTGATGCCACCGGCCTCTTCGGCCAACGGCCCACGCATGACCGGTTGTGAGTTGCCGACCAACGGCAGCGGCATCGGCTGGGTGTTGCCGGCGAATTCGACGTTGGGTGCCGCGCCATTGGCGGGCGCCTGACCCAGAGGCAACTGCGCCTGTTCATTGGCTGGCGCGCCGGTAGTTGGCGCCTTGTTGCGACCCGGCATCAGCCAGGCGGCGGCGACCGCGACCACCACGACGGCGGAAATCGCCAATACGTGTTTCTTCGGCATGTTGAACCCCATACTTGGACGCTTCACCGCGGAGCGGCTGGCAATCATGACTTCGATCAGAGCATCGCGAGCGACCTGGTTGATGTTGCCTGGCCAACCCTCGGAGCTTTCGTGAATATCAGAGATCTGATCCGCAGTGAAAAGTTCGACACCCCGGCCCGCGCCTTCGAGCCGCTGGTCGAGATATTCGCGGGTCTCTTCTTCGGTGTACGGCTGCAGTTCGATGACGTGAAAACGCTCTTCTTCAAGCTGCAACGCCTCAAGTTGAGCGATCAGCGACGACTCTCCGAACAGGAAAACATGCGGGCGCCCTTCTGGCGTGCCGGCACCCAGCGCCATCAGCGCTTCGAGAGCAGACTCGTCGAGCTGCTCGGCGTCGTCCACCAGCAGATAGACTTCCTGACCCGTCAGGGCGAGCTGGACGACCTGCTCGAGAATCGCACCGACCTCAGCCTGGGCGACATCCAGCGCCTGCGCGACCTGGCGCAGCACACCGGCAGCATCGCCGGCGCCACGGGCGGAAACCACCACGCTCTGCACCGACTGTTTGTTGGTGCTGGCGACCAGCGCCTGACGCAGCAAGGTCTTGCCGCTGCCCTGCGGGCCGGTGACCACCAGCAGCAACTGGCTGTAGCGCGCCAGATGATGCAGTTGACCGAGCACCGGTTTGCGCTGGGCCGGGAAAAATTTGAAGCCTGGCACCCGCGGCGCGAACGGGTCGTGACTTAACTGGAAATGGCCGAGAAACGCCTCGTCGGCATGCAAACTAGTCATCGGAATCTTATTAACCTTTAAGCTGAGCCAGGGCGCGGTAGTCCGCTCCCAGCGTGGCCTGTAGAACCTCTTTCGGATAATCGTCGGTCACGACCGCTTCGCCCATCCGGCGCAGCAGCACCAGGCGCAGACGACCGTCGATCACTTTTTTGTCGATTGCCATGTGTTGCAGAAAATCCGCTTCGCGCATTTCTTCAGGCGGAATCACCGGCAGACCGGCGCGCTGGAACAGACGAATGCCGCGATCGCGCTCCTGCTCGCTGATCCAGCCAAGCCGCGCGGACATCTCCAGCGCCATTACGGTGCCAGCCGCGACCGCTTCACCATGCAGCCACACACCATAGCCCATATGAGTCTCGATGGCGTGCCCGAAGGTATGGCCGAGGTTGAGCGTGGCGCGCACGCCAGTTTCCTTTTCATCGGCGCCGACTACCGCAGCCTTGGCCGCGCAGGAGCGTTCGATAGCGTAGGTCAGGGCTTTCTGGTCCAGCGCGCGCAGGGCGTCGACGTTGTCTTCGAGCCAGGTCAGGAACGGCTCATCGCAGATCAGACCGTATTTGATGACTTCGGCCAGACCTGCGGAAAGCTCGCGCGCTGGCAGGGTTTTCAGCGACGCGGTATCGATCAGCACCACGTTCGGCTGATAGAACGCGCCGACCATGTTCTTGCCCAGCGGATGGTTGATGCCGGTCTTGCCGCCCACCGACGAATCGACCTGGGACAACAGCGTGGTCGGAATCTGAATGAAGTCGACGCCGCGCTGATAGCAGGCTGCGGCGAAACCGGCCATGTCGCCGATCACACCGCCGCCCAGAGCGATGACGGTGGTGCGGCGGTCATGCCGAGCGGTCAGCAGACCGTCGAAGATCAACTGCAGGGTTTCCCAGTTCTTGAACGCTTCGCCGTCCGGCAGCACCACGGAAATCACCGAGTACTGCGCCAGGCTGCGGGTCAGACGTTCGAGATAGAGCGGCGCAACGGTCTCATTGGAGATGATTGCCACTTGCCGCCCGTGGATGTGGGGCGCCAGCAGTTCGGGCTGGTCCAGCAGACCTTCGCCAATATGAATCGGGTAGCTGCGCTCGCCCAGGTCGACCTTGAGTGTCTGCATGTGTCCCCACAGTGAAGATGGAAGCAGGCGTCCTGCCCTGAATTATTGGTTATCTGCGGCCTGTAGCGGGTGTGACGCCGCTTGCCGGTCATCCGCCACACCTCGGCAGGCTGTGACAGGACGCCGAGGATAGCGCATTTCGCGCGCGGCTTTAACGGGGCGGAAGCTGGGCCAGACGGTCGAGAATATCGAGCACCACCATGCGCGGCGGCCGTTCGTCGGTTTCCACCACCAGATCGGCAATTTCCCGATAAAGCGGATCGCGGATCGCCAACAGGTCACGCAGGGTTTTCGCCGGATCGGCGGTGCGCAGCAACGGCCGGTTGCGGTCGCGCGAGGTGCGGCCGACCTGCTGTTCGACGGACGCGTGCAGGTACACCACTCGCCCGCCCTCGAACAGGGCCTTGCGATTGGCGTCGCGCATCACCGCGCCACCGCCGGTCGCCAGCACCACGCCGTCGAACGCGCACAGCTCGGCAATCATCGCCTGCTCACGGTCGCGAAAGCCGGGCTCGCCTTCCTTGTCGAAGATCCATGGGATATTGGCACCCGTGCGCAGCTCAATTTCCTTGTCGGAATCCTTGAACGGCAGGCGCAGCTCTTTGGCCAGCAATCGGCCGATGGTGCTTTTGCCAGCACCCATCGGTCCTACAAGTATCAAATTTCGCACAGAATCAACGACTCACAGCAATCGCCTGGTTATTCATGATACGCGGAGTGAGAAATACCAGCAGCTCGGATTTTTTCTCCGAAACCACATCACGCCGGAAAAGGCGGCCAAGATACGGCACATCGCCAAGAAATGGCACCTTATCTACAACCTTGCTCTGAGTATTTGAAAAAACACCGCCAATCACGATGGTTTCGCCGTCGTTGACCAGCACCTTGGCGTTGACCTCGTTTTTCTTGATCGGCGGCACATCCTGCACTTTGTTCAGGTAATCCGGCTCATCCTTGGTGACCTTGACCTCCATGATGATGCGGTTGTCCGGGGTGATCTGCGGCGTGACCTCCAGCGACAGCGAGGCCTCCTTGAACGACACCGAAGTCGCGCCACTGGAGCTGGCTTCCTGATAGGGAATTTCCGTGCCTTTGAGGATCTTCGCGGTTTCCTTGTCAGAGGTGACCACTTTCGGTTGCGAGACGATTTCGCCGTTGCCGGTCTTCTCCATCGCCGTCAGCTCAAGGTCAAGCAGCACGTTGTCGGTGATGAAGGCGATGCCGATCCCGGAAGTATTGTTGACAGTGCCCATGTCGACGAACGGCGAGTTGGTGCTGGTGCTCCCCGGCGTGCCGATGGTGGAAGATGAACCGTTGACCCCGGACGCGTTCCAGTTGCCCTTGTTCTGCACTGAACCGCCCCAGCGCACGCCCAGACTCTTGTCGTAATCGACGTTGGCCTCGACGATGCGCGCCTCGATCATCACCTGACGCACCGGAATATCCAGTTGCGCCACGATCCGCCGCAGTTCGTCGAGGCGATCCTGGGTCTGGTAGGCAATGATATTGTTGGTCCGCTCATCCACGGTGATCGAACCGCGCTCATCGATTTTCGCTTCGGCGCTGGTCACCGACTGGAACAGCTTGGCGATGTCCGCCGCCTTCGCATAATTCACCTGCAACAGTTCACGACGCAGCGGCGCCAGCTCGGCAATCTGCTTCTGCGACTCGAGTTCCTGGCGTTCGCGGGCAGCGATCTCATCGGCCGGCGCGACCAGCAGCACATTGCCGATCTTGCGTTTATCCAGCCCCTTGGTTTTCAGCACCAGATCCAGCGCCTGATCCCACGGTACGTTTTGCAGGCGCAAGGTGATGCCGCCCTGCACCGTATCGCTGGCCACCAGATTGAGGTTGGTGAAGTCGGCGATCAGTTGCAGCACCGAGCGCACATCGATGTCCTGGAAATTCAGCGAGAGTTTTTCGCCAATGTAGGCCTGACGTTCGGCGTTGCGCTTTTGCAGGTCATCGACACTCATCGGGCGGACGCTGACGGTCAGTTTGTTGTCGGTCTGAAAGGTCGAATAGTCGTAGGTGCCGCTGGGCTCGACGGTGATCACCGTGCGATCACCACTGACGGCGGCATTGACGAATTGCACCGGGGTGGCGAAATCCTTGACGTCAAGGCGCACCCGCAGCTTCTCCGGCAGCTGTGTGCGGGCGAAGCTGAGGATGATTTTGCCGTCGTGCTCCTGGATATCCGGGGCGATGGTCGGGTCGGACAGATCAATGACGACGTTGCCCTCGCCCTCGGTGCCGCGCTGGAAATCGACGCCACGAATGCCGCGGTTTTTTGGTACGAATGGCTTGGCCGCTGGCGCAGCTGCCGTGCTCACACGCGGCGCAACCGCGGCGGGGCGCGAGGCAGGCGCCGGTGCACCCTGGCCGACCACCACGAACAGAGTATTGCCCTCGATGCGCGTGGTGTAAGGCGCAAGCTGGGTGAGGCTGACGATCAGCCGCGTGCGGTCCTTGGCCTCGACCACCGTGGCGGTACGCGCATTGCCGCTGCCCAGATCCAGATTCTTGTTGCTCAATTGACTGGCGACACCGGGCAGATCCACCGCGATGCGCGCCGGTGATTCCGTGGTATAGCCCTTGGGCGCCGGTGGCGGGCCATCGAACGACAGCTTCAGTTCGACGCGGTCACCCGGCAGCGCCGCGACATCCAGCGCTTTCAGGTTGGCCGCGTTTACCATCGGCGACATCAGCGCTATCCATAGCGAAAAACCGAGGGTGGAGAAAATCCTGTTCATTGTTCGACTTCCACTATGAGTGCTCTTTCAAAGGAATGGTGCGCGGCCGCTCGAGCCAGGCGCCCTGCCCGTCGGGCACGATTTCGACGACGTCGACCTGTGTCGCGCTGATGGCGACGATGCGCCCGTCGTTGCGCCCCAGGTAATCGCCGACTTTCAACCGATGCACCCCGCCCGCCCCGCGCAGCAGCGCGAACGAGCCCGAAGCATTGGCAATCGTGCCGACCATCTCGAACTGCTCGATGTTGAAACCTTCCAGGTATTGCTTGACCCGGTTGGGGTCGGGCTTGACGTTGCGCGAGCCGTGTTTGCGCCCGGCCAGATCAACCCGCACCTGAGGTGAAAACGGACTGCGCAGGTTGGCCGCGCTGTAAGTGAATGTCGGGTAAGACCGGAATGTCGGCGTTGGTTCAATCTTGCCGGCCGGCCGCAGGCGCACTTCATTCATGTAGGCGTCGAGATCACTGAAGTCGTCGCCGCCGCCACACCCGCCCAAAGCGAGCAGCGTCATCGCCCACGCCATGTAACGAATCGGGGTCATTTCTGCAGCCCCTTGTCGTTATAGCGGTACGTCTTGGCGAGGATGCTCATGCGCAGCTTAGGCCCGCCTTCCTTGTTGGCGGGTGCGAGGTCGAAATCGTGAAGGGTAACGATGCGCGGCAATCCGGCTACACCGCTGACGAACGTGGCGAGGTCGTGGTAAGCGCCGGTAACGGTGATCTGGATCGGCAGCTCGATGTAGAAAGGCTGGGTGACTTCCGGCAGCAACTTGATCTCTTCGAATTCCAGGCCGCTACCCAGGCCAGTGCGGGTGATGTCTTCGAGCAGGCCCGGCACTTCGGTGTCGCTGGGCAACTGCCGCAACAACTCGCCGAAGGTATTTTCCATCTCCTTCATCTGCTGGGTGTACAGCTCGAGATTGGCCGACAGGCGCGCCTTGCTGGCGAACTGTTCCTTGAGCGTCAGCTCCTCCTCCCGCTTGAGGTCGTGTTGATTCTCCAGGTCGCTGAGAAAAAAGTTATAGCCCAGCGCCAATACCAGCACCATCAACAGCGCGCCGGCAATGAACTTCACCGCCGCCGGCCAGGAACCGATGTTGCTGGTGTCGAGGTCGTTGAAATCGACGCTGCGCAGGCTTTCCAGCCATTCGGACGGCTTCATTGGTCGTCCTCGGCAGTCTTGGGCCGGGTCTGGCGCACGGTCAGCTCAAAGGTGTTGGCCTGATCGACTTGTCCGGCAGTAGTGGCTTTGACTTCGTTGAGGCTCGGCGCATCGAACCAGTCCGATGCTTCCAAGTTGCGCATCAGGTCGGAAACGCGATTGTTGGATTGCGCAGCGCCGCTGATCGACAGGGCTTTGCCAGCCATTTTCACTTCGGTGAAATACACACCGTCCGGCAGCGTGCGCGCCAACTGGTCGAAGATTCGCCCGCTGATCTGCCGGTTGCCCTGCAAGTCCTGGATGATGCGCATGCGCTCGACCAACTGCTGGCGGCGTGCCTTGAGTTCGCTGATCTGCTTGATCCGCTCGTCGACCACGGCGATCTGCTTGCTGATGTAGTCATTGCGCGCCACTTGCCGGTCGATGGCGGCACTGATGATCTGATCGGCAATCAGCACCGCACCGATCGAACCGACGAGCACGCCGGTCAATGCCAGCAGAAAGCGTTTGCGCCGTTCCTCGCGACGCTCTTCGCGCCAGGGTAAAAGGTTGATCCGCGCCATCAGTCGAAACTCCTGAGCGCGAGCCCGCAGGCGATCATCAATGCCGGCGCATCGCTGGCCAGCGCACCGGCATTGACCTTGCTGCTCAAAGACATATCGGCAAACGGGTTGGCCACTTGCGTTGGCGTGTTCAGGCGCTGTTCGATCAAGCGATCCAGGCCCGGCACCGAGGCCGTGCCACCCGCCAGCAGAATGTGATCGACGGCGTTGTATTGCCCGGACGCGAAGAAGAACTGCAACGAGCGTGACACCTGCTGCACCAGCGCCTCGCGAAACGGCTGCAGGACTTCACTGACGTAATCGTCAGGCAGACCGCCCTGTTTTTTCGCCAGCCCGGCCTGCTCGACGGTCAGGCCGTAACGCCGCTGAATTTCCTCGGTCAATTGCCGACCGCCGAACAATTGCTCGCGGGTGTAGATGATTTTGCCGTTGTGCAGGACGCTGAGGGTGGTCATCGTCGCGCCGATGTCGACCACGGCCACGGTCAGGCGCTCCTGGGATGCCGCCAGTTGCGTCGCCAGCAAAGCGTATGAGCGTTCCAGCGCGTAAGCCTCGACGTCCACCACCCGAGCCGTCAGCCCGGCCAGGGCCAACGCTGCCTCGCGCACTTCGACGTTTTCCTTGCGACAGGCCGCCAGCAGGACATTGACTCGCTCGGGATTGCGCGGCGACACGCCCTGGACTTCGAAATCGATGGCGACTTCGTCCAGCGGGTAGGGAATATATTGGTCGGCCTCGATCTTCAGCTGGTTTTCCAGCTCGTCGTCGGAAAGCCCGGCGTCCATTTCGATAACCTTGGTGATCACCGCCGAGCCGGCCACCGCCACCGCCACGCCCTTGAGCCCGGTGCGCGCCTTGCTCAGCACGCGACTGAGGGCCTGGCCGACGCCTTCGAGTTCGGCGATGTTCTTTTCGACCACCGCATTGGCCGGCAAGGGCTCGACGGCATAGGCCTCGACCCGGTAGCGCTCGCCCTGACGGCTCAATTCCAGCAGCTTCACTGACGTGGAGCTGATGTCGATCCCCAGTAATGTATTGGCTTTTTTATTGAAGAGTCCCAGCACTACCAATTCCCTATGACTTTCCGTGAGTTACGGACTCTGTAATACGCATTGCGTTCCTTCACCCCGTCTTGACAGAAGCGCAAATGACGCCCCCTGCGGAAAAGTGCTTATAATGCCCAGCGTTTTTTTCCGCTTTTTACTGCCCGCGCGGGCCGTTCTGTGTGTTACCGGAACCCCGTCGCCAAATTCATTCTTTGCTCTGGATGTCCAAAAGCCTTGATTCGTCTGCTGAAATTTTTCGGTTGGTCCATCGTCGCCGTTTTCTGCGGACTGCTATTAGGTCTCAGCGGCGCGTTTCTTTACCTTAGTCCGGGTTTGCCGTCTGTGGAGGCTCTGCGAAGCATTCAGTTGCAGATTCCGCTTCGCGTCTACAGCAGCGATGACAAGTTGATCGCAGAGTTTGGCGAAATGCGCCGCACACCGATCCGTTTCGCCGACATTCCGCCCAATTTCATTAATGCGTTACTAAGTGCTGAAGACGACAATTTCGCCAACCACTACGGCGTCGATCCGAGCAGCCTGATGCGCGCCGCAACGCAACTGGTCAAAAGCGGGCACATCCAGTCTGGCGGCAGCACCATCACCATGCAGGTGGCGAAGAACTTCTTCCTCACCAGCGAACGCAGCTTCTCGCGTAAAACCACGGAAATTCTTCTGGCCCTGCAGATCGAACGGCAGCTGACCAAGGACGAGATCCTCGAGCTGTACGTCAACAAGATCTATCTGGGCAACCGCGCCTATGGCATCGAGGCGGCGGCTCAGGTGTATTACGGCAAATCGATTCGCGACGTCAGCCTGGCGCAGATGGCGATGATCGCCGGCCTGCCGAAAGCCCCGTCGCGCTTCAACCCTCTGGCCAACCCGGCGCGCAGCAAAGAGCGCCGCGACTGGATCCTGGGGCGCATGTACAAGCTCGGCAAGATCACCGAGGCCGATTACACCGCTGCGATCAACGAGCCGCTGAATGCCAGCTACCACGTACCGACCCCGGAAGTGAACGCGCCGTACATTGCTGAAATGGCCCGCGCCGAAATGGTTGGCCGCTACGGCAGCGACGCCTACACCGAGGGTTTCCGCGTCACTACCACGGTGCCGAGCAACCTGCAGGAAATGGCCAACACCGCGCTGCACGAAGGTTTGATGACCTACGACCAGCGCCACGGCTACCGCGGCCCCGAGTCGCGTCTGCCGGGCAAGACCCGCGAAGCCTGGGCCAGCGAACTGACCAAGCAACGCACCATCAGCAGTCTGGAACCGGCGATCGTCATCCAGGTCGACAAGAACGGCCTGCAAGTGCTGACCCGTACCGGCGAAGAACATGTCGCCTGGGACACCATGAAATGGGCGCGGCCGTTCCTCAATACCAACAGCATGGGCGCCAATCCGCGTCAGCCGGCGGATGTCGCGCAGGTTGGCGATCTGATTCGCGTGCAGCGCCAGAAAGACAATTCGCTGAAGTTCAGCCAGATCCCGCAGGCGCAAGGCGCTTTGGTGTCGCTGGATCCGCAGAATGGCGCGATCCGTTCGCTGGTCGGTGGTTTCGCGTTCGAGCAGAGCAACTACAACCGCGCCATGCAGGCCAAGCGTCAGCCGGGTTCGAGCTTCAAACCGTTCGTCTACAGCGCCGCACTGGACAGTGGCTACACCGCTGCAACCCTGGTCAACGATGCGCCGATCGTGTTCGTCGACGAGTACCTGGACAAGGTCTGGCGTCCGAAGAACGATACCAACACCTTCCTCGGTCCGATCCGTCTGCGCGAGGCGCTGTACAAGTCGCGTAACCTGGTGTCGATCCGCCTGCTGCAGGCGATGGGCGTGGGTAAAACCATCGATTACATCACCCGCTTCGGCTTCAACAAGCAGGACCTGCCGCCTAACCTGTCGCTGGCACTGGGTACCGCAACCCTGACGCCGATGGAGATTGCCACCGGCTGGAGTACCTTCGCCAACGGCGGTTACAAGATCACCCCGTACATCATCGACAAGATCGAAAGCCGCAACGGTGACACGCTGTTCGTGGCCAACCCGCCGACTGTTCCGCAAGGTGGCTCGGCGACGGACGGTATCGCCGCGCCGGCCACCGAGTCGTTCACAGTCAATGCCGCACCGGCTCCCGGCGAAGCGCCAGGCAATCAGGCAGTGCCCCAAGCGCCAGCCGTGGCCGAGCGGATTGTTGATGGTCGTACTACCTACATCCTCAACAGCATGCTGCAGGACGTGATCAAGCTCGGCACCGGCCGCCGCGCCCTCGCCATGGGCCGTAGCGACATCGCTGGCAAGACCGGTACCACCAACGAATCGAAAGATGCGTGGTTTTCCGGTTACAACGCCGATTACGTGACCACGGTGTGGACCGGTTTCGACCAGCCGGAAAGCCTCGGCCGCCGCGAGTTCGGCGGCACTGTGGCGCTGCCGATCTGGATGAATTACATGTCGGCCGCACTGAAGGACAAGCCACCGCATGTCCAGCCAGAACCGGAAGGCATCCTCAGCCTGCGCGTGGACCCGGTCAGTGGCCGTGCAGCGTCGCCGAGCACACCGGGCGCGTACTTCGAGCTGTTCAAGGCTGAGGACTCCCCACCGTCGATGAATGAGCTGGGCAACGGCGTCGTACCGGGCAGCCCGCTACCGGCGGATGAACAGGCGCCGATCGACTTGTTCTAGAGGGGCAGCTGCAAGGGGCAAGCTACAAGCTGCAAGTAAAAGCGGGGAATTGCGTACTGCTTGTAGCTTGTAGCTTGTAGCTTGTAGCCCATAAAAAAACCCAGCACCAGGCTGGGTTTTTTTATGGGCGACTGCTTTTAACCGTTGAACACGTCATCCACGCTTTTCAACGGGTAGTTCTTCGGATACGGCAGGGTGGCCACACCGGTCTCGATCGCCGCTTTGGCCACAGCGTCGGAGATCAGGGTGATCAGGCGCTTGTCCATTGGCTTCGGAATGATGTACTCACGGCCGAATTCCAGCGGAGCGCCACCGTAGGCATCGCAGACGTCCTGTGGCACTGGCAGCTTGGCCAGTTCGCGCAGGGCATTGGCGGCAGCGACTTTCATCTCTTCATTGATGCGCTTGGCGCGAACGTCCAGGGCACCGCGGAAGATGAACGGGAAGCCCAGCACGTTGTTGACCTGGTTCGGGTAGTCCGAACGGCCGGTGGCCATGATCACGTCGCTACGGGTGGCGTGAGCCAGTTCCGGGGAGATTTCCGGATCCGGGTTGGAGCAGGCGAACACGATCGGGTTCGCTGCCATCGACAGCAGGCCTTCAGCGCTCAGCAGGTTCGGGCCGGACAGACCGACGAACACGTCAGCGCCTGCCAGTGCGTCAGCCAGGCTGCGCTTCTCGGTGGCGTGAGCGAACACGGCTTTGTACTGGTTCAGGTCGTCACGGCCGGAGTGAATCACGCCAGTACGGTCAACCATGAAGATGTTTTCGATGCGTGCGCCCATGCTCACCAGCAATTTCATGCAGGAGATGGCCGCAGCGCCGGCGCCCAGGCAGACGATCTTCGCTTCTGGCAGGGTTTTGCCAGCGATTTCCAAGGCGTTGATCATGCCGGCCGCGGTAACGATCGCGGTGCCGTGCTGATCATCGTGGAATACCGGAATGTCGCATTGTTCGATCAGCGCGCGCTCGATCTCAAAGCACTCTGGTGCCTTGATGTCTTCGAGGTTGATGCCGCCGAAGGTGATAGAGATGCGCTTGACCGTGTCAATGAAGGCTTGCGGGCTTTCCGAGTCGACTTCGATGTCGAACACGTCGATACCGGCGAAGCGCTTGAACAGCACGCCCTTGCCTTCCATCACTGGCTTGGAGGCCAATGGGCCGAGGTTGCCCAGGCCGAGAATCGCGGTGCCATCGGAAATCACTGCAACCAGGTTGCCCTTGCCGGTGTACTTGTAGGCCAGTTCGGGATCGCGGGCGATCTCACGCACTGGTTCAGCTACGCCGGGGCTGTACGCCAGCGACAGGTCGCGAGCGGTAGCAGTGGCCTTGGTGAGCTCGACACTCAGCTTCCCCGGACGAGGATTGGCGTGATATTCGAGAGCGGCAGTTTTCAGATCAGACATTTTGGCATTCCGCTTTTTACTGTTGGACAGACTGGTCAGCGAGGATACGCGCCTCGCAAAGTCCCCACAAGACTGGGCAGTCACCACTGTCAAGCGCCCTGCCCTACGACTTTGGGCCAAGAGCCACGGCGCACAAGGGCTTGACTGTTCACAATCGATCCGAAAAATGTCTACAATTTTTTATTCAGCGTGAACCCTGCAGCATCGAAGGGTCGGTCAACGGCAACAACCAGCGCGCCTGCCCCGCCTGCAAGCCGCCGCGCCGCGAGCGATCAACGATCCAGCCGCGCACCTCGATCTGCTGGCCTTTGAGCGCCTGCAAGCGGGCATTGTCGAATTGTCCGACCAGATTGGGCGCAACGCGCAGTACAAGCGCGTCCTGCAACTCGATCCAGATTCCACCGCGATTGCGCTGCACCTTGCTCACCCGACCGCTGACCACGGCGAAGCCGGAACGCTGAATCTGTTGTGCTTTGAGTACCGGCGGTTGCCGCCAGACGCCGCGCCCAGCCTGCCGCGCCGAGGTTTCGGCGGCCTGCTGACAGGCGACCAGATCGACGTTCGGCGCAACGGCCACCTGAAAACCGAGGCCATCGGCAAGCATTTGCGCTTCGAGATTGGCGCCACTGTCGCTGTAGACATGCGCGAGCGTGCGGCCGTAGTGGTCCTTTCCCTGCCGTCCGGGACGCAAGCCGACACGCCCGCCGCTGTCCGCCACCAGCGCTTCGAGGCGTTTGCGCGCGGCCACGGCGAACGGCTCGTCGCTGCGACCCTGCTTGCCCAGCTCCGGCGTGTTGAGGCCGATCATGCGCACGCTGCGGCCATCGCTCAGGCGCAGCGTGTCGCCATCAACTACCCGCTGCACGCTGACGCTGATCAGCCCAGCAGGTGTTGGACAGAACGCCTGGGCGGCGGACAGCCAAATCGCAGACACAAAAAAGGCGCCCGCAAGGGACGCCTTTTTCATCAGTCTGGAGAAGTCGATACGACCTTCCAAAATGATCAGCCTCAGGCTTTTTTGCCAACGCCGAAAGTAGCGAAACGGTCTGCGAACTTCTGCACGCGGCCGCCGGTGTCCAGAGTCTTCTGCTTACCGGTGTAGAACGGGTGGCATTCGTTGCAAACGTCGATCGCCAGGGCTTTGCCGTAGGTCGAACGAGTTTCGAACTTGTTACCGCAGCTGCAGGTAACAGCGATTTCCGGGTAGTTCGGATGGATTTCGGCTTTCATGGTGTCTTCCTCAGGCTAGCGTGCCGCCACCCAACACTATTGTTGAATACCGCACGTAATTAGGCCGCGGATTCTACCAGACCTTTTCAATCGCGCAAGCTGTCACCGAGACCGACCGTCTGCTAGGCTCCCGGCCCAACACGCTATCCACTGTTGGAGTGAGCCTGCTCGCGATAGCGGTATATCAGACAACCTAAATGTTGAATGACAAACCGCTATCGCGAGCAGACTCACTCCTACAGGGTTATGCGCTGAGTCCTACCGCCCTGATAGAGATCCCCCCGCGTGCCCGACGCCATTCTGCGCCTTGCCTTGCCTTCGCCCCTGCGCCGCCTGTTCGATTACCGGGCGCCGGCCGGGGTGCGGCGTGAGCAATTGCAGCCGGGCATGCGCCTGCGGGTGCCGTTCGGGCGGCGCGAGATGATCGGGATTCTGGTCGAGGTCGCGGATACCAGCGAAGTGCCGGTGGAGAAACTCAAACCGGCGCTGGCCCTGCTCGATACCACCGCGCCGCTGCCGCCGGCGCTGTTCAAGCTGTGTCTGTGGACGTCGCAGTACTACCAGCACAGCCTCGGCGACACCTTGAGCTGGGCGTTGCCGGTGCTGCTGCGTCAGGGCGAACTGGCCGAGGCCCGCCAAGAGCGTTTCTGGTCAGCGGCGCCGGGTGCCAGCCTTGATGATCCGCGCATCGCTCGTGCCCCGCGCCAGCGAGAAGCCCTGGCAACGCTGGCCCAGCATCCGCACGGTGTCGCCCATCAGTTGCTGAGCAAACTGATGCTGAGCAAGGACAGCCTCGACCTGCTGCTGGCCAAGGGTCTGGTGCAAGTGGAAATCCGCCGCCACCTCCCCGGCGCGCGCCATGAACACTGGCTGGCGCAACCGGAACTGCCGCTCAACAGCGAACAACGCGCGGCGTATGAAGCCATCCGCGCCGGTTTCGACAGTTATCACGCGTTTTTGCTGGCCGGGGTTACCGGCAGCGGCAAGACCGAAGTCTATTTGCAGCTGATCCGTGAAACCCTCGAGGCCGGCAAACAGGCGCTGGTGCTGGTCCCGGAGATCAACCTCGGCCCGCAGACCCTGGCGCGCTTCGAACAGCGTTTCAATGCACGCATCGCCCTGGTGCACTCGGCGGTCAACGATCGTGAACGCCTCGACGCCTGGCTCGCCGCCCGCGATGGCGAGGCCGACATTATTATCGGCACCCGCTCGGCGCTGTTCACGCCGATGAAAAATCCGGGGCTGATCATCATCGATGAAGAGCACGACGGCTCTTATAAACAGCAGGAAGGCTTGCGTTACCACGCCCGTGATCTGGCGCTGGTGCGAGCACGTCAGGAGAACATCCCGATCGTGCTCGGCTCGGCCACGCCGTCGCTGGAAAGCCTGCACAACGCCTACACCGGGCGTTACGGCCTGTTGCGCCTGAACGAGCGCGCTGGCGGCGCCAAACAGCCGCGCTTTCTGCGCCTGGATGTGAAAAGCCGGCCGCTGGACAGCGGCATTTCCGGACCGATGCAACAAGCCATCGGCCAGACCCTCGCCAACGGCCAGCAGGTGCTGGTGTTCCTTAACCGCCGCGGTTTTGCCCCGACCTTGCTCTGCCACGATTGCGGCTGGATGTCCGAGTGTTCGCGCTGCGATGCGCGAATGACCGTGCACCAGCGCTACGGTGAGTTGCGTTGCCACCATTGCGGCAACGTCGAACGCACCCCGCGCCAGTGCCCGAAGTGCAACAAGGTCGACTTGCGCCCGGTAGGCGCCGGCACCGAACGCGCTGAGGAACGGCTGGCGATTTTGTTCCCGGACTATCCGGTGCTGCGCGTCGATCGCGACAGCACCTCCCGCAAGGACGCGATGAATCAGCTGTTCGCGACGATTCAGAAAGGCCAGCCGTGCATCCTCGTCGGCACGCAGATGTTGGCCAAGGGGCACCATTTTCCGCGGGTGACGCTGGTGTCGATTCTCGACGCTGACGGTGGCCTGTTCTCCGGCGACTTCCGTGCCAGCGAGCGCATGGCGCAGTTGATCGTTCAAGTCGCAGGTCGTGCGGGACGGGCGGAAGAGCCGGGCAAAGTGATCATTCAGACGCACCTGGCCGACCATCCTCTATTGGTGCAACTGACCGAACAGGGTTACTTCGCCTTTGCCGAACAGGCGTTGAGCGAGCGCCGCGGCGCCGGGCTGCCGCCGTTTGCCCATCTGGCGCTGTTGCGCGCCGAAGCGCACAAACCTGGACAGGCTGAAGGGTTTCTTGATGAAGCCTGCAGCGAGGCTGAGCGCTTGCTCGGCGAACTGAATCTGAGCGGCATCGAACTGCTCGGGCCGGTGCCGGCGCCGATGGAACGTCGCGCCGGGCGTTATCGCGCGCAATTGTTGTTGCAGGCAACGGCACGGGCACCGCTGCATCGGTTGCTGGCCAGTTGGTTGCTCGCGCTGGAGCAGATGCCGAGCGGGCGGGCGGTGCGCTGGTCGCTGGATGTCGATCCCGTCGACTTGTACTGATTGATCTATTTGTCACCACATATCCACAACCAGCCTGCTAAGGTTGGCAAGCCCGGCTCCGCCACGGATAATGCCCAGTTTTTCCACCCGCGCACCGATGCGCCCGCCGCGCTTGCGGTCGAAAGAGAAGACCATGAAAGACACCATTCGCCAGCTGATCCAACAAGCCCTCACCCAACTCGTCAACGAAGGTGTGTTGCCTGAAGGCCTGTCGCCGGCGATTCAAGTGGAAAACGCCCGCGACAAGACTCACGGCGACTTCGCCAGCAACATCGCGATGATGCTGGCCAAACCGGCCGGGATGAAACCGCGCGATCTGGCGGAAAAAATCATCGCCGCGCTGCCGGCTGACGAGAACGTCACCAAGGCGGAAATCGCCGGCCCGGGCTTCATCAATTTCTTTCAGAACACCCAGGCCCTGGCCAGCCGTCTCGATGCCGCGCTGGCCGACGCCCATATCGGCGTGCGCAAGGCTGGCCCGGCGCAGCGCACCGTGGTCGACCTGTCGGCTCCAAACCTGGCCAAAGAGATGCACGTCGGCCACTTGCGTTCGACCATCATCGGCGATGGTGTGGCCCGCGTCCTCGAATTCCTTGGCGACGAAGTGATCCGCCAGAACCACGTCGGTGACTGGGGCACGCAGTTCGGCATGCTCATGGCGTACCTGCAGGAAAACCCGATCACCAGCGACGAGCTGTCCGATCTGGAAAACTTCTACCGGGCCGCCAAACAGCGTTTCGACGAGTCCGCAGAATTTGCCGACCGCGCCCGCGGTCTGGTGGTCAAGCTGCAGGCCGGCGATGCCGAGTGCCTGGCGCTGTGGACCCGCTTCAAGGACATCTCGCTGTCGCACTGTCAGAAGATCTACGAACTGCTCAACGTCAAACTGACCATGGCCGACGTGATGGGCGAAAGCGCCTACAACGATGACCTGATCAATGTGGTCAACGACTTGAAAGCCGCGGGCATGCTGGTCGAGAGCAACGGCGCCCAGTGCGTGTTCCTCGACGAGTTCAAGAATGCCGATGGCGATCCGCTGCCGGTGATCATCGTCAAGGCGGATGGCGGTTATCTGTACGCCACCACCGACCTCGCTGCCGTGCGCTACCGCAGTGGCAAGCTGAAAGCCGATCGTGCGCTGTACTTCGTCGATCAGCGCCAGGCCCTGCACTTTCAGCAAGTCTTCGCCGTGGCGCGCAAGGCCGGTTTCGTCACCCATCCGATGGAAATGGAACACATGGGTTTCGGCACCATGAACGGCGCAGATGGCCGTCCGTTCAAGACCCGTGACGGCGGCACTGTGAAGCTGATCGACCTGCTGACCGAAGCGCAGGAACGTGCCTACAACCTGGTCAAGGAGAAAAACCCGGAGCTTGCCGAAGACGAATTGCGCAACATCGCCAAGGTCGTCGGCATCGGCGCGGTGAAATACGCTGACCTGTCCAAGCACCGCACCAGCGACTACAGCTTCAACTTCGACCTGATGCTGAATTTCGAAGGCAACACCGCGCCGTACCTGCTGTATGCCTACACCCGCGTCGCCGGTGTGTTCCGCAAGCTCGGCAAGGATTTCAGCGAAGTCGACGGCCAGATCGCCCTCGAAGCGGCGCATGAACAGGAACTGGCGGCGAAACTGGCGCAGTTCGGTGAAGTGCTCAACAACGTGTCCGACAAAGGCACGCCGCACATTCTCTGCACTTACCTGTACGACGTCGCTGGCCTGTTCTCCAGCTTCTACGAGAACTGCCCGATCCTCGCCGCCGAGACCCCGGCCCAGATGCAGAGCCGTCTGCGTCTGGCCGCGCTGACCGGTCGCATCCTCAAGCAAGGCCTGGAGCTGTTGGGTCTGGAAACTCTGGAGCGTATGTAAGTTGGCTGCCAAGAAAAAACCTGCACCCAAGCGCGGCGCGAGCCGCTATCAGGCTCCGGCCAAGCAACCGATTCCCGGCTGGCTGTGGATGGCCATCGGCCTGACGGTCGGTGCATTCATCGTGTTTTTGATGAAGCTGGAGCCGGGCAAGGGCAGCGACACGGTCAAGCGTGAGAAGGTCGAGCAGGCGCAACAGCAGAAAGCGACGAAGATCGCCGAAGCCAACAAGACCCCGCCGAGCCCGACGCAACCGGTCAAGCCGAAGTACGACTTCTACACGCTGCTGCCGGAATCGGAAGTGATCGTGCCGCCGGATGCCGTTCCGGAGAAGACCCTGCCGACGCCACAAGTGCCGGCCATCCCGACCACGCCGGTCACCCCGGCGGAAGCGGCGAAGATCGACACCGCGCGCGCTCAGGCCGCACTGGCCGGGATTACTCCGCCACCCGCGCCACCGGTTAGCAAAGCGGCGCCGGTGACCAGGTTCTTCCTGCAGGCCGGCTCGTTCCGCAAGGAGACGGACGCTGACAAGGTGCGTGCGCAGATCATTCTGCTCGGCCAGGCGGTGGCGGTTGAATCCGGCACGGTAAAAGACGAAACCTGGTACCGCGTTCTGGTCGGCCCGTTCAGCAACCGTGAACAACTGACCACCGCGCAGAAACAACTGGCCGGCGCCGGCTTCAGCAACCTGCTGTTACAACAACGCCAGAGCCGCTGATCCAGACAGATTCACCGCGTCGCCAATATTCGCGAGCAGGCTCGCTCCCACAGGAACAGCGCATATCCTGTGGGAGCGAGCCTGCTCGCGAAGGCGCCATCACCAGCACTACATAATTCTGATCTGCGCTGCGCCGTTCGTCCCTCCGCACCCTCCCCGGTTGAAATCCCTTCCAGCACCCCCATATGAATGGGCATAAGGCACTTTCGCCCCGCTGTGTGGAGACTCTTCCCTTGACCACCATCGTTTCAGTCCGCCGTCACGGCAAAGTCGTCATGGGCGGCGACGGCCAGGTTTCTCTCGGCAATACCGTGATGAAAGGCAACGCGAAAAAAGTCCGTCGCCTGTACCACGGCCAGGTCATCGCCGGTTTTGCCGGTGCCACCGCCGACGCCTTTACGCTCTTCGAACGTTTCGAAGGCCAGCTGGAAAAACATCAGGGCCACTTGATCCGCGCCGCCGTCGAACTCGCCAAAGAGTGGCGCACCGACCGTTCCCTGAGCCGCCTCGAAGCGATGCTCGCGGTCGCCAACAAGGACGCCTCGCTGATCATCACCGGCAACGGTGACGTGGTCGAACCCGAAGATGGCCTGATCGCCATGGGTTCCGGCGGTGCTTTCGCCCAGGCCGCAGCCAGCGCCCTGCTGAAAAAGACCGACCTGTCGGCCCGCGAGATCGTCGAGACTGCACTCGGCATCGCCGGCGACATCTGTGTATTCACCAACCACACCCAGACCATTGAGGAGCAGGATCTCGCCGAATAAGCCTGTCGCGGCCTGTGTGCCACGGCTTGTTTGTGCTTGAGGACCGTCAACCATTATGTCCATGACTCCCCGCGAAATCGTCCACGAACTCAATCGCCATATCATCGGCCAGGACGATGCCAAGCGCGCCGTCGCGATTGCCCTGCGCAACCGCTGGCGCCGCATGCAGCTGCCTGAAGAGCTGCGCGTTGAAGTGACGCCGAAGAACATCCTGATGATCGGCCCGACCGGTGTCGGTAAAACCGAGATCGCCCGTCGTTTGGCAAAACTGGCCAACGCGCCGTTCATCAAAGTCGAAGCGACCAAATTCACCGAGGTCGGCTACGTCGGCCGTGACGTCGAGTCGATCATCCGTGATCTGGCTGACGCGGCGATCAAGATGCTCCGCGAGCAGGAAATGACCCGCGTGCGCCACCGTGCCGAGGACGCTGCCGAGGATCGTATTCTCGATGCACTGCTGCCGCCGGCCCGCATGGGCTTCAGCAATGAAGAAGCACCGGCCAGCGATTCCAATACCCGTCAGCTGTTCCGCAAGCGTCTGCGCGAAGGTCAGCTGGACGACAAGGAAATCGAGATCGAAGTCGCCGAAGTGTCCGGCATTGAAATCGCCACGCCGCCGGGCATGGAAGAGATGACCAACCAGTTGCAGTCCTTGTTTGCCAACATGGGCAAGGGCAAGAAGAAGTCGCGCAAGCTCAAGGTCAAGGAAGCGCTGAAACTGGTGCGCGACGAAGAAGCCGGGCGTCTGGTCAACGAAGAAGAACTCAAGGCCAAGGCGCTGGAAGCGGTCGAGCAGCACGGCATCGTGTTCATCGACGAGATCGACAAAGTCGCCAAGCGCGGTAACGTCGGCGGCGCCGATGTCTCCCGTGAAGGCGTGCAGCGCGACCTGCTGCCGCTGATCGAAGGCTGCACCGTCAACACCAAGCTGGGCATGGTCAAGACTGACCACATCCTGTTCATCGCCTCCGGTGCGTTCCACCTGAGCAAGCCGAGCGATCTGGTGCCGGAACTGCAAGGCCGTCTGCCGATCCGCGTCGAACTCAAGGCGCTGAGCCCGGAAGACTTCGAGCGCATTCTCAGCGAACCGCACGCTTCGCTCACCGAGCAATACTGCGCGTTGCTGAAAACCGAGGGGCTGCATATCCAGTTCCAGCCGGAAGGCATCAAGCGTCTGGCGGAAATCGCCTGGCAGGTCAACGAAAAGACCGAGAACATCGGTGCCCGTCGCCTGCACACGTTGCTTGAACGTCTGCTCGAAGAGGTGTCGTTCAGTGCCGGCGATCTGGCCAGCGCTCACGACGACAAGCCGATTCTGATCGACGCCGAATACGTCAACAGCCACCTCGGCGAATTGGCGCAGAACGAGGACCTGTCCCGCTACATTCTGTAAAGCGGCAAGCTACAAGCTACGCGCGGCAAGCTGAGTTAAGCTTGCCGCTTGTAGCTCGCAGCTGAAGGCTTCTCCTATGATTCCTACCGACATCAAACTGCACAAAGCCTCGAAAACCCTGACGCTGACCTACGCGTCCGGCGAAGAATTCACCCTGCCCGCAGAATTTCTGCGCGTGCATTCCCCCTCCGCCGAGGTCCAGGGCCACGGCAAACCGATCCTGCAATTCGGCAAGCTCAACGTTGGCTTGAGCAAACTGGAACAGGCCGGCAACTACGCACTGAAACTGACCTTCGATGACGGTCATGACAGCGGTTTGTTCACTTGGGAATACCTCTACGAACTTGGCAAACGCCAGAAAGAACTCTGGGACGATTATCTCGCCGAGTTGCGTGCCGCCGGAAAAACCCGCGATCCGAACGAGTCGTTCGTCAAGCTGATGCTCTAGCCCGAGCCTTGCGCTCATTAGAAGGCATTTTCTAACTTCATCTGTTTGAATGCTCCGCTGTATGGCCGAGGATCGGCCTGCTTGCGAAAAAAATTAAACTCGGGTAACCAATGGAGCTGGCAAGTTCCCTGCAATGCTCTACGACTGTAAAGCAGCTATGCAGAATCAACGGTCACCCGAGCAGTAGTACCTGGCATTGGCTGTGGAACTGCACAGCCGCAAACCGGGTACTCGTCTCAGGACAATGGAGCGTCGTAGATGAGTAACAAGAATAACGATGACCTGAAGTATCAAGCCTCGGAAAACACCCTGGGGCTTAATCCCGTCGTTGGGCTGCGCGGAAAGGATCTGCTGGCCTCTGCTCGGATGGTGCTGAAACAGGCCATCAAACAACCGATCCATAGTGTCAAACACGTGACCCATTTCGGCCTCGAGCTGAAGAACGTGCTGTTCGGCAAATCCGAACTGCAACCGGCCGGTGACGACCGTCGCTTTGCCGATCCGGCGTGGAGCCAGAACCCGCTCTACAAACGATATCTGCAAACCTATCTGGCCTGGCGCAAGGAACTCCACGCCTGGATCGATGACAGCAGCCTGACTCCCAAAGACATCGCCCGTGGCCATTTTGTCATCAACCTGATGACCGAAGCCATGGCGCCAACCAACACCGCGGCCAACCCGGCAGCGGTCAAGCGTTTCTTCGAAACCGGCGGCAAGAGCCTGCTCGATGGCCTCTCGCATCTGGCCAAGGATCTGGTGCACAACGGCGGCATGCCGAGCCAGGTCAACATGGGTGCGTTCGAGGTCGGCAAGAGCCTCGGCGTGACCGAAGGCGCGGTGGTGTTTCGCAACGATGTGCTGGAGCTGATCCAGTACCGGCCAATCACCGAGCAGGTCCATGAACGGCCCTTGCTGGTGGTGCCGCCGCAGATCAACAAATTCTACGTATTCGATTTGAGCCCGGACAAGAGCCTGGCGCGTTTCTGCCTGCGCAATAACGTGCCGACGTTCATCATCAGTTGGCGCAACCCGACCAAGGCCCAGCGTGAGTGGGGTTTGTCGACCTACATCGAGGCGCTGAAAGAAGCGGTCGACGTGGTCACCGCGATCACCGGCAGCAAAGACGTGAACATGCTCGGCGCCTGCTCCGGCGGCATCACCTGCACCGCCCTGCTCGGCCACTACGCGGCACTCGGCGAGAACAAGGTCAACGCCCTCACCCTGCTGGTCAGCGTGCTCGACACCACCCTGGACAGCGACGTCGCCCTGTTCGTCGATGAGCAGACCCTGGAGACCGCCAAGCGCCACTCCTACCAGGCTGGCGTGCTGGAGGGAAAAGACATGGCCAAGGTCTTCGCCTGGATGCGCCCCAACGACCTGATCTGGAACTACTGGGTCAACAACTACCTGCTCGGCAACGAGCCGCCGGTGTTCGACATTCTGTTCTGGAACAACGACACCACGCGCTTGCCCGCCGCGTTCCACGGTGACCTGATCGAGATGTTCAAAAACAATCCACTGATCCGCCCCAACGCACTGGAAGTGTGCGGCACGCCGATCGACCTCAAGCAGGTCACCGCCGACATCTTCTCGCTGGCCGGCACCAACGACCACATCACCCCGTGGAAGTCCTGCTACAAGTCGGCGCAGCTGTTCGGCGGAAAAGTTGAATTCGTGTTGTCGAGCAGCGGCCATATCCAGAGCATTCTCAATCCGCCGGGCAATCCGAAATCGCGCTACATGACCAGTGAAGAAATGGCCGCCAATGCCGATGAATGGCAAGAGAACTCGACCAAGCACACCGATTCCTGGTGGCTGCATTGGCAGGCGTGGCTGGCCGAGCGCTCGGGCAACCTGAAAAAGGCCCCGGTGAAACTGGGCAACAAGGCGTATCCGGCGGGCGAGGCTGCGCCGGGCACCTACGTTCATGAAAGATAGCGGCAAGCCACAAGCGACAAGCCACAAGCTGAGCGGGTTCTGCTTGAAGCTTGCGGCTTGCAGCTGCTCCCAACTGACCCGAAGGGTTTGACCCATGCCGCAACCGTTCATATTCCGCACCGTCGATCTGGATGGCCAGACCCTCCGCACGGCGGTGCGTCCCGGCAAGCCGCACTTGACGCCGCTGCTGATTTTCAACGGCATCGGCGCCAACCTGGAGCTGGTATTTCCGTTCGTCGCGGCGCTGGACCCGGACCTGGAAGTGATCGCCTTCGACGTTCCCGGAGTCGGCGGTTCCTCGACGCCGAACCGGCCGTATCGCTTTCCCGGGCTGGCCAAGCTGACGGCGCGGATGCTCGACTACCTCGACTACGGTCAGGTCAATGTCATCGGCGTGTCGTGGGGTGGCGCACTGGCGCAGCAGTTCGCCTACGACTATCCCGAGCGCTGCAAGAAGCTGGTACTGGCGGCCACCGCTGCCGGTGCGGTGATGGTGCCGGGCAAACCGAAAGTGCTGTGGATGATGGCCAGTCCGCGGCGCTACATTCAGCCGTCCCACGTCATTCGCATCGCGCCGATGATCTACGGCGGCTCGTTCCGGCGCGACCCGACGCTGGCGGCCAGCCATGCGGCGAAAGTGCGTTCGGCGGGCAAGCTCGGTTACTACTGGCAACTGTTCGCCGGCCTCGGCTGGACCAGCATTCACTGGCTGCACAAGATCCATCAGCCGACGCTGGTGCTGGCCGGCGATGACGACCCGCTGATCCCGTTGATCAACATGCGCGTGCTCGCCTGGCGCATTCCCAATGCGCAGTTGCACATCATCGATGACGGCCATCTGTTCCTGATCACCCGCGCCGAAGCCGTGGCGCCGATCATCATGAAATTCCTCCAGGAGGAACGTCAGCGCGCCGTCATGCACCCGCATCCGACCCCGCTCGGCGGCTGAACGCAGCGGCAGGCTTTATGCAGGGCTTTACCCATGAGTGCGCGGCAGGACGCCGCGCAGGCAGCAACCCGTAACAGCGTCTATGGTGTTCTGGTTCGGTGAGTTTGTTTTTGCCCTGAAGACGAAGGAGTGTTGAGTCATGCGCGACAAACCAGCGACGGGCGTGGTGCCCAGCCCCGCCGTGTTTATCAACGCACAAAGTGCGATCACCGGCCTGCGCGGTCGCGACCTGCTCTCGACCCTGCGCAGCGTCGCCGCCCATGGCCTGCGCAACCCGGTCCACACGGCAAGGCATGCCTTGAAACTGGGCGGCCAACTGGGCCGCGTACTGCTCGGCGAAACCGTGCACCCGACCCATCCGAACGACAGCCGTTTTGCCGATCCGGCGTGGAGCCTCAACCCGTTCTATCGGCGCAGCCTGCAGGCTTATCTGGCCTGGCAGAAGCAGGTCAAGAGCTGGATCGACGACAGCGACATGAGCCCCGAAGACCGCGCCCGCGCGCAATTCGTCTTCACCTTGCTCAACGACGCCGTGGCACCGTCCAACACGCTGCTCAATCCGCTGGCAGTCAAAGAGCTGTTCAATTCCGGCGGCCACAGCCTGGTGCGCGGCCTCAGCCATCTGTTCGACGATCTGCTGCACAACGACGGCCTGCCACGCCAGGTGACACGACAGGCATTCGAAGTCGGCAAGACCGTCGCCACCACCACCGGCTCGGTGGTGTTTCGCAACGAAATGCTCGAACTGATCCAGTACCGGCCCATGAGCGAAAAGCAATACGCCAAGCCGCTGCTGGTGGTGCCACCGCAAATCAACAAGTACTACATTTTCGACCTGAGCCCGCACAACAGCTTCGTCCAGTACGCGCTGAAAAACGGCTTGCAGACCTTCATGATCAGTTGGCGCAACCCGGATGTGCGCCATCGCGAATGGGGCCTGTCGAGCTACGTCGAGGCTGTGGAAGAAGCGATGAACATCTGCCGGGCGATCACCGGCGCCCGCGAGGTCAACCTGATGGGCGCCTGCGCCGGCGGCCTGACCATCGCGGCGCTGCAAGGGCATCTGCAGGCCAAGCGGCAGCTGCGACGTGTCGCCAGCGCGACCTATCTGGTCAGCCTGCTCGACAGCCAGATCGAAACCCCGGCGACGCTGTTCGTCGATGAACAGACCCTCGAAGCGGCCAAGCGGCGTTCGTATCAGCAGGGCGTGCTCGACGGTCGCGACATGGCCAAAGTCTTCGCCTGGATGCGCCCCAACGATTTGATCTGGAGTTACTTCGTCAACAACTACCTGCTGGGCAAGGAGCCGCCCGCCTTCGACATTCTCTACTGGAACAACGACAACACGCGCCTGCCGGCGGCATTGCACGGCGATCTGCTGGATTTCTTCAAGCACAACCCGCTGACCCATCCTGGCGGGCTGGAAGTCTGCGGCACGCCGATCGATTTGCAGAAAGTCACCGTCGACAGTTTCAGCGTGGCCGGCATGAACGACCACATCACGCCGTGGGACGCGGTGTATCGCTCGACCCTGCTGCTGGGCGGCGACAAGCGCTTCGTGCTGTCCAACAGCGGCCACGTACAAAGCATCCTCAACCCGCCGAGCAACCCAAAAGCCAACTACGTCGAAAACGCCCGGATGAGCAGCGACCCGCGCGCCTGGTACTACGACGCCAAACGTGTCGACGGCAGTTGGTGGCCGCAGTGGCTGGAGTGGATTCAACAGCGCTCGGGCGCGCAGCACGAAACCCGCATGGCCCTCGGCAACCCCAACTATCCGCCGATGGAGGCAGCACCCGGTACTTACGTGCGAGTGCGCTGACGTTCAACGACAATTTTCTAAGAAGACTGGATGAAAACCCGCGACCGGATTCTCGAATGTGCGCTGCACCTGTTCAACGAAAAGGGCGAACCGAACGTTTCGACCATGGAGGTCGCCAATGAAATGGGGATCAGCCCCGGCAACCTCTACTACCACTTCCACGGCAAGGAACCGCTGATCCTCGGCTTGTTCGAACGCTTCCAGCAGGAACTGGCGCCGCTGCTTGATCCACCGTCGGATGTCGAGCTGGCGCCGGAGGATTATTGGTTGTTTCTGCACCTGATCGTCGAACGCCTGGCGCAATACCGGTTCCTGTTCCAGGACCTGTCGAACCTCGCCGGGCGCCTGCCGAAACTGGCCAAGGGCATACGTCATCTGCTCAACGCGCTGAAACGCACGCTGGCTTCATTGCTGGCGCGGTTGAAGGCAGCGGGGCAACTGGTCAGCGATACGCAGGCATTGGGACAACTGGTGGAGCAGATCACCCTGACGCTGCTGTTTTCCCTGGATTACCAGCGGATTCTCGATCGTGAGGGCGAGGTGCGGTTGGTGGTGTACCAGATCATGATGCTGGTGGCGCCGCATTTGTTGCCGCCGGTGAAAGTGGCCACGGAGCGAATGGCGCTGCAATACCTTGAGGATCACGATTGAACCAGACTCTACAGGGTGACCCCACTCCCCTGTGGGAGCTAGCCTGCTAGCGATTAAGCCGGCACATTCAAAACAAGTGCTGACTGACCCACCGCTATCGCTAGCAGGCTAGCTCCCACAGGGTTCTGCGGTGTTTGTAGAAGGAATGCACAAACAAAAACGCCCGACCTCCACAGGCCGGGCGTTTTGTTTTGCCCTGATGAATCAGGACTGACTGGATGGCGTCGACGGGGTCGATGCTGCAGTCGGGGTGGCTGTTGCCGTGGGTGCCGCAGCGGAGTTTGCCGCGTTGGTCGGAGCGGTTGGAGCAGTCGATGCCGCAGCGGCCGGTTTCGGCGCAGTGGCTTTCGGTGCGGCCGCTTTTTTCACCGCAGGCTTTTTCGCCGCAGCCGGTTTGGCCGTAGGCTTCGCAGCTGGCTTGGCGGCAGCGGTTTTTGCAGCTGGTTTGGCCGCAGGTTTCGCTGCCGCTTTAACCGCAGGTTTGGCTGCCGGTTTGGCGGAAGCTTTAGCCGCTGGCTTGGCGGCGGCCGTTTTCGCGGCTGGTTTGGCGGCGGCTTTCGCTGCCGGTTTGGCCGCCGCTTTGGCCAGTGGCTTGGCCGCGGTTTTCGCCGCAGGCTTGGCCGCTGCAGTCTTGGCTGCCGGTTTCGCCGCAGCGGTTTTCGCCGCTACAGGCTGGGCTTTCAGACCGGTGAGTTTTTCGATCTGTCTGGTCAGCGTATCGACCTTGGCGTTGAGCGCCTTGACCTCATTGCGGCTTGGCACACCGAGGCGTGAAATCGCGCTGTTCAGGCGCTTGTCGAAAGCCCCTTCGAGCTCGTCCCACTTGCCCATGGCGCGGTCTTTCACGCCGCTGATGCGCGACTTCGCCGAAGAGGTCGAGTCCTCGACTTTTTTGCCGACCGCAGACTTGGTGAGCTTCTCGGCTTTCTCGCCGTCTTTGACCAATGTGTCGAAGAGCTTGCTGCCGTCAGTGTCGATCTTCGAGTACACGCCTAAACCCGCCAGCCAGATTTTGCGGGAGTACGACTCGACCTTCCCGACCCACGAGCTGCTTTCTTTATCGGTGTTCTTTTTACCAGCCATCCCGTTCTCCTTAAGATTTACGCGCGACGCGTTCGAGCAATGCCGTCAGCTCATCGAGCTTAGCAGAGAGTGTCTCAACGTCATGTTTAGACGGAATGCCGATGCGATTCAAGGCGCTTGCTACGCGGCTGTCGAAGGCCTTCTCGACCTTGTCCAGCTGAACTTCGACGCGACCTTTGAAAGAGCTGACTTGAGTGGCGGCCTCGTCGATCTCGACATTGGCCGCGACGAGTTTTTCGGTGACTGCCTTTTTGCCTTTCTTTTCAACGATTTGACCGGCTTCGATCAGCTCTTGAAAGTACTCGCTACCCTCTTGTCCGACCTTGGCGTAGGCACCCAGGCCAGCCAGCCAGATCTTGCGGGCATAGGACCTGACGTCGCTCAGCGTCGAAGTCGGAGCGTCGATTTTTTTCTTCAAAATAACTTTGGCCATGGTGCACCTCACGCGCAGAAGGTTTGAGGAACTGCCCGGACGGGTGTCGGGCTCAGGCACAAAGTAGGTAGAAAAATTAGAAAGGGCACCCTAACAACTGACATCAATCCTTGCCCACACCGCATACAAATGTGGGAGCCAGCCTGCTGGCGATTGCGGTATGTCAGTCACATAAAGGCTGACTGACCAGACGCTATCGCCAGCAGGCTGGCTCCCACAGGGGGATAGGGTTCGACAAGGAATCAGGCCAGCGCTTTGTCGAGGGCCTTTTCGATCTCGGCTTTGATCATACCGCTCATGGCCGACATCATCAGGCCCAGTTCGACGTCGACCTTGATCGAATCGTCCGCCACGTGCACGGCACCTTTCACGCCCGAGCGCTTGAGGTTCAGGGTGTCGCCGGACCACTGCGGCTCCAGACCGTATTGTTCATTGAGCTTTTGGGCCAGTTTGTCGGCCTTCTCGCGGGCGGCTTCCTTGCCCAGGGTGTGGGCACGCTCAACACTGATTTTGGCCATCGAATGACTCCTGATAGATGAAGGTGTGTCGGTAGATCTTGACCGCCACTGCGGCAAATCGTCCCGAAGGTGGCCCATCTTACCTTTAGCCATTCGAAGACAAAGCATGGCTTGGGGATTAGAATGTCGCGCATTCTCTTTTGGTGACAGCGATATGACTGATCAGCGCAAAGGCAGCGATGCCGAACCCACCACTCACTTCGGCTTCAAAAACGTTCCGGAAAGCCAGAAAGCGGAAAAAGTCGCTGAGGTTTTCCACTCGGTAGCCGCCAAATACGACCTGATGAACGACCTTCTGTCGGGCGGCATGCACCGTCTGTGGAAGCGCTTCGCGATCGAACTGTCCGGCGTGCGCAGCGGTAACCGCGTGCTCGACATCGCCGGCGGCACCGGTGACCTGACCCGCAAATTCTCGCACCTGGTCGGCCCGACCGGTCAGGTGGTGCTGGCCGACATCAACGAATCGATGCTCAAGGTCGGTCGTGACCGTCTGCTGGATCTGGGGGTTGCCGGCAACGTCGAGTTCGTTCAGGCGGACGCGGAAAAACTGCCGTTCCCGGACAACCATTTCGACTGCGTGACCATCGCCTTCGGTCTGCGCAACGTGACGCACAAAGAGGACGCCCTGCGTTCGATGCTGCGCGTGCTCAAGCCCGGCGGCCGTCTGCTGGTGCTGGAGTTCTCCAAGCCGACCAACTCGCTGATGTCGAAAGCCTACGACGCCTATTCGTTCGCCTTCATGCCGCTGATGGGCAAGCTGATCACCAATGACTCGGAAAGCTATCGCTACCTGGCCGAATCGATCCGCATGCACCCGAATCAGGAAACCCTGAAGTCGATGATGGTCGAGGCCGGTTTCGACCGCGTGACCTATCACAACATGACCGCAGGCATCGTTGCCCTGCACCGCGGCATCAAGCCCTGATGTTGCTCACCGGGCTGCTCGCCAGCGTTGAACTCGGCCTCAACCGGGTGCTGCGTCTCGACAGCACGGCGCTGCCGCGGCTGGCGCATTTGACCGGCAAGGTGATTGCCGTCGACTGCCGCAGCCCGGCATTGCAATTGTTCATTCTGCCCAGTGACGAAGGCTTGATGCTTGCTTCGCAGTGGGCAGCCGGCGTCGACTGCACCCTGCGTGCGCCGGCTTCAAGCCTGGTCAAACTGGTCTTGAGCAAAGACAAGACCGCTGTGCTGCACGCGCCGGAAGTCGAGCTCGACGGCGACAGCGGCGTGCTGCTGGAATTGGCTGGTGTGCTGCAGGATCTCGAGCTGGACTGGGAGTACGAACTCTCGCGCTGGCTCGGCCCGGTTGCCACGCAACTGCTCGGCGGCCACCTGCGCAGCCGCGCGCGCTGGTATCAGCAAGGATTTGCCAGCCTCAACCAGAACCTCGCCGAATACCTCGCCGAAGAATCACGCACCCTCGTCGGGCAGCGCGAAGCCGAAGCGCGGTTCAGCGAACTGGACCGGATCAAACTTGATCTGGAACGACTCGAGGCGCGTTTCGAGCGCCTTTCCCGATCCCTCGACCCAAGCGATAACGCATGAAGCTGCTTGCCGTCCGCCGTCTGTTGCGCATCCAGCGCGTCGTGATCCGCTACCGCCTCGATGACCTGCTGTTCGCCCTGCCGCTGCCCTGGTTTCTCCTGGCGTTGCGCTTTGTGCTGCCGTGGCGCTGGTTGCCGCGCAAACGCCTGGAGCTGAGCCGCGGCGCGTGCCTGCGTCTGGCGTTGCAGGATCTGGGGCCGATCTTCATCAAGTTCGGGCAGATTCTTTCGACCCGCCGCGACCTGCTGCCCGAAGACATCGCCGATGAGCTGATGCTGCTGCAGGACCGGGTCCCGCCGTTCGATTCGCAGCTGTCGGTCAAGCTCATCGAAGAACAGCTGGGCAAGAAGATCAGCGAAGTGTTCAGCCGTTTCGACGTCGAGCCGCTGGCCTCGGCTTCGGTGGCGCAGGTGCATGCCGCGCAGTTGAAGTCCGGTGAAGAAGTGGTGGTGAAGGTAATCCGTCCGGGTCTGAAACCGATCATCGCGCAGGATCTGGCGTGGCTGTTCATCCTCGCCCGCGCCGCCGAAAAACTCTCGGCCGACGCGCGTCTGCTGCACCCGGTCGACGTAGTGCTGGATTACGAAAAAACCATTTACGACGAACTCGACCTGCTGCGCGAGGCGGCCAACGCCAGCCAGCTGCGGCGCAATTTTGAAGGCTCGTCACTGCTTTATGTGCCGCAAGTCTACTGGGACTGGTGCCGGCCGAAAGTGCTGGTGATGGAGCGTATCTACGGCATCCAGGTCACCGATCTGGCGACCCTTGCCGACCAGCGCACCGACATGAAAATGCTCGCCGAGCGTGGCGTGGAGATCTTCTTCACCCAAGTGTTTCGCGACAGCTTTTTCCACGCCGACATGCACCCGGGCAACATCTTCGTCAGCACCGTCAACCCGTGGAGTCCGCAATACATCGCGATCGACTGCGGCATCGTCGGCAGCCTGACCCCGGAAGACCAGGATTACCTGGCGCGCAACCTGTTTGCCTTCTTCAAGCGTGATTACCGTCGCGTGGCACAACTGCACATCGATTCGGGCTGGGTGCCGGCGGAAACCAAACTCAACGAATTCGAAGCGGCGATCCGCACAGTGTGCGAACCGATCTTCGAAAAACCGTTAAAAGATATTTCATTCGGTCAGGTGCTGATGCGCCTGTTCCAGACGGCGCGACGCTTCAACATGGAAGTGCAGCCGCAGCTGGTACTGTTGCAAAAGACCCTGCTCAACATCGAAGGCCTCGGGCGTCAGCTATATCCGGATCTGGATCTGTGGAACACCGCGCAGCCGTTCCTCGAACGCTGGATGCGCGAGCGTGTCAGCCCGAAAGCCTTGCTGGGCAACGTGCAGAGCCAGTTCGAACAGATTCCGCACCTGGCCAACATGGCCCGCGACCTGCTCGAACGCATGTCGCAGCCGCACGCCAACGACCCGCCGCCGCCATGGCATCGACGCAAGGATGACTGGTTCCTGCGCCTGCTCGGTTGCGCGCATCTTGCCGGCGGAGCAATCCTCGCCGCTGGCGGCCCACTTACCGATTGGGCGCACTGGCCAGCGGCAATCATGGCGGCTGTCGGCTTGTATCTGGTCGTTCGCCGATAGCACGATTGAGCTGCAAGTTATAAGCTGCAAGCCTCAAGCTTGACGACACAGGTACACCGCAACCTGCTTTTACTTGCAGCTTGAAACTCATGGCTTGCTGCTGCTTTTCGAGATTTGAAGATGAAAAACTGGCTGGACGAGATCAAGTGGGACGCTGACGGCCTGGTGCCGGCGATCGCTCAGGATCACAAGACCGGACGCGTACTGATGATGGCCTGGATGAACCGCGAAGCGCTCGAACTGACCGCCGCGGAGAATCGTGCAATCTACTGGTCACGTTCCCGTGGCAAGCTGTGGCGCAAGGGCGAAGAGTCCGGCCATGTGCAGACCCTGCATGAGATGCGTCTGGACTGTGATGCCGACGTAATCATCCTGATGGTTGAACAGATCGGCGACATCGCTTGCCATACCGGCCGTCAAAGCTGCTTTTACCGCGTCTTCGAAAACGGCGACTGGAAAACGGTCGACCCGGTACTGAAAGACCCGCACGCCATTTACTCCGCAGGACACAAGCATGAGTGACACACTCACCCGTCTGGCCGAAGTGCTCGAAGAGCGCAAAGGCGCAGCCGCCGACAGCTCGTATGTCGCCAGCCTGTACCACAAGGGGCTGAACAAGATTCTGGAGAAGGTCGGCGAAGAGTCGGTCGAAACCATTATCGCCGCCAAGGATGCCGCCATCAGCGGCGACTGCAGCGATGTCATCTACGAGACCGCCGACCTGTGGTTCCACAGCATGGTCATGCTTGCCCAACTGGGGCAGCATCCGCAGGCCGTGCTGGATGAACTGGATCGCCGCTTCGGCCTGTCCGGACACGTCGAGAAAGCCTCGCGTCCGTCCGCCTGAACAACTATTCGAGAGGAACAGCAACATGGGCATTTTTGACTGGAAACACTGGATCGTCATCCTGGTTGTCGTGGTGCTGGTGTTCGGCACCAAGAAACTGAAAAACCTCGGCACCGACGTTGGCGAGTCGATCAAGGGCTTCCGCAAGGCCATGAACGACGACGAAAAACCGGCCGAACCGAGCGTGACCCCGCCGGCGCAGCCAGTGCCGCCGGTACAGCCACAGACCACCGCGCAGGCCAACCCGCCGCACACCATCGACGTGCAGGCGCAGAAAGTCGAAGAGCCGATCCGCAAAGACGTGTGAGCACTGACTAATGTTTGGTATCAGCTTCTCTGAACTGCTGCTCGTCGGCCTCGTCGCCCTGCTGGTGCTGGGCCCCGAGCGTCTGCCGGGCGCTGCGCGCACCGCTGGCCTGTGGGTCGGTCGGCTGAAGCGCAGCTTCAACGCGATCAAACAGGAAGTTGAACGTGAAATCGGTGCCGATGAGATCCGTCGGCAACTGCACAACGAGCACATCCTCTCGCTGGAGCAGGAGGCGCGGAAGATTTTCAGCCCGGTTCAGCAGGAGCCGACACCGGTTGAGCACGTGGGCGAGCAGACGATTCATGCGCCTGCTGCACCGGCTCCGACGCCTGCGCCCGTTGCGCCGAAAGAACCGGCGCCCGCTGTAGCAGACTCTTCGGTAGAACACGTAGCACCAACTGCCGCGCCGACTGCACCTGCGCCTCACGACACTACTTTGCCGCCGCGAGCCCCATGACAAGGGCCTGTCATTGGTCATTTCCTGTGTCGCGTTGTCGCCTGAAAGCGGGCCAGGCTAGGCGGAGTCCGAAGGGAATGTGTTTTACCTTTCCGAGGACTACAACGCAGCCTGGCCCGCTTTCAGGCACAACCCGAAGGGCCGGCCCGTATTTGCGCAGGGCTGCGTTACTCGTTGCTAATTTGAAACGCCAAACTACGCGCCTCGCGCCTTGCCCTGCGCAAATACGGGCTCGGCGCGACACAGGAAATGACCAATGACAGGCCCTAGCCTCCCCGAAAACGACCAGCACATGCCGCTGGTTTCGCACCTCACCGAGTTGCGCACCCGCCTGCTGCGTTGCGTGGCGGCGATCTTCATCATCTTTGCCGGGTTGTTCGCCTTCACCCAGCAGATCTACACCTTCGTCTCGACACCGTTGCGCCAGTACTTGCCGGTCGGCGCGACGATGATCGCCACCGACGTGTCGTCTCCGTTCCTGACGCCGCTGAAACTGACGATGATGGTCTCGCTGTTTCTGGCGATCCCGGTGATCCTGCATCAGATCTGGGGCTTCATCGCGCCGGGCCTGTACAAGCACGAGAAGCGCATCGCGGTGCCGCTGCTGGTCTCCAGCATTATGCTGTTCTACACGGGCATGGCGTTCGCCTATTACTTCGTCTTTCCGCTGATCTTCAAGTTCTTCGCCGCTGCCACCCCGGCCGGCGTGGAAATGATGACCGACATCGCCAGTTACCTCGATTTCGTCATGACCCTGTTCTTCGCCTTCGGCGTCGCCTTCGAGATCCCGGTGGCCGTGGTCCTGCTGGTGTGGATCGGCGTGGTCGATGTCGCCTACCTGAAGAAGATCCGACCGTACGTGATCATCGGCTGCTTCGTGGTCGGCATGATCCTGACGCCGCCGGATATCTTCTCGCAGACTCTGCTGGCCGTGCCGATGTGGATGCTGTTCGAGATCGGCATTCTGTTCGGCGGCCTGATCAGCAAGCGCGAACGCCCCGAAGACAGCCCGGCCGACGACCACAACGACCAGCCGCCAGCGACCCAGGCATGAACCTGCTGCTGCTCGAAGAAGCCGACTTCATCGCGGCCGACCGCGTAGTCCTGCGTGATCGGCGCTTGACCCATATGCAGGAAGTTCATCGTTCGCAAGTCGGTGACAGCCTGCGCGTCGGGCGCATCAATGGCCTGATGGGTTCGGCAGAGCTGCTGCGCCTCGACGCAGGTGAAGCCGAGCTGCGCGTCAGCCTCGATCAACCGCCGCCGACGAAACTGCCGCTGACCCTGGTGCTGGCACTGCCACGGCCGAAAATGCTCCGCCGGGTGTTTCAGACTGTCGCGACCATGGGCGTCTCGAAGGTGATTCTGGTCAACAGCTACCGGGTCGAGAAAAGCTTCTGGCAGACGCCGTTTCTCGAGCCCGAGGCGATTCGTGAACAACTGATCCTCGGCCTCGAACAGGCCCGCGACACGGTGCTGCCAGAGATCATCATCGAGAAACGCTTCAAGCCTTTCGTCGAGGATCGGCTGCCGGCGATCAGCGACGGCACCCTCGGTCTGGTCGGCCATCCGGGTCATTACCCGCCCTGCCCGCGCGCGTTGAGTGAACCGGTGACCCTGGCGATCGGCCCGGAAGGCGGCTGGATCCCTTACGAGATCGATCTGCTGGCCAAATCCGGTCTGCAACCGGTGCAGCTCGGCGAACGGATTCTGCGCGTCGAAACCGCCGTCACCGCGTTGCTCGCCCGCCTTTTCTGAGCCGACGTGCCAGACAGATGGTGTTACAGATTGCCATCATGCAGCCGATACAGTCCCCATAAGTCCAATTTAGTGGTCCGAAGGGAGTGGTCGCATGTACCGTTGGTTAGCCGAAAGTCTTGGGAACGTCAGCGTCAAACGCAAGCTGGGCATCGGCTTCGGCCTGGTGCTGTTACTGACGCTGTTGATCACCTTCACCGGCTGGACCGGTATGAGCGGCATCATCAGCCGCGGCGATAAGCTCGGTTTCATCTCCAGCCTCAATGAGCTGACCAAGGACTTGCGCCTGGCGCGCATGGACTACGACATGCGCCGCGGCGATCAAGGGCCGGGGGCGGTCAATGAGTTGTTGGTCAAACTGGACAGCGGCCTTCGAGAAGCGCGCGGCATGATCGAACAGCCCGCCGATGCTGCGATGGTGGACCAGCAACTGGCCGCCGTGGCCGAGTACAAGCGCGCCTTCGGTGAGATGACCCAGGCCACCGTGCAGCGTGAAGATGCCCGCAGCAAGCTGGGCGCGAATGCCGACAACGCCGTGGCCAAGGTCGGCGAAGTCGAAAAGGCGCTGTTGCAAGGTGACAGCGTGGCGCAATACAACGCGGTGATCGAGCTGAGCAAACTGTTGCAGCAAGCGCGCTATCAGGTGCGCGGCTACACCTACAGCGGCAAGGCCGATGCCGAGCAACCGGCACTGACCGCGATTGAAAACGCCCTGAAAAATCTCGAAAGCCTGCCAAGCCGCGTGCCGGAACAGCACATTGCCAACCTGCAGCAAGCCACTGATTCGCTCAAGGCCTACCGCGCCGCCGTCAGTCAGTTCCGCGACTCGCAGGTGAAAAATGCCGCTGCGCTGACGGCCATGTCAGCCCAGGGCGACATTCTGATCGCCGTGAGCAAGAAGCTCACCGAATCGCAAACCGTGGTGCGTGATACCGATGCCGCACACGCCAAGAACATGTTGCTGGTCGCCACCGCGCTGGCGCTGATCTTCGGTTTGATTGCCGCCCTGGCGATCACCCGGCAGATCATCATTCCGCTGAACCAGACCCTGCAGGTTGCCGAACGTGTCGCCGCCGGCGATCTCACTCACAATCTGGTCTCGCTGCGCCGCGACGAACTCGGCCAGTTGCAGCGCTCGATGCAAAGCATGACCCAAGGCCTGCGCGAATTGATCGGTGGCATCAGCGACGGCGTCACGCAGATCGCCAGCGCCGCCGAAGAGCTGTCGGCGGTGACCGAGCAGACCAGCGCCGGGGTCAACAATCAAAAGATCGAGACCGACCAGGTCGCCACCGCCATGAACGAAATGGCTGCCACCGTGCAGGAAGTCGCACGCAACGCCGAAGAAGCCTCGGAAGCCGCTGTCGCGGCCGACCAGCAGGCCCGCGAAGGCGACAAGGTGGTCGGTGAAGCCATTGCACAGATTGAGCGTTTGGCCGCTGAAGTCAGCCACTCCACCGAGGCCATGGGCGAACTCAAGCGCGAAAGCGACAAGATCGGCAGCGTCCTCGACGTGATCAAATCCGTGGCCCAGCAAACCAACCTGCTGGCGCTCAACGCGGCTATCGAAGCGGCCCGTGCCGGTGAGGCCGGTCGTGGATTCGCCGTGGTGGCTGACGAAGTGCGCAGCCTCGCCCAGCGCACGCAGAAGTCCACTGAAGAGATTGAAGAACTGATCGTCGGCCTGCAAAACGGCACCCAGCAAGTGGCAACGATCATGGACAACAGCCGCACCCTGACCGACAGCAGCGTCGAACTGACCCGCCGCGCCGGCGGCTCACTGGAAAGCATCACCCGTACCGTCTCGGCGATTCAGGCGATGAACCAGCAGATCGCCGCAGCGGCAGAACAGCAGAGCGCCGTGGCCGAAGAGATCAACCGCAGCGTGCTGAATGTACGCGATGTGTCCGATCAGACTTCGGCGGCGAGTGAAGAGACAGCAGCGTCGAGCGTTGAGCTGGCGCGGTTGGGGACGCATTTGCAGACGCTGGTGGGCCGGTTCAAGGTTTGAGGTGATTGATCGCCTGGGTTCGATTGGGACCGAGGTGAGGCTATCGCTGGCAGGCCAGCTCCCACAATGGTTCGGTGGTGCGCCTCGATGTTCAACCGCCGCACAAAGCCCTGTGGGAGCTAGCCCTGCTAGCGATTGGCGGTGTGATGACTGAAGGACGATCTCCAGCAACGGCTGATTGATCTGCGAACCCGCCCCTCACCCCAGCCCTCTCCCGAGGGAGAGGGAGCCGACCAAGTTGTCCTTACGCGATGCATCAGGCTCAGATACCGCGCCGCATCTGGATTCGGCGACGTCAATAAGACCAGTCGTATCGCTCAAGCATCCCGCAGTCAGTCCCCTCTCCCTCTGGGAGAGGGAGCCGACCAAGTTGTCTTTACGCCATGCATCAGGCTCAGATACCGCGACGCATCTGGATTCGGCGACGCCAATAAGACCAGTCGTATCGCTCAAGCATCCCGCAGTCAGTCCCCCTCTCCCTCTGGTAGAGGGAGCCGACCAAGTTGTCCTTACGCGATGCATCAGGCTCAGATACCGCGCCGCATCTGGATTCGGCGACGTCAATAGATACCGTCGCATCGCTCAAGCATCCCGCAGTCAGTCCCCTCTCCCTCTGGGAGAGGGAGCCGACCAAGTTGTCTTTACGCGATGCATCAGGCTCAGATACCGCGTCGCATCTGGATTCGGCGACGTCAATAAGACCAGTCGTGTGTCTCAAGCATCCCGCAGTCAGTCCCCTCTCCCTCTGGGAGAGGGTTAGGGTGAGGGGCTTTTGAACCACGCATAAAAAAACCCCGCTGACTCAGCGGGGTTTTTTCATCAGGCCAGTTGCGCCTGCATCGTCGCCGGTCGCAACGGCAGCAGCGGTGCATGCGGGTCGGCTTTCACCGAGGCCCGCCACGCGTCCAGCCACTCGGTCAGGCCTTCAGCCCAGACCTGCTCGTGCAGACGCGCCAGCGCTACCGGGTCGCTCAGCAGTTGCAGGCGATCATGGTTGCTCAGCTCCGCTGGGCCGACCTTGACCGCGTGCCGCACGCGTTCCTGACGCAGCCATTCGATCGGCTCGGCCTGACCGTGGCGGGAGGTCGCCAACGAGCACGCCAGGGCGTTCTGCTGCGGATCGACCACTGCGCGGACGAAGCCGTCGTTCAGGGCGTGGTAGCGGTTCTCGTGGGTGTACTGGTCGGTCGCCAGCAGCGCCTGTGGCGGATTGTATTCCTCAGGAATGAGGAACAGGCTCGCGTCACGGGTCTTCAGGCCAAGGCCGACACGGCTGGAAATCACCGACACCGGGATCGACAGCATCAGCGAGCCGACGATCGGCACCAGCCACCAGAGGAAGCTCGGGTTCAGCCAGATCACCAGCAGCGCCCAGCAGAAACCCAGCAGGGTCTGCGGGCCGTGACGCTTGACCGCTTCGCTCCAGGGCGTCGAGTCGTCGTCACGCTGTGGCGAATTCCAGGTCGCGGCCCAGCCCAGGAACGCGGCGAGGACGAAACGGGTGTGGAAAATCATCCGCACCGGCGCCAGCAGCATGGAGAACAGCATTTCCAGCAGCATCGACAGGGTCACCTTGAACTTGCCGCCGAACTCTTTCGCGCCCTTGGCCCAGATCAGGATGATGCTCAGCAGTTTCGGCAGGAACAACAGCACGATCGTTGTCGAGAACAGCGCGATGGCTTTGTCCGGATGCCATTGTGGCCACAGCGGATAGAGCTGACGCGGTTCAAGGAAATACTGCGGCTCCATCAGCGTATTCACCGCCAGCAGCGCGGTCGACAGCACCAGGAAGAAGAACCACAACGGCGCCGACAGGTACGACATCACGCCAGTGAGGAACACCGCACGGTGCACCGGGTGCATGCCCTTGACCAGGAACAGGCGGAAGTTCATCAGGTTGCCGTGGCACCAGCGACGGTCACGCTTGAGTTCGTCGAGCAGGTTCGGCGGCAACTCTTCGTAACTGCCCGGCAGGTCGTAGGCAATCCATACGCCCCAACCGGCGCGACGCATCAGCGCGGCTTCAACGAAGTCGTGAGAGAGGATCGCACCTGAGAACGCACCCTTGCCCGGCAACGGCGCCAGGGCGCAGTGGTCGATGAACGGCTTCATGCGGATGATCGCGTTGTGACCCCAGTAGTGCGATTCGCCCAGTTGCCAGAAGTGCAGACCGGCCGTAAACAGCGGGCCGTACACGCGAGTGGCGAACTGCTGCATGCGCGCGTAGAGAGTGTCCATGCCCGACGCACGCGGCGCGGTCTGGATGATCCCGGCGTCCGGCGTGGCTTCCATCAGGCGCACCAGACTGGTCAGGCACTCGCCGCTCATCACCGAGTCAGCGTCGAGCACGACCATGTATTTGTAGTCACCGCCCCAACGACGGCAGAAGTCGTCGAGGTTACCGCTCTTGCGTTTCACACGACGGCGACGGCGACGGTAAAAGATCTTGCCGAAGCCTTTGGCTTCGCGACAGACGTCCAGCCAGGCCTGTTGCTCGGCGACGCAAATGTCGGTGTCGTTACTGTCGCTGAGGACGAAGAAGTCGAAGCGATCCAGATCACCGGTGGCGGCGACCGATTCGAACGTCGCTCGTAGACCGGCGAATACGCGCGGTACGTCTTCATTGCAGATCGGCATGACCAGTGCGGTACGCGCATCTTTGGCAATCGGCTCGTTGCCGGCGCTTTTGCCGGAGATACGGTATTTATCGTGACCGGTCAGCAGCTCAAGAAAACCCATCAGCGCGGTCCAGAAACCGGCCGAGACCCAGCAGAACAGAATCCCGAACAGGATCAGGATGCTGGTTTGCAGCGCATACGGCAGTACTTGCGTGGCGGTTTGCAGCAACGGCTGATGCAGCACTTCGTCCAGATCGACGAACGACCAGCCCTGGTACGGCATGATGCCTTTCATGTACCAGCCGGCGACGATGGTCTGGCCGAGCATCAGCAGCAGCAGAATGTAGCGACGGATCGATCCGACGGTGCGCCAGCGCGCGGCCGGCAGGACGTTTTCGTCCTTGGGCGGCTGCGGCGGGTTGGTGCGCCCGGTCAGACGGCGCCAGCCACGCACCAGGATATTGGTGCGCCACGGCTCCGGCACGACCTTGGTACGGCGGATCGGCGGCGTGGCTTTCATGCTGATCCGGCCGCTGGCGTCGAGCACCAGCATTTCCGCTTCTTCCAGCTCTTCGGCGGTGCTCAGGGTCAGGCGCTTGCCCACCGAAGCCTGGGCGGCTTCGGCAGGCGCGTCGAACGTCGGGGACGACAGGCGTTGATGCAGCTCGCTGAACGACTGGCAGCCCGCGAGTTCCGCGCGCTGCTCGTCGGTCATCGGCAGATGCGCCAGATACTCGGACAGAGTCTCTGGCTGTACTTGAGAGTTACTCATCGGCAGGCAACTGATAGCTCCAGGTCTCGGTCAGGACTTCTTCAGTCGGTGCCGATTCCGGTGTGGCTGGGGCCGCGTCCGCAGCGGCTGGCTGCTTGGCGTCTTTATTGGCCTTGTCCCTGGCCTCTTCTACCGGCTTGGCTTCAGCCTGTTTGGCCTCGGCAGCCTTGGCTTCCTTGTCGATTTTCTCTTGCTGCTTGGCGGCAACCTTGTCGGCTTTGGCAACGGACGAGTTGGACGCTGGCACCGATTTCGCCAGATCAGCAGTCACGACTGGCTGAACCAGTGCGGCACGCATCTCGGTGGATTTGCTCGGATCCTTGATCTTCATCCGCAGGGTCAAGCGCCAGCCCTTGGTTTCCGGGTTGTAGCGCACGCTGTTTTCGACCAGTTCGGCGTTGTCGCCGACACTGACCTGGCTGCGCACATCGGCGTCCGGGGCCAGAGCGGCCAGCGATGGACCTTCGAAGTCGACCAGATAAGCAACGCTGCCATCCGGCTGACGGATCAGGTTCGATTGCTTGACGTCACCGGTCGAACGCAGGGTTTGTGCAACCCAGGCACTGTCAGGTGCGTGCAGCGCGGCTTCATCCATGGTCCAGTGCAGGCGGTAGGCGAAGTCCAGTGGCTGACCCGGCTCCGGCATTTTTTCCGGGCTCCAGAACGCAACGATGTTGTCGTTGGTTTCATCGGCAGTCGGAATTTCCACCAGATCGACGGTGCCCTTGCCCCACTCGCCCTTCGGCTCGATCCAGGCGCTTGGACGCTTGTCGTAGCGGTCGTCGAGATCTTCGTAGTGGCTGAAGTCGCGGCCACGTTGCAGCAGACCGAAACCACGCGGGTTCTCGACGCTGAAGTTGCTCACGGCCAGGTGTTTCGGATTGTTCAGCGGACGCCAGATCCACTCGCCATTGCCGGCATGGATCGACAGACCGCTGGAATCGTGCAGTTCACGACGGTAGTTGAGCACTTTCGACGGCTGGTTGGCGCCGAACAGGAACATGCTGGTCAGCGGCGCGATGCCCAGTTTGCCGACCTTGTCACGCAGGAACATCTGCGCCTTGACGTCGACAATGGTGTCGCTGCCCGGACGCAGGATCAGGCGATAGGCACCGGTGGCGCGCGGCGAATCGAGCAGCGCAAAGATCACCAGGTGCTTGTCGCCCGGCTTCGGCTGTTGAATCCAGAACTCGCGGAAACGCGGGAATTCTTCACCCGACGGCAGCGCAGTGTCGATCGCCAGACCACGGGCCGACAGGCCGTAGGTGTGACCCTTGCCGACAACGCGGAAGTAACTCGCGCCGAGCATGGTCATGATTTCGTCTTGCTTGTCGGCCTTGTTGATCGGGTACAGCACACGGAAACCGGCATAACCCAGTTGTTCGGTGGCCTTCGGATCGAATTTCAGGTCGCCGAAATCGAAGCGCGTCGGATCGTATTTGATCTCTTCGACGGTGTTAGCCGTGATTTCGTTGATTTTCACCGGTGTATCGAAATGCATACCCTGGTGATAGAAGGACAGCTTGAACGGGGTCTTCTGATCGGCCCACTCAGCCTTTTCGGTGAGGAAGCGGATTTTCTGATAGTCCGCGAACTTCATATCGCGGAACTCGTTCGGCAGGTTGCTGCGCGGGGCTTCGAACTTCTGCCCGGCCAGCTCTTTGGCCTTGGCCGATACATCGTCAAGATTGAACGCCCAAAGCTGACCGGCGCTGAGCAGGCACAGGAGCGCCGAACCCGCTACCAGGGCACTTCGCATGCGTTTGGCAGACATTTTTGCTGCATTACAGGGACTAACAATCACGAGCAACCCTCGCCGAAAACAGATCAATAAACCAACGGCCAGATGAAGTGCCTGTGGGGATTTCGGCGATAAAAAACCGACCTTCCAGCGCACCCTTGCCAAGTTGGCGAGCATTGTTCCGACTCCGCTGGGGCAAAATGATTCCCCAATCGGATCCGGACAAGTCTCTACCTAAGTCAAAACGGACCAACGAACGCCGATCCCCGTAGCGCGCGATTATCTAGTAGCCCGCATGACAACGCATCAGGGGTAACAAAGTATTTATCGCGAAAACACCCGAAAACCAGTCGAAATTTCCTAAAGAAGGTGTTTCAAGCATTTTCAGGTCTGTAACAAAAAGGTAACCGGGCCGTCGTTGACCAGATGCACCTGCATATCGGCGCCGAATCTACCTGATGCCACAGTGCCATGCATCTGTTTCGCGTTGCTCAATAGATAATCGAACAATTCCTCGCCAAGGGCCGGCGGCGCCGCGCTCGAAAAGCTCGGGCGCAAGCCGCTTTTGGTGTCAGCCGCGAGGGTGAACTGAGAGACCAGCAGCAACCCTCCGTCGACATCTGCCAAGGACAGGTTCATCTTGCCCTCGGCGTCGCTGAATACCCGATAGTTAAGCAGCTTATGCAGAAGTTTGTCGGCGCTGACACGCGTGTCGTCGGGTTCTACCGCGACCAGCACCAGCAAGCCTTGATCGACTGCACCGACGACTTCACCGCCGACCTCCACTCGCGCCCCACGCACGCGCTGTAACAGCCCCTTCATGCTTCTTCAGGCGGCAGATCGAGCAGGCGCTGAGCCATCTTGCTCGCCGCGCGCACCAGCGCATCGGTGATGCCCGGTTCGGACGCCGCGTGGCCGGCATCGCGGATCACCTGCAGTTCGCTGTTCGGCCAGGCCTGATGCAGTTCCCAGGCATTGTCGAGCGGGCAGATCACGTCGTAGCGACCGTGAATGATCACGCCCGGCAGATGCGCAATCCTGGCCATGTCGCGAATTAGCTGGTTCGGCTCCAGGAAGGCGTTATTGGTGAAGTAGTGGCATTCGATGCGCGCAATCGACAGCGCGCGCTGTGGCTCGGAGAAACGATCGACCACCAGCGGATTCGGCCGCAGGGTCGCGGTGCGCCCTTCCCAGGTCGACCACGCCTTGGCCGCGTGCATCTGCGCGATCTGGTCGTTGCCGGTGAGGCGCTTGTGGAAAGCACTGAGCAGGTCGTCGCGCTCGTCCAGCGGGATCGGTGCGATGTAGTCCTGCCAGTAATCGGGGAACAGACGGCTGGCGCCGGCCTGATAGAACCACTCGATTTCCTGCGGTCGGCAGAGAAAGATCCCGCGCAGGATCAGACCGTGGACGCGCTCCGGGTGGGTTTGCGCGTACGCCAGCGCCAGGGTCGAGCCCCACGAACCGCCGAACAGCACCCATTTGTCGATGCCCAAGTGTTTGCGGATGCGCTCGAGGTCTTCGACCAGATCCCAGGTGGTGTTGTTTTCCAGGCTGGCGTGAGGCGTCGAGCGTCCGCAGCCGCGCTGGTCGAAGGTGACAATGCGATACAGGTTCGGATCGAAGTAGCGGCGGCTCTGCGCGTCGCACCCGGCGCCGGGGCCACCGTGGATGAACACAACCGGCAGGCCTTCCGGCGAGCCGCTTTCATCAACGTACAGTGTATGGGTGTCATCGACAGCCAGATCGTGCCGGGAGTGGGGTTTGATCTGCGGAAACAAAGTCTGCATTGCGCGCTCCGTAAGGGGTCGAGGTCATCCCTGAGGGGACTTCTATTATTCTGCCGTTGGGCATCATAAACCCGATTTACGTCAATGAGCATGCTCCGGGTTACTCGCATTTTTTCAGCCGTGTCCCCTGCAGGAGTGAGCCTGCTCGCGATAACGGTGTGCCAGTCACTGAAATGGCGACTGAACCGACGCTATCGCGAGCAGGCTCACTCCTACAGGGGTAGGCGCCAGGCTTTATTTTGCGTAATGGCTTTGGCCCCAGACCAGATAGCCCTCAAGCAACTCCTTGAGCACCCCCTGCGTCGGCTCGGCCAGGTCGGCGCGGTAGCGGAACGGTTCGAACTCTTCCATGTAGGTGGACTGGCACAGCTCCAGCTGCACCGCGTGGATGTGTTCGGCCGGGTTGCCGTAGTGGCGGGTGATGTGTCCGCCCTTGAACCGACCGTTGAGCACATGGCTGAAGTTGCCATGCCGTGCGCAGATCGCTTCCAGCTGCGCGGCCAGTTGCGCATCGCAGCTGGCGCCATTGAACGTGCCGAGGTTGAAGTCCGGCAGCTTGCCGTCGAACAGGTGCGGGATGACCGAACGGATCGAGTGTGCGTCGAACAGCAGCGCGTAGCCGAATTCAGCCTTGAGCCGTGCCAGCTCCTCGTGCAGCTTGCGGTGATACGGCGTCCAGATCTGCTTCAGATAGCTCGCGCGTTCCTCCTTCGACGGCTCCAGCCCTTCACGGAACAATGGAATGCCATCGAACAGCGTCGCCGGATACAGGCCGGTGGTGGCGCCGGTGTACATCGGCTTGTCATCGGATGGCCGGTTGAGGTCGATGACGAAGCGCGAATATTCCGCAGCCAGGGTGCTGGCGCCCAGCCCTTCAGCGAAGTCATAAAGTTTGGGGATGTGCCAATCGGTATCCGGCAGACTTTTCGCCGCCGGAATCAGCCCGGCATCGACCGCAGGCGTCAGGCGTAACCCGGCATGCGGCATGCTGATCAGCAGCGGCACGCGACCTTGTTTGAAATGCAGAACCTTATCCACAACCGCTCTCCTACAGATTTGATTCAACGCCGTGACGCACGACGCGTTTGTCCAGATCGCCGCCGAGCCAATACGCCAGATCCGCCGGACGATCGATGTGCCACGCGACAAAATCGGCGACCTTGCCGACCTCCAGCGAACCGTGGGTCGCAGCCATGCCCAGCGCCTGCGCCGCGTGGAGCGTCGCGCCGGCGAGGGCCTCTTCCGGGGTCATGCGGAAACAGGTACAGGCCATGTTCAGCATCAGGCGCAAAGACAATGCCGGTGAGGTGCCGGGGTTGAGGTCGCTGGCAATCGCGATTTTCACGTTGTGCTTGCGCAGGGCGTCCATCGGCGGCAGCTGGGTTTCGCGCAGGAAATAGAACGCGCCCGGCAGCAGCACGGCCACGGTGTTGGCTTCGGCCATGGCGATAGCGTCGGCTTCGTCCATGAATTCCAGGTGATCGGCGGACAGCGCCTTATAGCGAGCAGCGAGGCTGGAGCCGTGCAGCGATGAGAGTTGCTCGGCGTGAAGCTTGACCGGCAAACCGAGCTTTTGCGCGGCGACGAACACGCGCTCGACCTGCTCCGGCGAGAACGCCAGGTATTCGCAGAAGGCATCGACCGCATCGACCAGGCCCTCGGCGGCCAGCGCCGGGAGCATCTCATTGCAGACCAGATCAATGTAATCGTCGGCGCGATCCTTGTATTCCGGCGGCAGTGCATGAGCGGCCAGGCAGGTGCTGCGGACGCTGATCGGCAGTTCTTGCTGCAAACGACGAATCACTCGCAGGATCTTGCGTTCGTTGGCCAGATCGAGGCCGTAACCGGATTTCATTTCGACCGTGGTCACCCCGTCGCGCATCAGGCTCTTCAGACGCTTGGCGGCGCTGGCAAACAATTCGTCTTCAGTAGCTTCGCGAGTCGCACGCACGGTGCTGGCGATACCACCGCCCTGCGCGGCGATCTCGGCATAGCTGACACCTTGCAGACGTTTTTCGAATTCACCGCTGCGGTTGCCGCCGAACACCGTGTGGGTGTGGCAGTCGATCAGCCCGGGCGTAACCCAGGCGCCTTGCAGGTCATTGACCGCCGGGTATTCGCCGGACGGCAATTGCTGGCGCGGGCCGATCCACTCAATGAGCGCACCGGAAGTGACGATGGCGGCGTCCTCGATGATCGAATAGACGCCCTGGGCCATGGTTGCAACGTGGCAGTGTTGCCAGAGGGTTTTCACTGTTGGCCTCCGTTTAGGGTTGGTTTGGTGGGCGGCCTTGAAAAGCCCCTCACCCTAGCCCTCTCCCGGAGGGAGAGGGAACTGACCGGGTAGTTCTGTCGAGATATGCCAACCTGACTATCAAGTTGAATTCAAATTCTGAAAAGCATAGAGATCTGCTCCCTTCCCCCTCTCCCCCTGGGGGAGAGGGCTGGGGTGAGGGGGGTCGATTTCAGCAACAACAAAGCTCCCCCTGAAAATCCACTTACAAACTAGGCAGCAACTTCGCCGGAATGAGTTCGGTCAGACACCGCGAAGCCAACAGCTCAGTCGCCGCATTAATGTCCGGCGCAAAGAACCGGTCCTTCTCATAAAACGGCACTTCCTTACGCAAAATCGCCCGCGCCTGTTCCAGCTTCGGCGAGGTCTTCAGGCCGTTGCGCAGATCCAGCCCCTGCGCCGCCGCCAGCCATTCCACCGCGAGAATGCCGCGAGTATTTTCGGCCATTTCCCACAAACGCTTGCCAGCCGCCGGTGCCATCGAAACGTGGTCTTCCTGGTTGGCCGAGGTCGGCAGGCTATCGACCGAATGCGGGTGAGACAGTGCCTTGTTCTCGCTGGCCAGTGCCGCCGCCGTCACCTGCGCGATCATGAAACCGGAGTTCACCCCGCCATTGGCGACGAGGAACGGCGGCAGTTGCGACATGTGCTTGTCCATCATCAGCGAGATGCGGCGTTCGCTCAGCGAGCCGATTTCAGCGATGGCCAAGGCCATGTTGTCAGCGGCCATGGCCACCGGTTCGGCGTGGAAGTTGCCGCCGGAAATCACATCGCCTTCAGCGGCGAACACCAGCGGGTTGTCCGACACCGCGTTGGCTTCGACGGCGAGCACTTCAGCAGCCTGACGGAACTGGGTCAGGCAGGCGCCCATGACCTGCGGCTGGCAGCGCAGCGAGTACGGGTCCTGGACCTTTTCGCAGTTCTGGTGCGAGTCGGAGACTTCACTGCGCTCACCGAGCAGATCGCGATAAGCGGCCGCGGCGTCGATCTGGCCTTTTTGGCCACGCGCGGCATGAATGCGTGCGTCGAACGGCGAGCGCGAGCCCAGCACGGCTTCAACGCTGAGACCGCCGAGCGCCAGTGCACCGGCGAACAGGTCTTCACCTTCAAACAGACCACGCAGCGCGAACGCGGTGGACACCTGAGTGCCGTTGAGCAGCGCCAGTCCTTCTTTTGCCGCCAGTGTCAGCGGGGTCAGACCGGCGATTTTCAGCGCCTCGGTGGCTTCCATCCACTCGCCCTTGTAGCGCGCCTTGCCCTCGCCCAGCAGCACCAGCGACATGTGCGCCAGCGGTGCCAGATCGCCCGAGGCACCGACCGAACCCTTCAGCGGAATGTGCGGATAAACCTCGGCATTGATCAGCGCGATCAGCGCATCGATCACCACCCGGCGGATACCCGAAAAACCGCGGCTCAGGCTGTTGACCTTGAGCACCATGACCAGCCGCACCAGCGCATCGCTGATCGGCTCACCGACACCGGCGGCGTGGGACAGCACCAGCGAGCGCTGCAAATTTTCCAGGTCTTCGCTGGCGATGCGCGTCGACGCCAGCAGGCCGAACCCGGTGTTGATGCCGTAGGCGGTGCGATTCTCGGCGAGGATCTGCTCGACGCAGGCCACGCTGGCCTCGATCTGCGCAGAGGCGCTGTTGTCGAGGCTCAGCTTGACCGAATGCTGGTAGACGTCACGCAGTTGGGCCAGGCTCAGTTGGCCGGGAATCAGGTTCAGCGCAGTCATGTTTGTGCTCCTTTTGAGAGTTTCTTATTAACTGACCAGTCGCTCCGGAAATGTCCGTTGTCCGTCGCCGCTCGTCTTTTGGAGAGCCGCGCCTTGGCACGCTGGCAGGGGTCGTGTCAGTGCAGATTCGGTAAAACGTTGTGTGGCAGATTCGGGTCTTTCAGCACGCTCGCTGCGGCGGCGATATCCGGCGCCAGCCAGCGGTCCTGATCGTAGGGCGGGACGCTTTCGCGCAGCAGGCGCCAGGCGATATCGGTGCCGGCGCCGAAGCGTTGTTCCTTGAGAAATTCAAACGCCTGGGCCGCCAGCAGGTATTCGATGGCGAGGATCTGCGTGCAGTTTTCCACCGTGCGGTGCAGCTTCAGCGCGGCGTTGGTGCCCATGCTCAGGTGGTCTTCCTGCAGGCCCGAGGTGATGTAGTTGTCGAGCACCGCCGGTTGCGCCAATTGGCGGTTTTCCGCACACAGCGAGGCGGCGACGTATTGCACGATCATCATCCCGGAATTGACCCCCGGATTGGCCACCAGAAACGCCGGCAGTCCACTGACGTGCGGGTTGATCAGGCGATCGAGACGGCGCTCGGCGATCGAGCCGATCTCGGCCATGGCGATTGCCAGCAGGTCGGCGGCCATCGCCACCGATTGCCCGTGCGGGTTGGCTTGTGACATGACTCGGAAGTTGTCTGGCGTGCCGAGCAGCAACGGGTTGTCAGTGCAGGCGTTGAGTTCGATTTCGACCTGCCTGATCGCATGCTCCAGTTGATCACGCGCGGCGCCATGCACCTGCGGAATCGAGCGGATGCTCAAGGCATCCTGGGTGCGGATGCCTTTGCTGGTGGCGATCACTTCGCTGCCAGCGAGCAGCGCGCGCAGATTGCTGCCGACCTGCTGCATGCCCGGGTGCGCTTTCAGCGCGATGATTTCCGCGTCGAAGGCGTCGATCTGGCCACGCTGGGCTTCGAAACTCATTGCGCCGATGACATCGGCCCATTGCAGCAGGCGTGTTGCGTCGGCGAGCGCCAGGCAACTGAGGCCGGTCATGCACGGCGTGCCGTTGACCAGGCACAAGCCGTCCTTGGCGCCGAGCTGCACCGGTTGCAGGCCTTCTGCGGCCAGTGCCTGTTGCGCCGGAACAATCTGCCCGCGATAGCTGACATTGCCCACACCGAGCAAGGCGATGCCGATGTGCGCCATGTGCGTCAGGTAGCCCACTGAACCTTGCGAGGGCACCTGCGGGGTGATGTCGCGATTGAGCAGCGCCAGCAGACCTTCGACCACTTGGCGGTGGATGCCGGATTTGCCGTGGCTGTAGTTGTGGATCGCGGCGCAAATGATCGCCCGAGTCTGTTCGTCGCTGAGCACCGGGCCGACACCACAGGCGTGGCTGAGCAAAGTGTTGCGCGAGAGCTGGCTGAGTTGTTCGCCTTTGAGCGAGACGTTGGACAATCCGCCCAGACCGGTGTTGACGCCATAGGCGCGCTCGCCGCTTTCGACGATGCGCTGAACGATGCCCTGCGCGTTGTCGATGCGCGCCCAGGTGCCCTCCGACAGCTCCAGTTGCGCGCCGCGCCGGGCCACGGCGACCACGTCCTGCCAATGCAGGTGGTCGCCGGTGATGATGATTTTTTCAGCCTGGGACATCTAAAACCTCAACCTTGATATTGATGCAGCTTCACTAGCGCTATCGCGAGCAGGCTCACTCCTACAGGGGTACGCATTTCAACTGTAGGAGTGAGCCTGCTCGCGATGGCGCCGGTTCAGTCACCGCATATTTTTCAGACTACTGCCGCCCGCCGCTGCACGAACCGGTCGACATACTCATCCGCCGGCGAATGCAGGATCTCTCTCGGCGTACCGACCTGAATCAATTTCCCATCCTTGAGAATCGCAATGCGGTTACCAATGCGCACGGCCTCGTCGAGGTCGTGGGTGATGAACACGATGGTCTTGTGCAGGGTCTTTTGCAGCTCCAGCAACTGATCCTGCATCTCCGCACGGATCAGCGGGTCGAGCGCACTGAAGGCTTCGTCCATCAGAATGATGTCGGTGTCCGCCGCCAAAGCGCGGGCCAGGCCGACGCGCTGGCGCATGCCGCCGGAGAGCTGGTGCGGGTATTTGTTTTCGTAGCCTTTGAGGCCGACGGTGTTGATCCAGTGCAGCGCGCGCTCGGTGCACATCTGCTTGCTCTCGCCGCGCACTTTCAAGCCGTAGGCGACGTTGTCGAGCACGCTCTTGTGCGGCAGCAGGCCGAAGCTCTGGAACACCATGCTGATCTTGTGCCGGCGAAATTCGCGCAGCGCGTCCATGTCGTATTGCAGGATGTCCACGCCGTCGACGAGGATTGCGCCGCTGGTGGGATCGATCAGACGATTGAAGTGGCGCACCAGGGTGGATTTGCCCGAGCCGGAGAGGCCCATGATCACGAAGATCTCGCCAGTGCCGATGCTCAGCGACAGGTCGTTGACCCCGACCACGCAACCGGTTTCGTTCAGCACCTGATCCTTGGTCTTGCCCTGGCCGACCATCGCCAGGGCGTCCTTGGCGCGGTTGCCGAAAATCTTGAAGACGTTTTTGACTTCGATCTTGCTCACGGTTGCGTTGCTCATTTGCTCACCTCATGCCGTGGCCGACCATACGCCTGAGTAATACGGTCGATGACCACTGCGAGAATCACGATCGCCAGACCGGCTTCGAGGCCACGTCCGACGTTGAGGGTCTGAATCCCCACCAGCACATCTTCACCCAAGCCTCGGGCGCCGATCATCGAGGCGATTACCACCATCGACAGGGCCATCATGGTGGTCTGGTTGATCCCGGCCATGATGCTCGGCAGGGCCAGCGGCAGTTGCACGCCGAACAGTTGCTGCCAGCGGTTGGCGCCGAACGCGTTGATCGCTTCCATCACTTCGCCGTCAACCTGGCGAATGCCCAGATCGGTCAGGCGAATCAGCGGCGGCGCGGCGTAGATCACCGTGGCGAAAATCGCCGGCACCTTGCCCAGGCCGAACAGCATCAGCACCGGAATCAGGTACACGAAACTGGGCATGGTCTGCATGATGTCGAGCAGCGGCATCAGCACCGAACGCAGGCGATTGCTGCGCGCCGAGAGAATCCCCAGCGGGATGCCGATCAGCACCGAAATGATCGTCGCGACCATCATCAGCGCCAGCGTCTGCATGAGCTTGTCCCACAGGCCGACGGCGCCCACGAGAAACAGCAGCCCGACGATGACCGCCGTGGTCACGACTTTGCGCGTGGCGTGCCAGGCGACCACACCGACGATTGCCAGCATCAACCACCATGGCGCTGCGCGCAGCAGGCCTTCGAGGTTGACGATGGCCCACAGCAGCGTATCGGAGATATGGCGGAACACATCGCCGTAGTTGGTGACCAGCGAATCGACCCAACCGTTGACCCAGTCGGCGATGGAAAAGGTAAAGCTCTCGGGAAACATAAGCGGCTCTCAGTCAGCAATCTCAATCAAGCGTTTACGGCATATCTCCCGGCCAGCCTCACGGTTGACCGGGAGGTATCGACCTACAGCGCCGCGTCGATTTTCCTGGCTGCGTCTGCACTGACCCACGCATGCCAGACTTCAGGATGTTCCTTGAGGAAGATTTTCGCCAGTTTCGGCGACTCGATACGTTCCTTGGCCATGCGTCCCAGATTCTGGTTCAGCAGGTCGATCGGCAGGTTGACCTTTTCCAGCACGGCGACCAGCTCCGGGGCTTCATCGTGGAAGGTTTTCGACAGGCCGACCTTGATGCTCACGCTCTTGTCGACGCCGGCTTTCTCTTCGAGTTTGACCGCGTCGATCTGGCCCATCAGCGGGGTAGGCGACCAGTAGTAGAACAGGATCGGCTCGCCACGCTTGTAGCTCGACAGCACCGCCGCATCAAGCGCAGGGCCAGTGCCCGGACGGAAGTTGGTGTAGCTGTTTTCCAGGCCGTAGCTTTTCAGCATTTCGCTGTTATCCAGCTCGCAGGTCCAGCCGGCCGGGCAGTTGTAGAAACGGCCCTTGGACGGCTCTTCGGCGTCCTTGAACACGGCGGCGTATTTGCCCAGGTCAGCGATGTTTTTCAGGTCTGGGGCTTTTGGTTCGAGTTTGCGCTTGGCATCACCCTCGATGACGTAGCGCGGCACGTACCAGCCTTCGATTGCACCGACGATCGGCGCGCCGACACCGACCACCTTGCCGGCCTTCTCGGCCTTGTTCCAGACCTCGCTGCGGCCGACCCATTCTTCGGCAAACACTTGAATGTCATTGCTGCTCAAGGCGTTTTCCATGGTGATGGAATTGCCCGGCAGGCTGTCGGTCTTGCAGTCGTAGCCTTTCTCGAGCACCACTTGCAGCACGTCGGTCAGGAGCATGCCGCTTTCCCAGTTCAGCCCGGCGAATTTCACCGGTTTGCCCGATTCGCACCAGCCGGCGGCTTGGGTCGCACCGGCACTGGCCAACAGGCCCATGGACAGCAATGTGGTCAGCAGGGTCTTGTTCGATTTCATTGTAATGACGCTCCTAATCATGAATGGGCTTACGGCAGTTCAAGAGGCATCCAGCCCTGTCCACGTCCAGATCAGGCCTGCGCCGCAGCGCGACCGGCCCCGCTTGTTTCGGGTTGTACTTCGCTGCTCTGCGCGACTGGCAGAATCAGCTGATCGGGCACAGCGCTGTGCCATTTTTTTGCGCACACGTAGTAGACGGCGGCAGGCAGCACCAGACCGATGATCCAGGAGATATCCACGTCACCGAGGGCGGCCACCAGCGGACCGGTGTAGAACTTGGTCGAAATGAACGGCAGTTGCACCAGCACACCGAACACGTAGACGCTGATCCCCAACAGGTTCCAGCGACCGTAGCGTCCCTTCGGATCGGCGAGCGCTGGCACATCGTAGCGCTCACGGGTGATGCAGTAGTAATCGACCAGATTGATCGCGCTCCACGGGGTGAAGAAGGCGAGCAGAAACAGGATGAACGACTTGAACGCACCGAGGAACGAGTGCTGACCGAGCAGCGCAATCAGCGTGGCTGCGCCGACGATGACCAGCACAAACACCAGGCGCTGCATGCGCGTAACGGTCAGGTGGCCTTTGAAACCACTGATGATCGTCGCGATGCACATGAAGCTGCCGTAGGAGTTGAGCGTGGAGATGGTCACCTTGCCGAAGGCGATGCTGAAGTACAGCAACGCCGCAGTGGCACCGGTGCCGCCCAGACCGACGATATACGCCACTTCATGCCCGGCGAACTGGCCGTTGGCCGAAGCCGCCGCGAACACGCCGAAGATCATCGCCACCTGCGCACCGATCACCGAACCGGCACCGGCGGCGAAAAAGGTTTTCACCGCCGAGGTGTTGCTCGGCAAGTAGCGCGAATAGTCTGCGACATACGGGCCGAACGCGATCTGCCAGGACGCCGCCAGCGACATTGCCAGCAGGAAGCTGCTCCAGCTGAAGTGACGGATTTGCAGGAGCGCGCCGACGTCGGTCTGGCTCATCAACCGCCAGAACAGAAAGATGAAAGCAATCACGCCGATGATGCTGGCGACCCGGCCAATGAAGTGAATCACTCGATAACCGAGCACCGTCACCAGCACGATGACGCTGGCAAAAATCAGAATACCGACGCTGTCACTGACACCAAACAGCTGCCCCAGCGCTTGCCCGGACAGCACGGTGCCGGTCGCGGTGAAACCCAGGTACATCAGGCACACCAGCACGATCGGAATTGCCGCGCCATAAACGCCGAACTGCACGCGGCTGGAGATCATTTGCGGCAGGCCCAGTTTCGGCCCTTGCGCAGCATGCAGTGCCATCACGCCACCGCCGAGCAATTGGCCGATCAGCAAGCCGATCAACGACCAGAACACATCACCGCCCAGCACCACGGCCAAGGCCCCGGTGACAATCGCAGTGATCTGCAGATTGGCGCCCATCCACAGGGTGAACTGGCTGAACAGACGACCGTGTCTTTCCGCTTCCGGGATGTAGTCGATCGAACGCCTCTCGATCAACGGTTTGTTGCCTGCACGATCGGTGTTGACAGCCATGATTCAACCTCTGTGGATTGTTCTGGGTGGTTATGCTTGTTGTTTCTTTTGTAGGAGTGAGCCTGCTCGCGATTGCGGTGTGTCATTCAGCACATGTGTTGAATGTGCTGGCCTCATCGCGAGCAGGCTCACTCCTACAGGGGAAAGCATTACTTTCCGGTGATCATCGGCAGGTTCAGCCCCTGCTCGTTGGCGCAATCGATAGCGATCTGGTAACCGGCATCGGCGTGACGCATGACGCCGGTCGCCGGGTCGTTGTGCAGGACACGAGCGATGCGTTCGGCCGCTTCGTCCGTGCCGTCGCAGACAATCACCATGCCCGAGTGCTGCGAGAAACCCATGCCGACGCCACCACCGTGGTGCAGCGAAACCCAGGTCGCGCCGCTGGCGGTATTGAGCAGTGCGTTGAGCAGTGGCCAGTCAGACACGGCGTCGGAACCGTCCTGCATCGATTCGGTTTCGCGGTTCGGGCTGGCGACCGAGCCGGAGTCGAGGTGGTCACGACCGATCACGATCGGCGCCGACAGCTCGCCGCTGCGGACCATTTCGTTGAACGCCAGACCGAGTTTGGCGCGCAGACCCAGACCGACCCAGCAGATCCGTGCCGGCAGACCCTGGAAGCTGATGCGCTCGCGAGCCATGTCCAGCCAGTTGTGCAGGTGCGCGTCGTCGGGGATCAGCTCTTTGACCTTGGCGTCGGTTTTGTAGATGTCCTGCGGATCACCCGACAAGGCAGCCCAACGGAACGGGCCGATGCCACGGCAGAACAGCGGACGGATATAGGCCGGCACGAAGCCCGGGAAATCAAATGCGTTTTCGACGCCTTCTTCCTGGGCCATCTGACGGATGTTGTTGCCGTAGTCGAAAGTCGGGATGCCCTGTTTCTGGAATTCCAGCATGGCTTTGACGTGCACGGCCATCGACTGCTTGGCGGCTTTGATCACCGCGGCCGGTTCGGTCTTGGCACGCGCGCGATACTCGTCCCAGCTCCAGCCGGCCGGCAGGTAACCGTTGAGCGGATCGTGGGCGCTGGTCTGGTCGGTGACCATGTCCGGGCGCACGCCGCGCTTGACCAGTTCGGGGAGGATTTCTGCGGCGTTACCCAACAGAGCGATGGAGATCGCTTTGCCTTCTTTGGTGTATTTGTCGATACGCGCCAGCGCGTCGTCGAGGTCTTTGGCCTGCTCGTCGACGTAACGGCTTTTCAGGCGGAAATCGATGCTGACTTGTTGGCATTCGATGTTCAGCGAGCAAGCACCGGCCAGTGTCGCGGCCAAAGGCTGCGCGCCGCCCATGCCACCGAGGCCTGCGGTCAGCACCCAGCGACCTTTGAGGTCAGCGTTGTAGTGCTGACGACCGGCTTCGACGAAGGTTTCGTAGGTGCCCTGCACGATGCCCTGGCTGCCGATGTAGATCCAGCTGCCGGCGGTCATCTGGCCGTACATGGCCAGGCCTTTGGCGTCGAGTTCGTTGAAGTGTTCCCAGCTCGCCCAGTGCGGCACCAGGTTGGAGTTGGCGATCAGTACGCGCGGGGCGTTGCTGTGGGTCTTGAACACGCCGACCGGCTTGCCCGATTGCACCAGCAGGGTTTCGTCGTCATTCAGGTTGGTCAGGCTCTCGACGATCTTGTCGTAGCACTCCCAGTTGCGCGCAGCACGACCGATACCACCGTAGACCACCAGCTCTTTCGGGTTCTCGGCGACTTCCGGGTCGAGGTTGTTCATCAGCATGCGCAGTGGCGCTTCGGTCAGCCAGCTCTTGGCGGTCAGCTTGTTGCCGCGCGATGCACGGATTTCGACGTTACGAACCTTAGTAGGCTTATTGTCAGTCACGAAAAAGACTCCTCAGCGATCAATTCAAACCAACCCTGGCAGTGGGCAAGCAGCCTGCGCGCTTCGATGCGCGACAAGCGAATCAGTGGACGCTGCGGAGAGTCTTGAGCGACTCATACGCATACGTCTTTACTTGTACATACAAGCATATGCAATCAAGCGGCCAACTTGTTGAAGGACTGTTCAAGAAAAATTGCGCAGAGGGCTGGAGAGCGCCTGGATCAAGGGCTCAAGCGTGGATGAAATTTTTCGAAGGTATGGATTGGTGGAACTGAGGATTATTACGAGAGCGCGGTTTTGCGCCACGCTGGGGCGTTCGGTAACAAGTTGGTGCGTTGAAAAGGATCGTTCCCACGCTCTGCGTGGTAACGCCGCCACGGACGCTCCGCGTTCGCCGGTGACGCAGAGCGTCACGGGATGCATTCCCACGCGGAGCGTGGGAACGATCAACACGCAAGGAATCAGTGAGCAGTCAGTTCGATCACACAGCACGCTGCATTTATCGAGAGTTCGATCAGGCCAGCGTTACCGTCCAGTTGCAGACAATCATGTCGCGCCAACTGCGAAGCGTCGTCGCCGATCTGCACTTGAAGCGCGTCGCTAACGCTGAATACCAGCACCGTCGATGCCGAGCTGAAAAACCGCTGCTCACCGTTCAGCCACTGCAACCGCGCGCTGTAACGCTGCGGCGCATAGATCAGGTTGAAATCGCGAATCGCGCCGCCCAGCAGCGTGCATGACACCTGACTTTCGCCACGAAAAGCGAACGGGTCGAGCGGCAACAGCGGCCGGCTGTCTTCGCCATCGACGCACAGGGTCATGCCGTTACCCTGCAACACGGTGATGACCCGCTGATAACCAGCGAACGTCGAAAAACCGCCGGACTCGGCAATGTCTGCAATCGACAGGCGCCAGCCGAAACCGTCGAGACCGGCGCCGGCGTCACGGCTGATTTCTTCAGTGCTGCCGCCGCCGTTTTTCCATGGCATGCGCGGATAGCCTGCAGCGCGCAGAACCTTCATTTCGTAACTCATTTATGAAAGCGTCCTTCCAGACGATGACGGGAGCCGGGGTGAATCAGGCGCGCTGCGGTCACCGGCTGACGGCCCGACCACGTGCGACGACGAATCAGCAGGCACGGCTCACCCTTTTCGATCTGCAGCAACTTGCACTCAGATGGCTCAGCGAGAATCGCCTCGACCACGTGCTCGCCCTCGGTCAGCGGAGCCACCTGATTGAGGTAGGCGTAAGGGGTTTGCAGGGTGAAGTCCTGCTTGAGGTATTCCGGGGCGACCAACGCGTTGACGAAGCGGTCTTCGATTTGCACTGGAATGTCGTTTTCATAATGCACGATCAGCGAGTGGAACACCTTCTGCCCTTCGCGCATGTCCAGCGCCAGCGCGCGCTCGGAACCGGCAGCCTCTTCCTCGAGGGTGATGACCTGGCAGGTGTGGCGATGGCCACGGGAGGCGATTTCGTCGGCGATGTTGTGCACTTCGAACAGCGCCGACTGGCTCTTCGGTTCGGCGACGAACGTGCCGACACCCTGCATGCGCACCAGCAGGCCGTCGGCGGTCATCTCGCGCAAGGCGCGGTTGATGGTCATGCGGCTGAAACCCAGTTGGCTGACCAGTTCGCTCTCGGACGGCACGCGGTAATGCGGCGGCCAGTTACCGCTGTCGATCTGCTGGGTGATCATCTGTTTGACGCGGGCGTACAAGGGCGCCGGACTGTCGCCCATGTTCGCGGCCAACGGGGAGACTGGAGGCGGAGTCGGCACGGTGGATCCCTGTTCTTGGATGAAAGTGGCTAGCTTGCCGGAGTTTACCGGGCAGGCAAACGTCTGTATATGTATATACAAATAACACACGATGGGGTGCCGAACCATGTCCGCCTTCTTTGCCGAACGCGCACTGCTGCCTAATGGATGGGCCAATAATGTACGTCTTGAGGTCAGCGCCGATGGCTTGTTGACCCAAATCCAGGCCGATTCCAGCGCAGACGGCGCCGAACGGTTGAGCGGCCCGTTGCTGCCGGGCATGCCGAACCTGCATTCCCATGCCTTCCAACGGGCGATGGCCGGGCTGGCCGAAGTGGCCGGCAATCCCAACGACAGTTTCTGGACGTGGCGCGATCTGATGTACCGGCTCGTCGGAAAGATCAGCCCGGATCAGCTCGGCGTCATCGCCCGTCAGCTGTACATCGAAATGCTCAAGGCCGGTTACACCTCGGTCGCCGAATTCCACTATGTGCATCACGACAGTAACGGCCAGCCATATGCTGACCCGGCCGAACTGGCCTTGCGCATCAGCCAGGCGGCCAGTGTCAGCGGCATTGGTCTGACCCTGCTGCCGGTGCTCTACAGCCATTCAGGTTTTGGCGGCCAAACGCCGAATGACGGCCAGCGCCGCTTCATCAACAGCACCGAAAACTACCTGAATCTGCAATCGCGCCTTCAGTCAATGCTGGCGCAGCAAAAGGCGCAATCGCTGGGGTTGTGCTTCCACTCGCTGCGCGCGGTGACGCCGCAACAGATCAGCGAGGTACTCGCCGCCAGCGACAAACAATGCCCGGTGCACATCCACATCGCTGAGCAACAAAAAGAAGTCGACGATTGCCTGAGCTGGAGCGGTCGCCGGCCGCTGCAATGGCTGTATGAAAATGTCGAGGTCGACCAGCGCTGGTGCCTGGTCCACGCCACCCATGCCAACCCGGAAGAAGTCGCGCTGATGGCCAGGAGTCGCGCCATCGCCGGATTGTGCCTGACCACCGAAGCGAATCTGGGCGACGGGATTTTCCCGGCGGTGGATTTCCTCGCTCAGGGCGGGCGCATCGGCATCGGCTCGGACAGCCATGTATCGCTCAGCGTGGTGGAAGAATTGCGCTGGCTGGAATACGGCCAGCGTCTGCGTGACCAGCGCCGTAATCGCTTGTATGGCGCGGATCAGCCGATGGTCGGGCGCACGTTGTATGACGCTGCGCTGGACGGCGGAGCGCAGGCGTTGGGGCAGCCGATTGGTGTGCTGGAAATCGGCAAGCGGGCCGACTGGATTGTGCTCGATGGCAACGATCCCTACTTGGCGACGGCGAGCGGTGACGGGATTTTGAATCGCTGGTTGTTCGCCGGTGGCGATCGGCAGGTGCGAGATGTGATGGTGAATGGCCAATGGGTGGTGCGAGGCGGCAGGCATGCCGGGGAAGAAGACAGCGCCCGAGCCTTTACCCAAGTCCTGCGCGACCTTCTTGGCTGACACAAAACCCATGTAGGAGTGAGCCTGCTCGCGATAGCGGTGTGTCAGTTACATATTCATGTTCTGACACACCGCTATCGCGAGCAGGCTCACTCCTACAAGGTTTTGCAGTGTTCTTCAGTTCGAAGTCTTGGCCATCTGCCGATCCGTCGCCCGCCAGATCAGCCGCGTGGTGTCATACCCTTGCTGACGCGCCTTGCTCAGCAAGTCCTCGCGCACCACTCCGTTGACGGTCGGTGTACGCGACAGCAGCCACATGTACTTGCGACTCGGGTCGCCGACGATGGCGGTCTTGTAGTCGTCACTGACGTACAACACCCAGTATTCACCTTTGGCCACGCCCGGCAGCAGGCGCGAGAACCAGTTGTCGAACTCGACCCACAGCTTGTCGGTCTTGCCCGGCACTTGCGGATAAGCCGTGCCCTTGGCCTCTTCCCATTGCCAGTCCGGGGTCAGGCAGCGGTTGAGCACCGCGACGTTGCCGTCAGGCTTGAGGGTGTAATGCGCTTCGGATTGCGCGCAGTTGCGCTGGAAGTACATCGGCAGACGCGCCAACTCGTACCAGGTGCCTTGATAACGCTTGAGATTGACGCTGTTGACGGTCTTCGGTGCCAACGAGTCGACGCCGGAAGTGGCGCAGCCAGCCAAAACCAGGCCAGCAAAAAGAACTAACAATAACCGCTTCATTTTTTTCTCCGTGGGCGCAAAGCCCCGGTTTACTTCAGGCCTTGGCCGGAAAACATCAGCACTTTGTCACCGGCGTACTGCACGCTGATAAAGCTGTTCTTGTCGCCCCAGGTGCAACTGGACATGCCGAGCGCACCCGAGCAGTCAGTCGGTTTGCCCAGCAGGGTCTCGACTTCGGCCTTGGCCATGCCGGCCGAGAGCTTCGAGTAGTTTTCCTGATTGACCTTGCTGCATGCGGCCAGCAGCACGCAAAAGGACAGAAGGGCGAGAGATCGCAGCGACATGGTGTAACTCCTGGAGCGGAAGGGGGCTGGCATGGTGCCAACCAGAAGCTTAGAAGAGAAAACCCTCCTCTGGTTCCCTGACGAGATGGCTATTTGTTCATCCGCCCGTCCGGCATTTATCGGTTAAATCAGACACTTTGTAGGGCTATAGAGCATTTCGTCGATTTTCCGCCAGGACGCCTAATCTTTGCCGCGCGCCGGTCGAAATAAGAGCAGCGCAACGCCAGGGAATATGGCAAATTGCCGCCCTTTCCTGACCAGCCCTTGCTCGGTAGTTCATTCGATGACCAGAAACCTGAAATTCAGCCATAAAATCTTGTTGGCTGCCGCCCTTGTGGTGGCCGTTGCGTTCGCCTGTTTCATTCTGTTCAACGACTATCGCCAACGTCAGGCCCTGAGCAGCAGTACCGAAGCGACCATGCAGGAACTGGGCAGCCTGACCACCAGCAACATCCAGACCTGGCTGGAAAGCCGCATCCAGTTGCTGCAATCGTTATCCCAGCAAGTGGCGGTTGACGGCAACGCGCCGGCCAGCCTCAAACGCATCATCGACCTGCCCGCCTACACCGGCAATTTTCAGCTCAGCTACTTTGGCGGCGCGGACGGCGTGATGTTCTCGATACCGGCCGGCAATCGCGCGCCGGATTACGACCCGCGCGCCCGCGGCTGGTACAAAGCGGCCAACTCCGCGCAACAGACCATCGTCACCGAACCGTACATTGCCGCCTCCTCGGGCAAGCTGGTGATTACCGTGGCCACGCCGGTGCAACGCCAGGGCCAGATGCTCGGCGTCGCCGGCGCAGATATCGATCTGACCAGCGTCAGCGCAATCATCAACTCGCTGAACTTCGGCGGTCACGGCCATGCGTTCATCGTCAGCGCCGAGGGCAAGATCCTCATCCACCCGGACAACAAACTGGTGCTCAAGACCCTCGCCGAGGCCTATCCAAATGGCGCGCCGAAGGTCAGCCCGGGCCTGAAAGAAGTCGAATTCGACGGCAAGACCCAGTTGATCTCGTTTACACGCGTTAATGGCGTGCCGTCGGCTGACTGGTACGTGGCGCTGGTGCTCGACAAAGACACCGCGTTCGCCATGCTCAGCGAATTCCGCACGTCGGCGTTGATCGCCATGGCCATTGCCGTGGTCATCATTCTGGCGTTGCTGGGCATGCTGATTCGCGTGTTGATGCAACCGCTGCTGACCATGGGCCGCGCCATGCACGATATTGCCGAAGGTGAAGGCGACCTGACCAAGCGTCTGGTGATTCACGGCAACGATGAATTCGGCGCGCTGGGCACCTCGTTCAACCGCTTCGTCGAGCGTATTCACACCTCGATCCGCGAAGTGTCCTCGGCCACCGGCCAGGTCAACGAAGTCGCCCTGCGCGTGGTCGCCGCGTCGAATTCGTCGATGTACAACTCCGATCAGCAAGCCACCCGCACCAACAGCGTTGCCGCCGCGATCAACCAGCTCGGCGCCGCCGCCCAGGAAATCGCCCAGAACGCGGCCCTCGCCTCGCAGCACTCCAGCGATGCGCGCGGCCTCGCCGTCGAAGGTCAGCAAGTGGTGGATAAAACCATCCACGCCATGCAGCAGCTGTCGGCGAAGATCAGCGATTCCTGCGGCAACATCGAAACGCTTAACAGCAACACGGTGAACATCGGCCAGATTCTTGAAGTGATCACCAGTATTTCCCAGCAAACCAACCTGCTCGCCCTCAACGCGGCAATCGAAGCGGCGCGCGCCGGTGAAGCCGGTCGCGGTTTCGCCGTGGTTGCTGATGAAGTGCGCAACCTCGCCCACCGCACCCAGGATTCGGCGCAGCAAGTGCAGAAGATGATCGAGGAACTGCAAGTCGGCGCGCGTCAGGCGGTCAGCATCATGACCGAGAGCCAACGCGAGAGCGAAAGCAGCGTCGGCATCGCCAACCAGGCCGGCGAACGTTTGGACAGCGTGACCCAGCGTATCGGCGAGATTGACGGCATGAACCAGTCGGTCGCCACCGCGACTGAAGAGCAAACGGCAGTGGTGGAGTCGATCAATGTGGATATTAGTGAGATCAACACGCTGAATCAGGAAGGTGTGGAAAACCTGCAGGCGACATTGCGCGCGTGCTCGGATCTGGAGCAGCAGGCGGCGCGGTTGAAGCAGTTGGTCGGTAGCTTCCGGATTTAAAGCGCTGCTATCGGCCCCATCGCCAGCAGGCTGGCGATGGGGGCATTAGCCACGACAGCGCCCGAATTGGAATACGCTGGTCAGGCCCCACTGACAGTGGACTGAATTAAGACTAAACTAAGTCCCCATCAATTAGGCGAGGCTCAATCATGAAGCTTTCATCGCAAATCAAACCGATCAGTTACCTGAAAAGCCACACGGCCGACATCGTCAAATCCATTACTGAAAGCCGCGAACCGCTGGTAATCACTCAAAACGGTGAAGCCAAGCTAGTGGTTATGGATGTGAAAAGCTTTGAAGAGCAAGAAGACACAATGGCGTTGCTGAAACTGTTGGCGATGGGTAATCGGGAGATCGAAGAAGGCAGGTTCAGTGAGGCTGAAGACGTCTTTGCCGAACTGGACAGGGCCGATCATCAATGAGTTTAAAGATCGTTATTCTTCAGTCCGCACAAGCAGATCTCAAAGAGCTTCGCACCTACCTCGTCAGGCAGTTCTCAACACAAATTTGGCAAAGCACTTATGCCGATCTCAAAACCGCAATTCTTGGTCTCGCCGATCAGCCTTACTCAGGATCGATTCCTGTAGAAATCGAGAAACTCAATCTTGGCCAGTATCGGCAGATTATCTCTGGCATGAACCGCGTGATTTACGAAGTGCGGGAAGCCACAGTGTTCATTCATATCGTTGTCGATACGCGAAAAAGCTTACCGGCGCTTTTGATGAAACGACTTCTAAGAGGCAATCCCTGAATCAAAACCGAGAACCGGGTTGACCAAGAAACACCAATTCCTCCGCCGTAGACTCCCGCCCCAACACCGCATTGCGATGCGGAAACCGGCCAAACCGGGCGATCACCTTGCGATGCCGCTCGGCGTAATCCAGATTATCGGCGAACACCGCCCGCTCATCCTCCGGCTGTTCCGCCACCAGTTCGATAAATCGGGACACTGCCTCGTTCTGCACCGCGAGGTTTTCGCAGTGTTCGAATACCAGATAAATGAACACACGCTGGATCGGTTTCAGCTGCCGATCAAAATCCGCCGCAATGCCTTGGGCGACGAATTTCTGCGCGCGTAAATCACCGGAGTAGGCTTTGGGGGTGTTGCGATGGATCATGCGCGGCAGTTGATCGAGTAAAAGCACAACCGCCAGCCAACCTTCGGGACATTGCGTCCACTCGGTCAATTCGCCGGCCAGGGCCTGATCGACAAAGACCCCGAAACGCGTCTGCGCTTCGAGGTCCTGGCTGGCTCGCTTGCCGAACCACAACTTGCCCTTGTCAGCCGCTACTGCGTCGGGTGATTCGGCGTGTCCGAACCACCAGTCAAGCAACGGCTGCCAGGGCGCGGTCATGGTTATTCCTTGTGGTAAGCCGTGGCGCGCGCGACTTCTTCTTTCGAGCCGAGGAACACCGCTACACGCTGGTGCAGCCCTTCAGGCTGAATGTCGAGGATGCGCTGGTGGCCGTCAGTGGAGGCGCCGCCAGCTTGTTCGACGAGGAACGACATCGGGTTGGCTTCGTACATCAGGCGCAGCTTACCCGGCTTGGACGGCTCACGGCTGTCGCGCGGGTACATGAACAGACCGCCACGGGTGAGGATGCGGTGCACGTCAGCAACCATCGCTGCGACCCAACGCATGTTGTAGTTCTTTTTCAGCGGACCTTCTTCACCGGCCAGCAACTCGCCGACGTAGCGCTGTACCGGGGCTTCCCAGTGACGCTGGTTGGACATGTTGATGGCGAATTCCTGAGTGGTTTCAGGAATGGTGATGTCTTCGTGGGTCAGTACGAAGCTGCCCATTTCGCGGTCGAGGGTGAAACCTTTGACGCCGTCGCCCAGGGTCAGCACCAGCATGGTCTGCGGACCGTAGATCGCGTAACCGGCGGCCACTTGTTGAGTGCCAGGTTGCAGAAAGGCCTTTTCGTTCAGCGGCTCGTTCTGGCTGAGGTATTCGTTCGGGCAACGCAGTACCGAAAAAATGGTGCCGACCGGAGCGTTGATGTCGATGTTCGACGAACCGTCCAGTGGGTCGAATACCAGCAGGTAGGCGCCTTTCGGGTATTTACCTGGAATCTGGTAGGCATTGTCCATTTCTTCGGATGCCATGCCAGCCAGGTGACCGCCCCATTCGTTGGCTTCGAGCAGGATCTCGTTCGACAGCACGTCGAGCTTCTTCTGCACTTCGCCCTGGACGTTTTCAGTGCCCATGCTGCCCAGAACACCACCGAGGGCGCCTTTGGACACGGCGTGGCTGATTTCCTTGCAGGCACGCGCCACCACTTCGATCAAAAAGCGCAGATCGGCAGGAGTGTTGTTGCTGCGGGTCTGCTCAATCAAATAGCGACTCAAGGTAACGCGGGACATGGACGGCTCCGGTGGAATGGGGGGGCTAAAAACCCGCGCAGTTTACAGGGAGTCTGAAAACCTAGCGAGCGAAGACGCCCGCTAACGTGCGTCGGGGCGTATTTGCCTGCATCAGACGTGATTGTCGGTGGAGAGTTCAGGTGGTGGATTTGAGCGTAGACCGGTTCGGGACTATTGGTGCCTGGCTGATGCGGCAGTTTGAAGATTTTTGTAGGCTGGAAGACCGCTATCGCGAGCAGGCTCACTCCTACAAGAACAGCATTCCACATGAAGAAATGCGGTCACTTGTGGGAGCGAGCCTGCTCGCGAATGGTGCGCAGCGCCAGCCCTTCTCAGGTGTTGGCGGGCGGCTTGCGCAACAGGCTGAACGCCATCGCTCCCAGAAACACCACGCTCAACAGCAATACCGCCCACAGTCCGATCTTCTTCCAGTTGGTCTCGGCCACCGCCGCCGTGGTCGCCGTCGAGGTCTGCGTCACCACGGTTTCGCTCTGCACAGAGGCCTTGCCCAGCGTCGCCAGCATCTGCGGTTTGAAATCCGGAATCAGCGTGGTCAACGGCAGGTTCGCCGTTTTCACCGTGGCATTGCCCAAGGCGAGACTGTACGGCCCATCGCCCCGGGCGAGGAAAATCACCTGCGTGGCGCGCACTGCGTATTTCAGATCCGGCGCCTGCTCACCCAGCCCGCCGCCGCGCTCATCCACCGTCAGCTTCAATTGCTGCACGGTCTGCCCGGCGAGAGGGATTTCGTTCTGCACCACGTCCTGATTGTTCTGGGTCAGGCGATACAACAAGCCACTGCTCAGCATCTGCCACGGCAAACTGCTCTCGCGGCGGCCAGCCAACGTGACCGGCGCCAGACTGTTCGGCTGTTTCAGTTCAACCTGCACGCGTTCGACATTCAGCCCCATCGGCAACTGCCAAGTGTATTCCCCGGCCTTGGTGCTGCTGCCGGCCACGGTTTGCGACCAGACCAACGGCAGCGGTAAATGACGCGGGTCGCTGCTCTTCAGTTGCGCCGAAGTAAGGATTGGCGCTGAACCCGGCGACTCCCAGAGCAGGCGCACATACCGCGCGGTCTGCCCCGGCAGGGTCACTTCGTGCTGTTCGATGCGCTCATCGGAGAACGTCAGCCGTGCAACCTGGCCTTCGCCCCATGCCTGCCAATGTTGCAGGTCGTCGCTGGCTTCGATGCTGAAACGCTGGAAGCCGTCGCGTTCGCTGGTCCAGTCGAGGACCAATTGCTGCAACGGCGCCTTGATCGCGCTGGCGTCGAGCAGCCAGCCACGCAACACTTCTTCCCCAGCTTCCAACTGACTGGACGGCTGCACTTCGACGAGCGTGCCATTAGTGGTCGATTGCACGCGCACGTTGGGCGCGCGCTCGCTGGCGTCGGCGGCGTTGTACAGCGGGAACCATTTAACGTCATGCAACTGACCGTCATCGCGGGTCTGCGCGGATTCGCGGGCTAACGCATACGCCTGCGGTTCACCGGCGGCGTTGAACACGCGCAAGTCGCCGAGATCAGTCTGACGTGCTTGTAGTTGCACGCTTAGCGGCAATTCGAGGCGATACCACGGGCCGTTGCCGCTGACCGACAGCGGCACCTGCGTGGCGAAGTCCGCAGGTTTTTCCTGGGCGCCGGCAGCCATCACCACGCCCAACGCCAACCAACCCAGATTCAGCATGCGACTCAAGAGACAACTCCTTCGGTTTCCGTGGCGGGCTTGTCCGCCGCCGGTTCGGCTTCGACGCGCTTGGGCGGCAACGGGGCAAAATAGCCCACCACCAGCAACAACACGCCGACGCCGATAAACGAGACGATCCGGGCGAGGCCGCCACGGTTGCTCAGTTCGACAAAAATCAGTTTCGCCACCACCAGCGCAATCAGCGCCGCGCCGATCAGCCACACTTCGCGGCGATGGCGCAGATGACCGCCGATCATCAGCCCCAGCGCCATCAGCGTCCAGACGATCGACAAGCCGGCCTGCACCAGCATCGAGGCGAGCAGCGTGTCCAGTTCGAAGGGGATGCCGGCCCAATGATGCGCGGCGCGGGTCACCAGCGCCGTGCAGAAGGCAAACAGCGAAACCCCGGCGATCAGTTGTGTGGCGGTGTCGGCGTAGTCCCGGCGTATCGACAGTTGTGCCACCGCACTGCGCGACCACACATAAACGCCGAACAAGGCAAACAGCAGCCCCAGCTCCAGAGGGTTGAGCAGCGGCACATAAGGCAGCGGTTCGGCGTTGCCATCGCTGACACCGTTGGCCAGCCAGAACCACGCCAGCATCAACACGGTCAGCGGCGCAGCGGCGTACAAGCGGTACTCGCGGGCAAACGCCGATACCGGCCACGGCCATGTGCGCGGTGCCGCCGCCAGCAACAGATAGACACTCGGTAGAATCGCCCAGCCCAGCCAGCGCCAAGCGTTGTACTGCTCGGACAACAGCAGCAGACCGTAACGCAACTCCAGCGCCAGCACGCCGATCAGCAGCCAGCAACCGAGTACATGCGTGGTACTTGAAGCGCGTGCCGGCAGCATCGGCGCGAGGCGGCGCAGGCTGAAGAAATGCACGGCGAATACCAGCATCCAGGCCAGCCAGCCGAAGTCGGCCGCCGGGTGATAACGCGACTGCCATGCACCGAGCAATACCAGCGCTGCCGCCGGCATCAGCAAGGTGCAAAGCAAGCCCAGCGCCGGCCATTTCAGCCGCAGTGACGCCATCGTCCACAGCGCCACGCTGAGCGCCGCGATCAACAGCAGTAAAGTGACTTGCAGATTGGCCGGTGCAAAGCGCAGCACTTCACTGATCCACGCCAGCGCCCACCAAGCGGCGCCCCATACCAGCAACACTTCGGAAAGGCGCTGCAAACTCAACACGTCAAACGCCGAAGCGTGGTTGCCCAGTTGCAAGCGCCACGCACCGATCATCGCCGCCAGCCCCAGCACCAGCGGCGTCCAGAATCCTCCATGTGCCAGAGGTTTCAAGCCTTCGCTGGACAACGGACCCAGTAGCTCCGGGCCAGCGAACAAAAATGCTGCGCCGCCGATTACCTGCAACAGCAGACCGAACACGAAGCTGACGCGCTGCTGCAGATACAGGCTCAGCCAGATAATCAGCAGACCACTGGCCGCCCACACTGCGCTCGCGGTTTGCCACGGCAGGACAAACAGCACCGCCAGATTGATCAGCACCAGGCCGGCCAGCAGCACTATCGACAGGCCGCGCAGCAGACGCACATCGCTGCGCACCATGTCATCGCGAGCCGCCAATAACATGCCGGCGATCAGTGCCAGACCGATCAGCGATGCGCTGAGCAATCCGCTCCAGCCCGCGCTGAACACTGCTGACGAATCCTCGCCCGCGCCTTGCAGGCGTAACAGGAACAACGCGCCGCCGAGCAATTGCACCGCAAACTCACTGAACAGGAACGTGCGCGATTGTATGCGCAGACCGACCCACAACGTCGCCAGACCGGCCAGCGCCCAACTGATCGCTGTGCCTTGGATGAAGAAGAACAGCGGGGCCAGCAGATACAGGCACGTCAGGCCCAGACTCGCCAGCACTGGCAACGCCTGGCGCTCCCACGGCGCGGTCTGCTCCGCTGCCGCTTTGCGCAATTGATAGAAGCTGAACAGTAGCGCACCGCCAAGCATCAACGCGCCCAGTGGCGCACCGTCGAGCAAACTGTTTTCGCCAATGCGCAATTCACTGAGGAAGGCCAACGCCGAGCCCAATTGCAGCAACAGTGCAAAGGCCCGCGCGAACGGTCGATGCTGGCGCAGGCCAAGCCAGAAAATCCCCGCCCCTTCCACGGCCCATGCCGCTGACGTCCAGCGCGCATCGAGCCCCAACGGAATCGCCAGACTGGCAAAAATCACCCCGAGCGCCAGACAGGTTTCGCCCAGCAACACTGCGCGCCCACCTATCAATACCCTGGCCAGCGCCATATAGAGCAGTCCCAGCGCCAAGGCACTGAACGCCGCCGCGAATTCCAGGTGCTGGACGATGGCAAACTGCAAACCGAAACCAATGATCGGCGGGCCGAACAGCAGGGTGCCATCGACGTAATCGCCCTTGTGCACCGACCAGTGCAACAGCGCCTCGCGATCAGCGTCCCCCGGGGCATCGGCCAGATCGAGTAGCTTGCGTCGGGCAAACAGCAAGCCGATGGCCAGGTACATCAGAAAAAACAGGATCAGGAACGGCTCGGTACTCCACAACAGCTCCGGAACATAGGAACGTAGCCCCCAGGCGAAACCGATGCCAAAGGTGCCCATGAAGCCGATCAGATTGAGCAGGCGCCAGGCCTTGAACCAGGCAATCGCCAGAATGCCAGCGTTGAGCAGGGCGAAATAACCGAACAGCGCGACGTGATTACCCTCCCCCGTCGAGGTCAGGATCGGCGCAGCAAAACCGCCCAAGGCTGCTGCAGCGGCCAGCCCCAAGGCATCCTGAGTGATAGCCAGAATGGCCGAGAACACCGTCACCGCCACCAGCAGGCCCAGCGCGGCTGAAGGATCGAGCAGCGGATGCAAGCGCATCGCCGCGAACACCGTCAGGTACAGCACCGCGATGCCGGTACCCTGCAGCATCAACGCATAGTGTGTGTTGCGCCGGCGCAGCCACCAGCCCAGCGCAAGCAGGCCCAACGCGGCAGCCGCCACCCCGGCGTAACGCAACTCGATCGGCACCACCATGCCTTCGGTGGCGTAACGCAGCAAAAACGCCAGACCGAAAAACAAAAGCACCACGCCGACGCGCAGCACTGTGTTGCCACAGAACAGCCAATTGCGTGCCGCACTGATGCCACGCTCGATCAGGTTCGGCCCACGGGGTTCGGCAGGTATGTGCGGTTCACGAGGGGCCGGTTCGGCGCGCCAGACATCGTCCGGCAGCGCCTGACTGGTTTCACGGCTGGCGGCGGTGATCGGCTCGAGTTCGGGCGGCAGCTCCCAGATAAGTTCAGGCGCCGCGGCTTGTTCGAAGACTTCGACAGACTCGGCGACAGGCTCAGCGACGGGCGCAGGAGACGGCGGTGGCGCAGCATGAAGCGGCGCGCCTTCGAGCAGAAACAGCCGCTGCTCGACGCCTTGCAAGGCGACTTTCGCTTGCTCGAGTTGCTGCTGTTGCGCAGCCGTCAGCTTACCGAGCCGCGCGATGCGCATCGTCTGCGCAATCGCCAGCCCGAGCAGCGCGCCCAACAGCGCAGCGCTGAACGACTCGTCGAGCAGTCCACCGAGCACCAGCCCGATCAACATGAACATCCATTGCATGGTCGATATCCCTAAGCAGCCCCGGGGCGGGGCGAGTCCGGCGATGGCTTCAGTCTAGGCACAAACCCCGTGGGAGCGAGCTCGCTCGCGAAAGCGCTTTGTCAGTCAACATTTCTGTTTAATGTGACAACGCTATCGCGAGCAGGCTCGCCCCCACAGGGCATGGGTGGTGACTGATGCATCCGGTAACCGGCGCTCAGTATATCGATCCGGCCCAACAAACGTTGGGCCTTGCGCAGATTTGTTGCGGAAAGTTACTCCAGCGCTTTCCAGATATCGGTGGCGTACTCGCGAATGGTCCGGTCAGACGAGAACCAGCCCATGCGCGCGGTGTTCAGCACTGCCGAACGCCACCAGTTATTGGAATCGTGCCAGTGCGCTTCGACGCGCTTCTGCGCTTCCCAGTACGAATCAAAATCGGCGCAGACCAGGAAACGGTCGTAGTCGATCAACGAATCGATCAGCCCGGTGTAACGCGAGGTGTCGTCGGGCGAGAACACACCGCTGCGGATCGCTTGCAGCACATCGTTCAGACGATGCGACGCGGCGATGTCCGGCAAGGCGCTGAACTCGTGGTTCTGTTTGCGCGCTTCAACCTGCTGCGCACTGAGGCCGAAGATAAACATGTGCTCGGCACCGATGCGCTCGGCCATCTCCACGTTGGCACCGTCGAGGGTGCCGATGGTCAACGCGCCGTTGAGACCGAACTTCATGTTGCTGGTGCCCGATGCCTCGAAACCGGCGGTGGAGATCTGCTCGGACAAGTCCGCCGCCGGAATGATGCTCTCCGCCAGGCTGACATTGTAGTTGGGCAGGAACACCACCTTGAGCAAGCCGCGCACCGTCGGGTCGTTGTTGACCACCCGGGCGATGTCGTTGGTCAGTTTGATGATCAGTTTGGCCTGGTGATAACTCGCTGCGGCCTTGCCGGCGAAGATTTTCACCCGTGGCACCCAGTCGACTTCCGGCTCGGCACGAATCGCTTGATACAGCGCGACGGTGTGCAACAGGTTGAGCAACTGCCGCTTGTATTCGTGGATGCGTTTGACCTGCACATCGAACATCGCCGCCGGGTTGACGGCAATGCCCAGACGCTCGTGAATCAGGTAGGCCAAGGCCTTTTTGCTGTGCAGGCGTTGTTCGGCAAAAGCTTTGCGGAACGCGGTTTTCTCAGCGAACGGCTCCAGTTCGAGCAGACGTTCTTCGGGATGGTCAAGTATCTCCGGACCCACAGCATCGACCAGCATCGACGTCAGCTCGGCGTTGGCCTGGAACAGCCAGCGGCGGAAGGTAATGCCGTTGGTCTTGTTGTTGATCCGCTCCGGGTAGAGTTTGTGCAATTCGGCGAATACGGTTTTGCGCATCAGTTGCGTGTGCAGCCCGGACACGCCGTTGACGCTGTGCGAGCCGAGGAACGCGAGGTTGCCCATGCGCACGCGGCGGCCGTTGTCTTCTTCGATCAACGACACCGCGCGCAGCACGTCGAAATCGTGAATGCCCTTGGCCCGCAGCGAGTCGATGTGCTGGGCGTTGATCAGATAAATGATCTGCATGTGCCGCGGCAGCATGCGCTCCATCAGGCCGACCGGCCAGGTTTCCAGCGCCTCGGGCAGCAAGGTGTGGTTGGTGTACGACAGCGTGTCGACCGTTACCTGCCATGCCGCATCCCACGCCACGTCGTAGACGTCGACCAATTGACGCATCAGTTCGGCGACGGCAATCGACGGGTGGGTGTCATTGAGCTGGATCGCCGCATGATCACCAAGCGTCAGCACCGAGGTGTGCATGTTGCGATGACGGCGCAGCAGATCCTGCAGCGACGCGGCGACGAAGAAGTATTCCTGACGCAGGCGCAGTTCCTGGCCTGCTTCGGTGCTGTCCGCCGGGTAGAGCACGCGCGAAATACTTTCGGCGCGAGCTACTTCGGCCACGGCACCGAGGTGGTCACCGGCGTTGAAGCGCTCCAGATGCAACTCTTCCATTGCCCGCGCACGCCAAAGCCGCAAGGTATTGACGCTGGCGCCGCGCCAGCCGACCACCGGGGTGTCATAAGCAATTGCGCGCACGGTTTCCGCCGGCGACCAGACCTGACGGGTCTTGCCATTGGCATCGGTGACGGTTTCGACGCTGCCGCCGAAGCCGATCGGGTACACCACTTCCGGCCGCTCGAATTCCCATGGGTTGCCGAAATCCAGCCAGTGTTCGGTCTGCTCTTGTTGCCAGCCATCGACAATCGCCTGACGGAACAAGCCGTGCTCATAACGAATGCCATAGCCGTGCCCGGCAATGCCGAGGGTCGACATGCTTTCCATGAAGCACGCCGCCAGACGTCCGAGGCCGCCGTTGCCGAGCGCTGCGTCGGGCTCCAGCAAACGGATGCGCTCGAGATCGACGCCCAGTTCGGTCAACGCCTCACGGGCGACGTCGAGCAGGCCAAGGTTGCTCAGGCTGTCGTAGAGCAAGCGGCCGATAAGGAATTCCAGCGAAAGGTAATACACCCGCTTCTGGCCTTTGCGGTAGATCTGCCGGGTGTGGTCCATCCAGTGTTCGACCATGTGATCACGCGCCGCCAGGGCGATGGCTTCGAACCAGTCATGGTCAAAGGCGTGATCGGGATCCTTGCCCACTGCATAGGTGAGTTTGGTCAGGACGGCGTCGCGGAATGCGGCCACCTCTGCTTCGCGAACTAGTGGTTCTTGAGTCATCAATAGGACCTCGAGCGAGCGGGAATTGTCTGAGCCTAGACGGTCTGACCGACGGTAACGGCTCTGGTTCGGCTGTATTTCTGGAGACTGTGAGGTGGTCCGGCATAACCTTGGCGGATGAACCAATGAATGCAGGGGCCGTGCCGAGTTGCCCGGCAAAGTGCCGGCATCAAGAAAAATCTGGCGAAAGGTTGTTCAAAAATCCACCAGTCCCGGTATGATCGCGCGCCCTGATGCATACACCTCTGGTAACTCCCGATGATGAAACCCAACCTGATCGCCGCCGCCGAGATCGATCGTCTCGATACGTGGGCCAAATATTCGGCGCCGATGTGCGGCTCGTGCATGTCCAGCTGCTGCACGCTGCCGGTCGAGGTGAAGATCAAGGATCTGGTGCGCATCGGTGTGGTCGACGAGTTCGAGCTGGGCGATCCGCCGAAGAACATCGCCAAGCGTCTGCAGAAGGAAGGCCTGGTCGAGCGTTTCAATCAGAAATCGGGGATTTTTACCCTCCAGCGCATGAGCAACAACGATTGCTATTACCTGGATCGTAAGAGCCGCCTGTGCACCATTTATGACAAGCGCCCGGACACCTGCCGCAACCACCCGAAAATCGGCCCGCGGCCGGGGTATTGCGCGTACAAGCCGAAGGAAGTCGAGCGCGTGCAGAATTTCCGCGCGATCGAGAAGTTCTGACCCATCCCCCGGGGCTGGCCAAAAGCGGGCTCCAAAGTGAAAGTGCCATCTGTAGATTGTTCTGACAGGGGCGGGTAACTAACCGCCTCCCTTTCGTTGCAATTTCCCATGCTTCATCTGGCATTCACCCGACAGAAAAAGTCCATCACGGACACTAGTGTGGAGCATCACTCCCTTAGAGAAGATGCTCATGCGTTATTTAAAAGTGACCGCCCAGGACCGTAGTGATAATGGCAAGGCCGATGCCGTGCAACTGCACTTCCACGACGGTCCTGCCAACCTCGTACACGAAGCCTTTGCACTGGATATGTCCGCCGATGGACGGATTGAATTCGGCTTCGCCGGCGACATCAACAGTGACGGCGAGCAGAATTTTCAGGATCAGTTGTTACTGACGGCTTTTGCCGAGGTGTTCCTGCAACTTAACTGGTTCAATTCGGGTGATAACTGGGAACGCTACCTGAGAATTGGCGCAACCGACTATCACCACGACGGCACACCCAACGTGGTCACGCTCCAATTCAGTGAGGACGATGGCGAGCTCAGTAAACCCATCATGATCCGCTGCGCAGCAGCGTACGACGGAGACAATGATGGCAACCTCGATTCCTTCACTAACTCCGATGTGAACGGCGATGGCATAGCCAACAAAGCGGACAAGGCTGTACTGCGCAAGATCGCGGAAACCTTCCTCGCGTTTCGCTGGTTCGACGCTTGATTCGCCCATTGCTTCGCTGCTGATCGCAGACAAACAAAAACGCCCCCGGTCTCGCGACCGGGGGCGTTTTTTATTCCAGGGCTTGATTACGCCTTGGCTTTCTTGGCAGCGCGGGTACGCTCGCTTTCGTCGAGGATCTTCTTGCGAAGACGGATCGACTTAGGCGTGACTTCGCACAGCTCGTCTTCCTGGATGTATTCCAGAGCCTGTTCCAGAGTGAACTTCACCGGTGGAACCAGAGCGATGGTTTCGTCTTTACCCGAAGCACGCATGTTGTCGAGCTTCTTGCCTTTGGTTGGGTTTACACCCAGGTCGTTGTCGCGGCTGTTCTGACCAACGATCTGACCGTTGTAGATCTCCTGGCCGTGTTCTACGAACAGCTTGCCACGAGCCTGCAGGGTTTCCAGCGAGTAGGTCAGTGCCTTGCCGGTTTCAACCGAAACCAGAACGCCGTTCTGACGGCCGGACATGTGGCCCGACTTGACGGTGTCGTAGCGATCGAAGATCGAGGTCAGGATGCCAGCACCGTTGGTCAGGGTCAGGAACTGGTTACGGAAACCGATCAGACCGCGAGCAGGGATGTTGTATTCCAGACGAACACGGCCCTTGCCATCCGGCACCATGTTGCTCAGGTCGCCCTTACGCAGACCCATCTCTTCCATGACCTTGCCCTGGGATTCTTCAGGGATGTCGATGGTCACGTTTTCGAACGGTTCCTGCTTCACGCCGTCAACTTCACGGATGATCACTTCAGGACGGCCCAGGGCCAGCTCGAAGCCTTCGCGACGCATGGTTTCGATCAGTACCGAGAGGTGCAGCTCACCACGGCCGGAAACCTTGAACTTGTCAGCGGAGTCGCCTTCTTCAACGCGCAGTGCAACGTTGTACAGCAGCTCTTTGTCCAGACGGTCCTTGATGTTACGGGACGTCACGAACTTGCCTTCTTTACCGCAGAATGGCGAGTCGTTTACCTGGAAGGTCATCGAAACGGTTGGCTCGTCGACGGTCAGCGGCTTCATCGCCTCGACAGTGTCCGGGTGGCACAGGGTGTCGGAGATGAACAGCGAGTCCATACCGCTGATGCAGACGATGTCGCCGGCCGCAGCTTCTTCAACGTCAACGCGGTGCAGACCGTGGTGACCCATCAGTTTCAGGATACGGCCGTTGCGACGTTTGCCATCGGCACCGATCGCGACAACCGGGGTGTTCGGCTTGACGCGACCGCGAGCGATACGGCCAACACCGATAACACCCAGGAAGCTGTTGTAGTCCAGAGCGGAGATCTGCATCTGGAACGGACCGTCACGGTCAACGGCCGGAGGCGGAACGTGGTCGACGACTGCCTGGTACAGCGCAGTCATGTCTTCGCCCATGGCGGTGTGGTCCAGACCGGCAATGCCGTTCAGGGCCGAAGCGTAAACAACCTGGAAGTCCAGTTGTTCTTCGGTCGCACCGAGGTTGTCGAACAGGTCGAAGATCTGATCCAGAACCCAGTCCGGACGCGCGCCTGGACGGTCAACCTTGTTGATCACCACGATTGGACGCAGGCCGGCTTCGAAAGCCTTCTTGGTCACGAAACGGGTTTGCGGCATAGGGCCGTCTTGAGCGTCGACCAGCAGCAGAACGGAGTCGACCATCGACATAACGCGTTCAACTTCGCCGCCGAAGTCGGCGTGGCCCGGGGTGTCCACGATGTTGATGTGGTAGCCGTTCCAGTTGATGGCGGTGTTCTTCGCCAGAATGGTAATACCGCGCTCTTTTTCCTGGTCGTTGGAGTCCATCACGCGCTCGTCGTTGAGCTCGTTGCGCTCCAGAGTGCCGGATTGACGCAGGAGTTTGTCTACCAGGGTGGTTTTACCATGGTCAACGTGGGCAATGATGGCGATGTTGCGTAGATTTTCGATCACTTGTGTATCTCGATCAGAGGATTCGGTTTGCTGACAAGTCTTGGCAGCGATTAGCAGTAGTGTCCGGCATGGCCGTTACAGCTTGACGGCGGTGTCGGGGGGCCGGTGACGCAGGCCACAGGCAAACAGCCCCGGGCACTTAGCTCGGTCGATAAACGCGCACATTGGCATGCCCCTCACTGAGCAAATGGTGAGCATGCAGGCGACTCATCACGCCTTTGTCGCAATACAGCAGGTACTGGCGAGTCGGATCCAGCTCCTTGAAACGAGCGTTCACTGCATAGAACGGCATCGTCTGTACTTCTACGCCAGCGAGTTCCAGCGGCTCATCCTCGGCGGCATCCGGGTGACGGATGTCGATCACGATCTGGCCGGCCAGTGCTTCGCTGACTTCTTCAATCTGTACGTCCTGGCCCAGTTCGTCGATTACCCGATCGATTGGCACCAGTTTGGCATTGGCGAGCGCACGCTCGAGCACCGCCATGTCGAATTGCTGCTCTTCGTGCTCAACCCGACCGCGTTTGGCGGCGGTTTTCGGGTTGACCGAAATGACCCCGCAGTATTCCGGCATGTGCCGGGCGAAATCGGCGGTGCCGATCTCGTTGGCGGTGTCGATGATGTCCTGTTTGTGCGCCACGATCAGTGGGCGCAGGACCAGCTTGTCGGTCACGCAGTCGATCACCGACAGGTTCGGCAGCGTCTGGCTCGATACCTGGGAGATCGCTTCACCGGTGACCAGCGCATCAATATGCAGGCGCTCGGCGATGTTCGACGCCGCGCGCAACATCATACGCTTCAAAACCACGCCCATATGACTGTTATCGACTTTGCCGAGAATTTCGCCGAGGACTTCCTCGAACGGAACACTGACAAATAGCACGCGTTGCGAGCTGCCGTACTTCTTCCAGATGAAATGCGCGACTTCCATCACGCCCAATTCGTGGGCACGACCGCCCAGGTTGAAGAAGCAGAAGTGCGTCATCAAGCCACGACGCAGGATCTGATAGGCCGCCACGGTCGAGTCGAAGCCGCCGGACATCAACACCAGCGTCTGCTCCAGCGCACCGAGCGGGTACCCGCCAATGCCGTTGTGCTGGCTGTGGATGACGAACAACCGTTTGTCGCGAACTTCGATGCGGACTTCGATTTCCGGCGATTTCAGGTCGATTCCGGCCGCACCGCACTCGCGACGCAGCTTGCTGCCGACGTATTTTTCGACGTCCATCGAACTGAACGTATGCTTGCCGGCGCGCTTGCAGCGCACCGAAAAAATCTTCCCGGCCAGGGCCGCGCCGTAATGCTGTTTGCACTTCTCGGTGATGTCGTCGAAGTCGCCCAGCGGGTACTCGTCGATCTGCAGAAAGTGCGCGATACCCGGCATGCAAGTCAGGCGCTCGCCCATCTCTTTCAAGGCTTTGGGGTCGGTAACGCGGGTTTCCAGCTCGAGATTGTCCCACACGCCGTTCACCACCACTGCCGGGTCCAGGTCGCGGAGCACGGTGCGGATGTTCTTGGCCAACTGGCGGATGAACTTCGTCCGGACAGGTCGGCTTTTGATGGTGATCTCGGGGAAGACTTTTACGATTAGTTTCATGAAAACAGCGCGCGCACGGCCAGCCGAAAAAGGGGGGCGCGGATTATAGCGGAAATTGCTCAAGGTTTAACCAGTTAATATGCAGAACGTTTTGCATGCACCAAAACGGGTCGTTTTCGATTTGCACCGCCACATTAAAGGGCGATATTTTCGCAATCAGGCCGCTTGAAGCCTTTATAAGCATGAAATTGGGGCAAAAAACCCATGCTGGGGCACTGGCATGCAATTTGCTCCCTTGTGAGGCAGGTTGCCTTGGCAGAGTATTCGCGCCGGCATCACCCAACTTTAAGGGCATCCACTACTAGCCCTAAGCCACCCGGAGGACAGTATGTCGAAGACGGTTCAACTCATCAAAGATCATGACGTCAAATGGATTGATCTGCGCTTCACGGACACCAAAGGCACTCAGCACCACGTGACCATGCCGGCTCGCGATGCGCTGGATGACGACTTCTTCGAAGTCGGCAAGATGTTCGACGGTTCCTCCATCGCTGGCTGGAAAGGCATCGAAGCCTCCGACATGATCCTGATGCCGGTTGACGAAACTGCCGTTCTCGACCCGTTCACCGAAGACGCTACCCTTATCCTGGTGTGCGACATCATCGAACCTTCGAGCATGCAAGGCTACGACCGCGACCCACGTGCGATCGCCAAGCGCGCCGAAGAACACCTGAAAGCCACCGGTATCGGTGACACCGTGTTCGCCGGTCCAGAGCCTGAGTTCTTCATTTTTGACTCGGTGAAATTCAAGTCGGACATCTCCGGCTCGATGTTCAAGATCTACTCCGAGCAAGGTTCGTGGATGTCCGACCAGGACGTCGAAGGTGGCAACAAAGGTCACCGTCCAGGCGTCAAGGGTGGCTACTTCCCGGTTCCGCCATTCGACCACGACCACGAAATCCGTACCTCCATGTGCAACGCACTGGAAGAAATGGGCCTGACCGTTGAAGTTCACCACCACGAAGTGGCGACTGCCGGCCAGAACGAAATCGGCGTCAAGTTCAACACCCTGGTGAAGAAAGCCGACGAAACCCAGACCCTGAAGTACGTTGTCCACAACGTTGCTGACGCTTACGGCCGCACCGCGACCTTCATGCCGAAGCCACTGTACGGCGACAACGGTTCGGGCATGCACGTACACATGTCGATCTGGAAAGACGGCAAGAACACCTTCGCCGGTGAAGGCTATGCCGGTCTGTCCGATACCGCTCTGTACTTCATCGGCGGCATCATCAAGCACGGTAAGGCCCTGAACGGCTTCACCAACCCGGCCACCAACTCGTACAAGCGTCTGGTGCCAGGCTTCGAAGCGCCAGTAATGCTGGCCTACTCGGCTCGCAACCGTTCCGCATCGATCCGCATTCCTTACGTGTCGAGCCCGAAAGCCCGCCGTATCGAAGCCCGCTTCCCGGATCCGGCTGCCAACCCGTACCTGGCCTTCGCAGCACTGCTGATGGCCGGTCTGGACGGTATCCAGAACAAGATCCACCCAGGCGATGCCGCTGACAAAAACCTCTACGACCTGCCGCCTGAAGAGGCGAAAGAGATCCCACAGGTTTGCGGCAGCCTGAAAGAAGCCCTGGAAGAGCTGGACAAGGGCCGCGCGTTCCTGACCAAGGGCGGCGTATTCTCCGACGACTTCATCGACGCTTACATCGCGCTGAAATCGGAAGAAGAAATCAAGGTTCGCACCTTCGTACACCCACTGGAATATGAGCTGTACTACAGCTGCTGATCCGGTAGCGCTGCGTAACGCGGCGTGACAAAAAGAGGCCTCCTTCGGGAGGCCTTTTTTATTGCCTCGATTTTGCGGCCAACCAAGTCCCCTGTAGGAGTGAGCCTGCTCGCGATGGCGGCGTGTCAGTCGCCAATTTTCTTGATGATCCACCGCGATCGCGAGCAGGCTCACTCCTACAGGGATTTGTGGTGTTTGAATGATCTTTGGATGTGTCGCAAGTTGGGCCAACCGCCCTGCGTGTCCTATGCTGCTACCCATCGCTTTCAATCCGGTCGATTTCATGGGTCGCACCTTTCTCTACATTCTGCTGCTGATCGCCCTGCCCGCCGCTGCACAGATCTACAAGTACACCGACGCCAATGGCAACACGGTCTACAGCGATCATTCGCCGGACGGCGTGAAAGCGCAGCCGGTTGAGCTGCCGCCGTTGAACCGTGTCGAACCGCACGCGCCAGGTACGCCGCCCGTGCCCAAGGCCGAGACGCCACACCCTGCGCGTAATACCTACGAAATCCTTGAACTGGCCGGCCTGCCCACGGAAGAAGCCCTGCGCGCCAACAACGGCACTTTCACGGTCAGCGTGCTGATCAAGCCGCGCCTGCAGCCACCGCATCAATTAAGACTGGTACTCGACGACGAGCCTTACGGCCAGCCAAGCAACTTGCCGAGCCTGCAACTGGTCAACGTCGACCGCGGCGAACATCGGCTCGCGGTGCAGGTGATCGACGGCCAGACCGTCATTCAGCAAAGCCCACCCGCAGTCTTCACCGTGCAGCGGGTGCATCGACCATGAAAGTTGCCTGCCTGATCCTGTGCCTGCTCGCCCTGCCCGCTTCGGCGGAGGTGTTCACCTATATCGATGCCCACGGCAATCGCGTCTACACCGACCAACCGCGCGGCAACGCCAAGCGTGTGCCGATCGCCACCAGCAATCGCATGCCTGCCACCCCGACCGCCGCCGCCCCGAGTAGCCAAACCAGGAACGCCTCACCACAGCCGCCGTTTCATTACGACATGCTGCGCGTTCTGGTGCCCGAGCCCGATGCGACCATTCGCAGCAGTGGCGGGGAACTGATTGTCAGCATCACCAGCGAGCCGGCTCTTCAAGAAGGTCACCGCTACCGCTTGTTGCTGGACGGCCAGCCCACTGGCGAGCCCGGCCTGAGCCCGGTTTTCCCGCTGAGCAATATCGATCGCGGCAGCCACAACCTGTCGGCGGAAATTCTCGATGCCGAGGGTCGCACCGTCGAACGCACCGCCAACCAGCCCTTCCACCTGCTGCGCATTTCGCTGGCGCAGAAACGCCAGGTCAAACCCTGCGCCAAGGACGATTACGGCGTGCGGCCGGAATGCCCGCTGAAAGACAAACCCGAAGAACCGAAAAACCCCTTCCTGCGCTTCTTCTGACGCCACCGAGCGTTGCGCACTACATTGGTGCGCTAAGCTGCACCCTACTCAAATTCCAACCCATTTTGGTTCGAATCTTCCCGATTGAGCTGGCTTCGTGCCATACAAACGCGCGTCAAACGCCTGTTTCAGGGGTTAAACGCTTCTTTTCGGAGCCTTGGTTTGGTTTTTGCATTTTCCCGGTATCAGCGCTTAGTTCTCGCGCACGCCTTGCTCCAAAAGGGGTCCAGATGACCATAAGCGACGCAATCCATCGTTTGCTGCTCGACAACCTGACCACCGCGACCATCCTGCTCGACGCGCAATTGCGCCTCGAGTACATGAACCCGGCGGCGGAAATGCTGCTGGCCGTCAGCGGTCAGCGCAGCCATGGCCAGTTCATCAGCGAACTGTTCACCGAATCCCCCGAGGCGCTCAACTCCCTGCGCCAGGCAGTCGAGCAAGCGCATCCATTTACCAAACGCGAAGCGATGCTCACCGCGCTGACCGGCCAGACGCTGACCGTGGATTACGCGGTAACGCCCATTCTCAGCAATGGCGAAACCCTGCTTTTGCTGGAAGTCCATCCGCGTGACCGCTTGCTGCGGATCACCAAGGAAGAGGCACAGTTGTCCAAGCAGGAAACCAGCAAGATGCTGGTGCGCGGCCTTGCCCATGAAATCAAGAACCCGCTCGGCGGCATTCGCGGCGCCGCGCAATTGCTGGCCCGCGAACTGCCGGAAGACAGCCTGCGCGATTACACCAACGTGATCATTGAAGAGGCCGACCGCCTGCGCAATCTGGTCGACCGCATGCTCGGTTCCAACAAGCTGCCCTCGCTGGCGATGTGCAACGTTCACGAAGTGCTCGAACGCGTCTGCCAACTGGTCGAGGCCGAAAGCCAGGGTTGCATCACTCTGGTGCGCGACTATGACCCGAGCATTCCCGACGTATTGATCGACCGCGAGCAGATGATCCAGGCCGTATTGAACATCGTGCGCAACGCGATGCAGGCGATCAGCAGCCAGAACGAGCTGCGCCTGGGCCGCATCAGTCTGCGCACCCGCGCCATGCGCCAGTTCACCATCGGCCATATCCGGCATCGCCTGGTGACCAAGATCGAGATCATCGACAACGGCCCGGGCATCCCTGCGGAACTGCAGGAAACCATTTTCTTTCCGATGGTCAGTGGGCGCCCGGACGGTACCGGGCTGGGCCTGGCCATTACCCAGAACATCATCAGTCAGCATCAGGGCCTGATCGAGTGTGAGAGCCATCCAGGCCACACCACGTTCTCGATCTTCCTGCCACTGGAACAAGGAGCCACATCGACATGAGCCGTAGTGAAACCGTGTGGATCGTCGATGACGACCGTTCTATCCGTTGGGTTCTGGAAAAGGCCTTGCAACAGGAAGGCATGACCACGCAGAGCTTCGACAGCGCCGATGGCGTGATGAGTCGTCTGGCGCGGCAGCAGCCGGACGTGATCATTTCCGACATTCGCATGCCCGGCGCCAGCGGTCTGGACCTGTTGGCGCGGATTCGCGAACAGCACCCGCGGTTGCCGGTCATCATCATGACCGCTCACTCCGATCTGGACAGCGCGGTCGCCTCGTATCAGGGCGGCGCGTTTGAATACTTGCCCAAGCCGTTCGATGTCGACGAGGCCGTTTCGCTGGTCAAGCGTGCCAATCAGCACGCTCAGGAACAGCAAGGACTGGAAGTCGTACCGGCACTGACCCGCACCCCGGAAATCATCGGCGAAGCGCCGGCGATGCAGGAAGTGTTTCGCGCCATCGGTCGCCTGAGCCACTCGAACATCACCGTACTGATCAACGGTGAGTCGGGTACCGGTAAAGAACTGGTCGCCCACGCCCTGCACCGCCACAGTCCACGCGCGGCGTCGCCGTTCATTGCGCTGAACATGGCGGCGATCCCCAAGGATCTGATGGAGTCGGAGCTGTTCGGTCACGAAAAAGGCGCGTTCACCGGCGCCGCCAACTTGCGTCGCGGCCGTTTTGAACAGGCGGATGGCGGCACACTGTTCCTCGATGAAATCGGCGACATGCCGGCCGACACCCAGACGCGGCTGTTGCGCGTGCTGGCTGACGGTGAGTTCTATCGGGTGGGCGGGCATGTGCCGGTCAAGGTCGACGTGCGCATCATCGCCGCAACGCACCAGAACCTGGAAACCCTGGTGCATGCCGGCAAATTCCGTGAGGACTTGTTCCACCGCCTCAACGTGATCCGCATTCACATCCCGCGCCTGTCGGATCGTCGCGAAGACATTCCGACCCTGGCCAAACACTTCCTCAGCCGCGCCGCCCAGGAACTGGCGGTCGAGCCGAAGCTGCTGAAAAGCGAGACCGAGGAATACCTGAAAAACCTGCCGTGGCCGGGCAACGTGCGTCAGCTGGAGAACACCTGCCGCTGGATCACGGTGATGGCTTCCGGGCGCGAAGTGCACATCAGCGACTTGCCGCCAGAACTGCTGAACCTGCCGCAGGATTCGGCGCCGGTGACCAACTGGGAACAGGCGCTGCGTCAGTGGGCCGATCAGGCTCTGGCGCGTGGTCAGTCGAGTCTGCTGGACAGCGCGGTACCGGCGTTTGAGCGGATCATGATCGAAACGGCCCTCAAGCACACCGCCGGTCGCCGTCGTGACGCTGCGGTGTTGCTGGGTTGGGGGCGTAATACCCTGACGCGCAAGATCAAGGAATTGGGGATGAAGGTTGATGGTGGCGATGATGATGAGGGGGATGAGGGTTAACGCTTCGTTCGCTTGAGATTGTCGGTGTATTCGAGATCCAGTCCCCTCACCCCAGCCCTCTCCCAATGGGAGAGGGAGCAGATCCCGAGCGTTTTCTAAGCCTGAGTTCGGCTCGGTACCTCAGGTCGGCGTAACTGACCGGGCAACTCGGTCAGTCCCCTCTCCCTTTGGGAGAGGGTTAGGGTGAGGGCTGCCGTGCACCGCATCAATGCACAATGACCCGTGATCGCGCACTGCGACATCGCCACACTTACCATCTAAAAAGCTCAAATCCTCACAAGCCGCACACGCAAAAGCCCCGAGTTCCGGGGCTTTCGCATTGCTGACCAAGCTTTTTGTTACAGCAGATTAAAACCTGGCACGCCCCCTGCAATATCTCTTAAAGGTGATTCGTTTCACCACCCGTTTCGGGGACCTTGGTACAGGCAGGCCGGGGATTCCCCTCTTTACATCGGGCCCATGTCGCAACGCGGCGAGCCCACCCTTTTGGGATCCTTGGTACAGGCAGGCCGGGGGTTCCCTCTTTACACCGGACCGACGCGAACGGCGAAGTCCGCCCCCTTTTGGGAACCCTGATACAGGCAGGTCAGGGATTCCCGCTTTTATTCCTCCCCCCGGTTCGAGGCTCAATCGAGCTTCGGACGCTTGGGCAGATGATGCAGGGGCTGATTTTGCCGTGTACTGTCGTATGTGCGTATTTCTTCTTCCAGCCTGTCCAGCATTCTTCCCGGGCTCGGTTCTTCAGCCAAGATCCGATTCAGTCGCAACTGCTCGTCTACATCAGCGTGGTGGTATATCTCGAGAAACGACCAGACGCGCCGCTGCAAAAGCGGCCGCTCAACGTAAAACTCCGGCGTACGGCTCAGTTTCTTCAGACCTCTGGCAAGATGGCTAACGTTGCCCCAGAGTTGTAGCTTTCGAGCCAATTGCTCTGCCGGGACATGTTGCAGCCAAAGATTGGCCGACAAATCAAAACTTTCTGTTCCCAGCCAAATGTCGTTACCTGTCTGGTTACGTGCATATAGCAGCCGACGGAGGGAGACCGGATCAGTTATTGGATTGCCGATGAGATTGAAACCGGCTCTGATTTCAACGGATGCCGGGATCGCTGTGATTCGATTGTTCGCCAGATTCAATACTTTTTCTGGAATCGTCGAGGTAATGCCCTCGGGAAATCCGTCTAGCCCCATGTTGGAAAGATCCAGTTCCTGCAGCGCTGTCATAGCTTTGACTGAGGGTCCGGCAAATAGCGCATTATCACCCAGTTTTAAAACTTCCAGCTTCGACAGACCATTGCCGGCGTCAAGCCCGGAAGGAAGACGGCGTATTCCAGTCCGCGTCAGATCCAACACACGTAACTCGGTCATGCCGGTCAAATCCGGTTCCACTGTTGAATAATTAGCCCAGTGTTGCACAGGCTCCCCTGGGCGCCACGGACCGGCCTGGGCGTTCAACACTTTGACCCGGGTATCAACCAACCTCAACACCTGCAGTCTGCTCAGGCCCCTCAACGAAAAATCTGCCGGCAAGTCGCAATTCTGCAGATTCAGTTCCCGTAACCGGGTAAGCCCTGTCAACTGCCCTGCAAAGCTTGAATCCATACTGAATCTTGATTGAGCTGCCTGGAACATGAACAACCCGCGCCCGTCATTTCTGCTGGTCATCGCCAGGCTTGATACCGTCAGACTTTCAATGTTGGGAAACTGCCTGAAAAAAACCGCTGCATCCAGCGGAGCATGCCCCTTCAAAGTGAGAGAAACGACTGCGCTGAATCTCAACGAAAGCAGCTTGTCGACCGGCCATAACGTGAGATTGATATCCAGCTTGTAACCTGACAGTCGCCCGTCGCTATAGACTCGCTGATCAGGCTGGCCGTGCCACTCGTACACTTGCCGCAGCTTGCCCCACATATCCAACGCCTGCTGCATCTCCCCGCTATGGCCTATACGAGGCTCGTGGTACGGGATGCTGATGTGTTCGATGTCCAGCTGAGACGAACCACGCTGGATACGCTGGAGTTCGGCATCCGCCACATCCTTGTCATCGAACCGGGCGATAAAAGCGTCCGCATCGAGATCGCTTGCTTGCGAAAGGTACTTTTGGACCTGCGCGCGCGTGGTTCGCTCAACCAACTGGCGCGGATACCAATGACCGCTGGCGACGTCGCGTAGCAAGACCGGGCCCGATGGCAGCAACTCGCTTGGGCGCCGGGCGCGATATAAACCGGTGACGGGGTCCGCAGCGACAAGAACCAGATCGCCATTGGCCAGGTCAGCATACGTGCGGCGGCTGATCACCCGCAGACCGTCTTCATTGATTTGTGGAAGGATCGCCCGGGCATTGGTGGCGTAATCGTCCAGCGAAGGCAGGGGGGCGGGACGATGAACTTCAGCGGAGGTCGCGTGAACTACAACAGCCGCGACAGCGCGAACGTCATCCAGAGTTGAGGCGCCGGACGGTCCGGGCTGCGGCTGCAAAGGATCGTGAGCCATGCCTGTGTCGACGTTTCTGCGCCCAGACACGCCGGGCTGAGCGTTATCCGCGTCCGTGGAGCGCGAACTGCCGAGGACATCTGCGTGGCTACCGCCACCGCGAGGTGGTTTGACTGGCATATTTTTCTTCTTTGAAAAGTCGCTCTGCGTTCATGCAAGAGGTGTGGGTTTCGGCATCCTGCCGTTTGAGGGAGCGAACGATAGCGCGAGCCGGTGTTCGTTGGAGACGGGAAAGAGAGACGCTTGCAGTGGGAAATGACGCCATGAGGCGTCGGAGCGAACAGCGAGAGAAGATTATCCGCTAGGGCTCGCTCAAGCGGATCTCCAGGCGCCAGCGGTCGTCAACCTCGCTGCCGACCCACTCGCCTTTCAGCGGCCGTGCCGCCAGCACCGTCAGCAGCAAGCCACCATCGCTCTTGCGTGTGCGCCAGTTGACGTCCCGGCCGTTGAGCTTGAGCTGGCCTTTTTGCGAGGGGCCTTCGGCCTGAAACAGCAGCGCCACGCTACCGTCGATGATCTCGCCGTGCAGCTTCGGTTCGTTGTTGAACCACACCACCAGGCCGCCATCGGTGACCTCGACCTGCTGCAACTCGCTGGGGTCGGGCGTGGTCAGGCGGCCGATCATCAGACCGACCATCAGGCCGACAATCGCCAATGAGCCGATCACCCGCGGGAATAGTTTCGAACGGTTGTCCACAGGCGGCGTAGAATGCCGCTCATCTTTACCTTCGGAGCCGTGCATGTTTCACGTCATCCTTTTTCAACCAGAAATTCCGCCGAATACCGGCAACGTTATCAGGCTGTGCGCCAACAGCGGCTGCCACCTGCATTTGATCGAACCGCTGGGTTTCGAGATGGACGACAAGCGCCTGCGCCGCGCCGGTCTCGACTACCACGAATATGCCACGCTGCAGCGCCATGCGGACCTCGCCAGTTGTCTGGAAAGTCTCGGCAATCCGCGCTTGTTCGCATTCACCACCAAGGGCTCGCGGCCGTTTCACGACGCGGCGTTCGTGCCGGGCGATGCGTTTATCTTCGGCCCGGAAAGCCGCGGTTTACCCGCCGAGGTGCTCGATGCGCTGCCCGCAGAACAGCGCCTGCGCCTGCCGATGCGCGAAGGCTGCCGGAGCCTGAACCTGTCCAACACCGTCGCGGTCGCCGTATACGAAGCCTGGCGCCAGAACGACTTCAAGTAACACCACAAAACAAATGTGGGAGCGAGCCTGCTCGCGATGACGGAGTGTCAGGCAACATTAATGCGTCTGACAAACCGCTTTCGCGAGCAGGCTCGCTCCCACAGGGGTGAGGCTGAACCGTTATTGAACGGTTGGCGTCTCGCCGCTTTCCTGCATGCGCTGCAGTTCTTGCGCGTACAGGGCGTCGAAGTTCACCGGGGCCAGCATCAGTGCCGGGAACGAACCACGGGTGACCAGGCTGTCGAGGGTTTCGCGCGCGTACGGGAACAGAATGTTCGGGCAGAACGCACCCAGGGTGTGGCTCATCGAAGCGGCGTCGAGGTTCTTGATCAGGAAGATACCGGCCTGCTGCACTTCAGCGATGAAAGCGACTTCCTCACCATTTTTCACGGTCACGGACAAGGTCAGCACGACTTCAAAGAAGTCACCTTCCAGCGCTTTCTGGCGGGTGTTCAGATCCAGCGCGACCGCTGGGTCCCACTGCTGGCGGAAGATTGCCGGGCTTTTCGGGGCTTCAAAGGACAGGTCGCGAACGTAGATGCGCTGCAAGGAGAATTGCGGTGCGGTTTCTTCTTCGCTGGCTGCAGTGTTCTGTTGGTCAGTCATCTCAGATCCTTATCGATCTTGGGTCTTTTAGGGAGTGCTGTACGTGGGTGCAGCCGTTCAGCCCTTGAGCAGTGCGTCGAGTTTGCCGGCGCGCTCCAGAGCATATAAATCATCACAACCGCCGATGTGCTTTTCGCCGATCCAGATCTGCGGAACGGACGTGCGTCCGGCCTTTTTGGTCATTTCGGCGCGCAGCTGCGGCTTGCCATCGACCTTGATCTCTTCGAAGGCCACGCCTTTGCTGGCGAGCAGGTGCTTGGCGCGCGAGCAGTAAGGGCAGTAATCGCTGGAGTAGACGACGACGTGGCTCATATCACTTCACCAATGGCAGGTTGTCGCCTTTCCAGCTGGAAATCCCGCCGGACAGCTTGGCCGCAGTGAAGCCGGATTTCATCAGCTCGCGGGCGTGAGTACCAGCAGTCTGACCGAGGGCGTCGACCAGAATGATGGTCTTGGACTTGTGCTTTTCCAGCTCGCCGGTACGGGCAGCCAGTTTGTCCTGCGGAATGTTCACCGCACCGACGATGTGGCCAGCGGCGTAATCCTTGGCCGGACGGATGTCCACCACTACGCCTGCGTCCTTGTTGACCAGTGCGGTCAGTTCGCCGGTGCTCAGGCTTTTACCGCCGCCCTGCATCGTGTGCGCCAGCAACAGAGCCAGCAGTACGATGAAGATACCGACAAGAATGTAGTGGTTAGTGGCAAATTCAATCAGGTGAGCAACCATCGAAGGAGGTTCCAGGGCGTTAAAATGTCGGCCAGTATACACAGCCACTATGGTCGGCCAAACCCCGTCCGGCGGTGACGCGGTCGGAACTTCGCTTTAAACTCCAACTCCGTTTTGCATCGCCCTCTTCTTTATTAGCCACGAGTGGATTCCATGACGACTACGCCTAAACCTTTGGTCCTGATGATTCTCGACGGCTTCGGTCACAGCGACAGCCCCGAATCGAACGCCGTGTTCGCGGCGAAAAAACCTGTTCTCGATCGCCTCTGGGCCACAGTGCCGAACGGCTTGATCTCGGGCAGCGGCATGGACGTCGGCCTGCCGGACGGGCAGATGGGCAACTCCGAAGTCGGCCACATGAATCTGGGCGCCGGCCGCGTGGTGTATCAGGATTTCACCCGCGTGACCAAAGCGATCCGCGACGGCGAGTTTTTCGAGAACCCGACCATCTGCGCCGCGGTGGACAAAGCCGTTACCGCCGGCAAGGCCGTGCATTTCATGGGCCTGCTGTCGGATGGCGGCGTGCACAGCCACCAGGATCACCTGATCGCCATGGCTGAACTGGCGTTCAAGCGCGGCGCGGAAAAAATCTACCTGCACGCCTTCCTTGACGGCCGCGACACGCCGCCGAAAAGCGCTGCCTCGTCGATCGAATTGCTCGACGCGACTTTCCAGGCACTCGGCAAGGGCCGCATCGCCAGCATCGTCGGCCGTTATTTCGCCATGGACCGTGACAACCGCTGGGATCGCGTCGCTCAGGCCTACAACCTGATCGTCGACGGCAACAGCGAATTCCACGCCGCCACCGCTCAGGAAGGTCTGGAAGCTGCCTACGCACGCGGCGAGAGCGATGAATTCGTCAAAGCCACGACCATCGGTGAACCGGTGAAAGTCGAAGACGGCGATGCCGTGGTGTTCATGAACTTCCGTGCCGACCGCGCCCGCGAGTTGACTCGCGTTTTCGTCGAAGACGATTTCAAGGATTTCGAGCGCACCCGCCAGCCGAAACTGGCCGGCTTCGTCATGCTCACCCAATACGCGGCGAGCATCCCGGCACCGTCGGCCTTCGCCGCTGGCAGCCTGGAAAATGTGCTGGGCGACTATCTGGCGAAAAACGGCAAAACCCAGCTGCGCATCGCTGAAACCGAGAAGTACGCCCACGTGACCTTCTTCTTCTCTGGCGGTCGTGAAGAACCGTTCCCCGGCGAAGAGCGCATCCTGATCCCGTCGCCGAAAGTCGCGACCTATGACTTGCAGCCGGAAATGAGCGCACCCGAGGTGACCGACCGCATCGTCGACGCCATCGAAAATCAGCGTTACGACGTGATCGTGGTCAACTACGCCAACGGCGACATGGTCGGCCACAGCGGCGTGTTCGACGCAGCGGTCAAAGCGGTCGAATGCCTGGACACCTGCGTCGGGCGCATCGTTGAAGCACTGGAAAAAGTCGGCGGCGAAGCGCTGATCACGGCCGACCACGGCAACGTCGAGCAGATGGCCGACGAATCCACCGGCCAGGCGCACACCGCGCACACCACCGAGCCGGTGCCGTTCATTTATGTTGGCAAGCGTGACCTCAAGGTGCGTGAGGGTGGCGTACTGGCAGACGTGGCGCCGACCATGCTGATGTTGCTGGGCCTGGAAAAACCGGCGGAGATGACCGGCACCTCGATCCTGGTCTGATCCGAATCCGGAAAATACCGCAAAACCCTTGTAGGAGTGAGCCTGCTCGCGATAGCAATCCAACAGTCAACTATTCTGTCGGATGTGACTATGCCATCGCGAGCAGGCTCACTCCTACCCGGGTGCGTGGTGTTTTTCAGGCCAGTTATCACACAGCCCCAATTGGGCGTTTTTTTTGCAGCCTCGGGCGGGCATACTAGGCCGTCCCTTACCCTGGTGCCGCCCGCCCCTATGCTTCGCGTCCTGATCGCCCTTGCTCTGACCTGTCTGCTCCAGCCGGCCTTCGCCGATGAGCGCGCGCAAACCCAACAGCAGTTGGACGCTACGCGTCAGGATATCGCCGAGCTGAAAAAGCTCCTCGGCAAGCTGCAGGAAGAAAAATCCGGCGTGCAGAAAGAGCTCAAAGGCACCGAAACCGAGATGGGCAAGCTGCAGAAGCAGGTCGACGCCCTGCAGAAAGAACTGCAGAAAAGCGAATCCGAGCTGCAGCGGCTCGATGCAGAGAAAAAAAAACTCCAGAGCGCGCGCACTGAACAGCAGCGACTGATCGCCATTCAGGCCCGAGCGGCCTATCAGAACGGCCGGCAGGAATACCTCAAGCTGCTGCTCAACCAGCAGAACCCCGAGAAATTCGCCCGCACCCTGACCTATTACGACTACCTGAGCCAGGCCCGCCTGGAACAGCTGAAGAATTTCAATGAAACCCTGCGCCAACTGGCCAATGTCGAAAAGGACATCGGTCTGCAGCAGGCGCAGTTGCTGGTACAGAAAAGCGACCTCGATACTCAGCGCGAAGCACTCGAGAAAGTGCGCAAGGAGCGCCAGCAGGTTCTCGCCAAGCTTAATGACGACGTAAAAGCACGCGACCAGAAACTCGCTGCTCGCGAGCAGGATCAGGCAGACCTGTCTAAAGTCCTTAAAACCATCGAAGAAACCCTGGCCCGCCAGGCTCGTGAGGCAGAAGAAGCGCGACAGAAAGCGCTGATCGCCCAGCAGGAAGCGGAAAAAAAGCGCTTGCGTGAGGCGCAGGCTGACAACAGCGACGCCCCACGAAAACCCGTCAGATCAACCCCCGGCGCCCTGGTGTCCAGCAGCGGCGAGACATTTGGCGGGCCTTTTGCTGCAACCCGGGGAAAACTTCCGTGGCCGGTTGATGGTCGATTACTCGCACGCTTCGGTGAAAGCCGCGGCGACGATGCCCGAACCAAGTGGGACGGCGTGATGATCAGCGCCTCCGCTGGCAGTCAGGTGCATGCCGTCCACGGCGGTCGCGTGGTGTTCGCCGACTGGCTGCGCGGTGCCGGGCTGCTGGTGATCCTCGATCACGGCAACGGTTTTCTGAGTCTGTACGGCCACAACCAGACGCTGCTCAAGTCGGCGGGTGATGTGGTCAAAGCGGGTGAGTCGATCTCCACTGTCGGTAACAGTGGCGGTCAGGACACGCCAGCGCTGTATTTCGCAATTCGTCAGCAGGGTCACCCGAGTGATCCGGCGCAATGGTGTCGTGCGCAAGGATAAGCGCCGCATCTAATTCAGGAGTTCGTTCGACATGCTGCATTTGTCCCGCCTTACCTCGCTGGCCCTGACGATCGCCCTGGTGATCGGCGCGCCTCTGGCGTTCGCCGCGCAACCGGCCCCGTCCGTCGCTCCGGCAGGCACTGCCGCGACCGCCAAGGCCCCGCTGCCGCTGGAAGAGCTGCGCACCTTCGCCGAGGTCATGGACCGGATCAAAGCCGCGTACGTCGAACCTGTGGACGACAAGACCCTGCTGGAAAACGCGATCAAGGGCATGCTCAGCAACCTCGATCCGCATTCGGCTTACCTGGGCCCGGAAGATTTCACCGAATTGCAGGAAAGCACCAGCGGTGAATTCGGCGGCCTGGGCATCGAAGTCGGCGCCGAGGATGGCTTCATCAAGGTCGTCTCGCCGATTGATGACACTCCGGCGTCGAAGGCCGGCATTCAGGCCGGCGACTTCATCGTCAAGATCAATGGCCAGCCGACACGCGGCCAGACCATGACCGAAGCCGTCGACAAGATGCGCGGCAAGATCGGCCAGAAAATCACCCTGACCCTTGTGCGCGATGGCGGTACGCCGTTCGACGTGACCCTGGCGCGTGCGGTGATTCAGGTCAAGAGCGTCAAGGCACAGCTGCTCGAATCGGGTTACGGCTACATCCGCATTACCCAGTTCCAGGTCAAGACCGGTGACGAAGTCTCCAAGGCGCTGGCCAAGCTGCGCAAGGACAACGGCAAGAAGCTCAACGGCATCATTCTCGACCTGCGTAACAACCCGGGCGGCGTGCTGCAATCGGCGGTGGAAGTGGTCGACCACTTCATCACCAAAGGCCTGATCGTTTACACCAAGGGCCGCATCGCCAATTCCGAACTGCGCTTCTCCGCGACCGGCAAGGACGAAAGCGAAGCAGTGCCGATGGTCGTGCTGATCAACGGCGGCAGCGCTTCGGCGTCGGAAATCGTCGCCGGCGCCTTGCAGGATCAGAAACGCGCTGTGGTCATGGGCACCACCAGTTTCGGCAAAGGCTCGGTGCAAACCGTGCTGCCGCTGAACAACGACCGCGCATTGAAAATCACCACCGCGCTGTATTTCACGCCGAATGGCCGTTCGATCCAGGCGCAGGGCATCGTGCCGGACATCGAAGTGCGCCGCGCGAAGATCACCAACGAAGCCGACAGCGAGTACTTCAAGGAAGCCGATCTGCAGGGCCACCTGGGCAACGGCAACGGCGGCGCGGACAAACCGACCGGCTCCGGCGGCAAGGCCAAAGCCATGCCACAGGATGATGATTACCAGTTGGCCCAGGCCCTGAGCCTGCTCAAAGGGCTGAGCATCACGTCCGGCCGTTGAGGATGTCGCTGCGTTTTCTGTTCGTTCTGTTGTGCTGCCTGGCGGGTGCTGTTCACGCAGAGCCCGCCAGCCCGAAACCGCACAAAGCCTACCTGACGCTGATCATCGATGACCTGGGGCAAAACCTGCCCCGGGATCGTCGCGTGCTCGCCCTGCCCGGCCCGGTGACCACGGCGATCATGCCGGACACCCCGCACGCCACCGAGTTTGCCCGCGAGGCTCATCGCGCTGGCAAGGTCGTCATCCTGCACATGCCGATGGACCCGGCCACCGGGCCTTATGCCTGGCACCCGGAACTGCCGATTGAAGAACTCGAAAAACGCCTCAACGCCGCCTTCGAGAAGGTCCCGTTTACCGCCGGTATCAACAACCACATGGGCAGCCGCATGACCGCGCAACCCGTGGCGATGGCTTGGTTGATGGACGAGTTGCAGCGCCGCCACAAGTTCTTTGTCGACAGCCGCACCAGCGCCCAGACTGTCGCCGCACAGCAAGCGCAGAAGATTGATCTGGCAAGTGTCTCGCGGGACGTATTCCTCGATGACGAACGCACGGAGGCGGCAATCGCCACGCAGTTGCAGACGGCCATCAGCCTGGCGCACAAGCAGGGCTCAGCAGTGATGATCGGCCATCCGTATCCGCAAACCCTCGCGGTGCTCGAGCGTGAATTGCCGAAACTGAAGGCGCAGGGCATCGACTGGATCGATATCCGGCAGATGATCAGTGTGCGCAGCAACCGCGCCATGGCCGCTCACGGCAAAGACGGCACTTATCGGTAATAGCCGGTCACGCTAAGCAATACATAGTTACCACCGCACGCCCCGCCCCGTTTCCGATAGTGCGACCTGCCACAGGTCGCGACTCCCACGAGTCGCTTTTCAGCTATCAGGAGTTCCCATGACAACAAACACCCCGATTACCCCGGCCATTGAACGGACCGAACCCATCAGAATCGATAACCTGTTGATCAATTTCACAACAGAGTTTCTGCGCATTTGGGATACCGACGGCTTGTCAGCCAAATCTGCGTCCTTCTGGCGACCTACCCCGGCCCCCGATGCGCTACCCGGTTATTTTCCTTTGGGCGATGTCGTCACCAGAGGCCTGAGTAACATCAATGGTAAAAAGGTGGTAGCCGTTGCTTGCGAAACAGACATTGCCAGCACTGACCCCACCAAAGGCAGGGCACTGCGTCGTCCCGATGATTATGAACTGATCTGGAAAGATTCCGGGTCGGGCTCAAAAAGAGATCTGTCGATCTGGCGTCCACGCCCTCCCGCAGGCTACGTGGCGCTGGGGACGGTGTGTTCGAGCGATCATGAAAAGCCGTCACTCAACGCTGTCCGCTGCGTTCGCGCGGACCTGGTCATTCCATCGAATACCAGCGACATGATCTGGGATGACAAGGGCAGCGGAGCCCGTCAGCGTGTCAGTACCTGGAGCGCAGTACCTCCAGCCGCTTTACCCGGTGAGGTTCACTTGGCATCAGGCAGTTTTTTCGGCTTGAGTGACTACACCCGACCGGCCAGTTTTCCGGTTTACTGTCTGCGCCTGCAGATCGGGCTGCAACTGAATACACGCCCATCACCACCTGTCCTGTGCGGAGAGACACCGACGTCTTCGGACACTACAGACGATCCTTCTTACACCGCCAGCCTGCCCTGGTTCACGATCAAGGATCCGCGTTACCCAGCGACTGAGCAATTGCGTCGTTCCCCGTTCTATCAGCTGGAACGCAAGGATCGCTACATTCTGGTCGGCCATGCGCGCAACACCGACAACGACAGCCAGATATTCAGGTGGTCAGCGCCTCGCGCCCAGCGAACCGCCGGTTTACGAACGTTTTCCCACACCACTTCCATTGAGTTCGGAGCCCAATGGCAAACCCATCAGCACGACGCGCTGACGTTTTCCGCACGGTTGGGCCACGATTTCACCCAATGCGAAATACATTCGAACGAGTGGGGCATTATGGCGCCCATCGAAGTGGTTGCGGTCGTGGACCCAAACAGGTCGGTTGCCGCCTATCTGGTGCAAAGCGACTACAGACTGGTACGTGCAGACGGTACATCAGTGACCGAGGGTTTCAGCTACACCGATGGCAGTAGCTTGCACATCAGCCAGTACGCGTCACCCGAGCCCGAAATCATCGTCGTGCCGGTATCCGAGGCGGCCGAAGAGCAGACAGTGCAAGCGCCCTTGGCAGAGGACGAACCCAGCGCTCCGCTACCAACGCCAGATCAGTCCGCCACTACAGATATCGCCCCATGATCTCATCAACCACGCCTTCCTTGCGCAACTGATCCAGCGCGGCCTGCAACCTGGCGACGACTTCGTCGGGAACATCCTTGTTCAGCGCCAGATAAAGCTCTGCGCTGTTGAAGCGCAGCACGGTTTTCAGGCCGCTGACACCCTCCTGCCGGGCCAGATAACGCCCGGCGGGATCGCCGGTGGCCCACAGATCGATCTGCCCGTTGACCAGCTTCTTCGCATTGTCCTGATCGCGCAGCACTACGATCGGCTTCAGACCTTGCTTGGCCAAGGTCTCGGCGATGGCGTCGCCCTTGTAGGCACCGATCTTGTATTTGCGCGCGTCTTCCAGCGTATCGAGGGTGATCTTGCTGTCAGCCTTGGCCAACAGAATCCAATCATCCGGCCCGATCGGACCGACCCACTTGAACAGGTTTTCCCGGTCACGCAGACGCGCCATGACGAAGGCGCCGTAACCGGGGTTTTCCAGGGCAAGTTTGTACACCCGCTCCCAAGGGAAGCGCAGCGTCAGGCTGTAGGTGAGGCCGGCACGCTGGAACATTTCGCGCACGATATCGGTAGCAATGCCGCTGATGTTCTCGCCCTGGGCGAAGTTCTTGCCGTTTTTCGCCATGTTGTACGGCGGGAAGTTTTCGGTGAGAAGCACCAGATCGGTGTCGGGAGCGTTTTCGGCGCGGGCGGTGTGGATGAGCAACATCGAGGCGCTGGCGAGAACGAGAAGCAGGCGTTTGATCATGTCGGGCTACCGGATTCCATGGCGTGCCCAAGAGTGCCTTGGGTGCGCCATGGTGTCCACTGGCCGGCACGAAATCAATGCACTTCGGCACTGTCGGAAGCGCCAGCAGCAGGTGTTTGTTCAGAGGAGCCTAATCACTCTTGCTTATTAAAAATTTGAAAAACTTTTCAATAGTATTCGTTTTACATCTCGCCACAGCACAAAAAACATCACTGCAGAAAATCCAATTAGAGTTATTGAAAACCAACTTCTCTCTTTTAACTTTCGACCAAGGACCGGTCATGAACTACAAATCAAAAGTGGCAGCGGCACTCGCTTTTCTGACCACCACCTTCGCTCTAGCGTCTTGTGCATATACTTTCCCGGAACCTGCAGAGCCCATTATTTTGCATAATTCTCATCAGCAGAATAATCATTTGAACGGCATCGGACAGATCATCAAAGAGGACCGTCGCTACTGCACGGCTTTTCTCATCGACAGCCGCGACTCTGGCAATGATGCAAGCGGCCCCGCATATATCCTGACCAGTGGACATTGCGCGTCAATCTGGATTGGAACAGCTGCGGACACGGCCTATCAGGGCCAGATACAGTTCAATTACTTTCAAGACACCCTGCTGGACGCCAAGCGTTACAACATTCAAAAGGTCAACTGGGCCAGCCTGGCTGGCACTGATATCGCCGTCATGGAACTGAACAGCTCGCTGCAAGCGGTGATTGCCGACGGCATCAATCCACTCAAGGCAGCACTCAAAGCGCCTGACAGACTCATTCAGGTCAGGGTCATCGGCGCGCCCTCAAGCGCGCCAGGGCTGAGGCTTTCGTCCTGCACCCAAGAGCCTGCCGACACGACGCTGATCAAGTATCTGACCGTTCATACCCATTACCAGAAACAGGATTGCAAAGGCATCGAACCGGGTTCATCCGGCTCCCCGGTCATGGACATCGCTACAGGGGAGGTCACCGGTGTCATGTCAGGAACCACCTACGCAATCACAGCGACTGACCTGTGCTTCTGGCATGGGCTCTGTGCAACCCCAGGTCGTCAATCCGTTTTGCCTGATCAGGCCAGCCAGAGTTTCCCGATCGACTATCTGATGCCCTGTTTTTCTGACGGACACTTCAATATCGATGCTCCCGCCTGCTCGCTAAAACCCGACTTCAATTTCAGAGCCAGAACCAACTCAGACGTTACGCTTTATAAAGCGCCTGAGAACGAATATGAAAAGAGGCCAGACTGGGACGTCAGGTTTTCAATGAACACGAACTTTTTCAGATTTAAAACCGTGCGTGACGCACACGCCTGTTACTTGCCAGAACGCTACAGCAACCCGATAGATATCAGCACTGGTCTTGTTGATGCACCGATCGGCAGTGAAGCAGGCTTGTACTATCTGTGCCTGGTGGGTGTCGACTTGGTTGATCATCAACTCAGCGAGGGGAAATTACGCAACACACAGATCCTGCCGGCGCGCCTGGTCAAGCCGGGCGGGATTTCACTGCCTGAACCAGTACCTGACATCAAGCACGGCACTGAAGAGCTTTTGGTGGAATATCGTCAGAACACGGGTCGCAATATCTGGACTCAGATCTATGTTGGGGCAGTCGGTTCAACAGACTGCGCCGGCATCGAATCGAGAAGCTACACCAAGATAGGCGACAGCTTTCTGGTACCCAACCAAGCCCTGCCGTTGACGCTGTGCAGCTACACCATGGATCGCGATTTCAATACTTCTGCCGTACGCACGGAGATCTTGCAAAAACCTTGACCCGTCGGCTGCAAGCCGGGCGGTGAGTAACCCGCATGGGTTCCGCCCGGTAAAATGCAGCCTCAACGTGATCAGCGCATCACGATGCCGCGTTGGGCCATATACGCCTTGGCTTCCTGCACGGTGTATTCGCCGAAATGGAAAATACTCGCCGCCAACACGGCGCTGGCGTGACCTTCGAGGATGCCGTCGGCCAGATGCTGCAGGTTGCCGACACCCCCGGAAGCGATCACCGGGATACCCAGCGCGTCACTGATTGCGCGGGTCACGCCGAGGTCGAAGCCGTTTTTCATGCCGTCCTGATCCATGCTGGTCAGGAGGATTTCACCGGCACCGAGGCCTTCCATTTTCTTCGCCCACTCGACGGCGTCGAGGCCGGTTGGCTTGCGCCCGCCATGGGTGAAAATCTCCCAGCGCGGGGTTTCGCCGGGGCCGGAAACCTTTTTCGCGTCGATGGCAACGACGATGCACTGCGAGCCGAAATGCTGCGCCGCTTCACCGACGAACTCCGGGTTGAACACGGCGGCGGTATTGATCGACACCTTGTCCGCACCGGCATTGAGCAGGTTGCGAATGTCCTGCACGGTGCGCACGCCACCGCCGACGGTCAGCGGAATGAACACCTGGCTGGCCATGCGCTCAACGGTATGCAGCGTAGTATCACGGCCATCGACGCTGGCGGTGATGTCGAGAAAGGTAATCTCGTCGGCACCCTGCTCGTCGTAGCGACGGGCGATTTCCACCGGATCACCGGCGTCGCGGATGTTCTCGAACTTCACACCTTTGACGACCCGGCCGTTGTCCACGTCCAGGCAAGGGATGATGCGCTTGGCTAAAGCCATAAGACTTAATCTCCGATTAAGAGTTGCAAGCTTCAAGCTACTAGCTGCAAGAAAGAGCCGATCGCGGTCGAGTTTCTAACTTGCAGCTTGCAGCTTACAACTTGGAGCTGGTCGCGTAGCTGTCGCAGAAAGCCTGAGCCTCTGCCACATCCAGTGTGCCCTCATAAATCGCGCGACCCGTAATGGCGCCGATAATGCCTGGCGCCTTGGCGTCGAGCAGCGACTTGATGTCACCCAGATTGTGGATGCCGCCGGACGCAATGACCGGGATCTTCGTCGCCGCAGCCAGCGCAGCGGTGAACGGTACGTTGCAGCCCTGCATCATGCCGTCTTTGGCGATGTCGGTATAAACGATCGACGAGACGCCATCGGCTTCAAACTGTTTGGCCAGGTCGATGACCTGCACGGTACTGATTTCAGCCCAGCCGTCAGTGGCGACAAAACCGTCTTTGGCATCCAGGCCGACGATGATCTTGCCCGGAAAGGCGCGGCAGGCTTCGGCGACGAAGGCTGGATCTTTCACGGCTTTGGTGCCGATGATCACGTAGCTGACGCCGGCCTTGACGTAATGCTCGATGGTTTCCAGCGAACGGATGCCGCCGCCGATCTGGATCGGCAGGTTCGGGTAGCGCTTGGCGATCGCAGTGACCACTTCGCCATTGACCGGCTGGCCTTCGAAAGCGCCGTTCAGATCGACCAGATGCAGACGGCGGCAACCGCCCTCCACCCACTTGGCAGCCATGCTCACCGGGTCATCGGAGAACACCGTGGAATCTTCCATGCGGCCCTGGCGCAGACGTACGCAGGCACCGTCCTTGAGATCGATAGCGGGAATAATCAGCATGCTTTTTCCTTCGTCAAAGAGCTGCAAGCTGCAAGCTATAAGCTGCAAGCACGCATGTATGGCTGTTTCTTGCAGCTGGTAGCTTGACGCTTGCCGCTGCTCCTAATTTTTCTCGAGCGCCCACAGGTCGCTTTCGATGCTTTCAAACCGCTCTTTGAGATGGGTCTGCACATCGAAAATCGCCCTGTTGTAATAGTGCGGAGCAATTTCGCGGGTAAACAGCTCAAGAATTTCCGCCGCTTCGAACGAACCCAGGTCCAGTTCGAAACGGTCTTCCATGAACCGCTGAATCTTGCGATTGGCCTCGCTCTCCTGTTCGGGAGTGAGGGTCAGAATCGGCGGCTTGGACTTCTTGGCGGCCATTTACCAGCGACCGTCCCACGCGGCGAAGTTCTGCAGCAACTGCAGGCCATGGGTATGGCTTTTTTCGGGGTGGAACTGCACGGCGAAACGCGAGCCATCGGCCAGCGCTGCTGCGAAATCGACACCGTAGTGACCGCCACCGACCACCTGCCGCGCATTGGCGGCGGCAATGTAGTAGCTGTGCACGAAATAAAAACGCGCCATATCCGGTATGTCATGCCACAGTGGGTGGCTGACCTTCTGCTTTACCTCGTTCCAGCCCATGTGCGGGACTTTCAGGTGCTCGCCGTCTTCATGCAGGTCTTTGCCGAAGAACTTCACCGCACCCGGAAACAGGCCGATGCAGTCGACGCCATCGTTCTCTTGGCTGGTATCGAGCAAGGCCTGCATGCCGACACAGATGCCGAGGAACGGGCGATCCTGGCTGACTTCACGCACCAGCGAGTCGAAACCGAGGCGACGAATCTCCGCCATGCAATCGCGAATCGCGCCCACACCGGGAAACACCACGCGGTCGGCTTCGCGGATTACGTCCGCATCGCTGGTGATCAGCACCTTGCCGGCGCCGACGTGTTCCAGCGCCTTGGCCACCGAGTGCAGGTTGCCCATGCCGTAGTCGATAACTGCAACCGTCTGCATTACAGCACGCCTTTGGTCGAAGGCATTTGCCCGGCCATGCGCTCGTCCAGCTCGACAGCCATGCGCAGCGCGCGGCCGAAAGCCTTGAACACGGTTTCGATCTGGTGGTGAGTGTTGGTGCCGCGCAGATTGTCGATGTGCAGACTGACCAGTGCATGGTTGACGAAGCCCTGGAAGAACTCCTGGAAGAGGTCAACGTCGAAGCCGCCGACGGTAGCGCGGGTGTACGGCACGTGCATCTGCAGACCCGGGCGACCGGAGAAATCGATCACCACGCGTGACAGCGCTTCATCGAGCGGCACGTAGGCGTGGCCGTAGCGACGGATGCCTTTCTTGTCGCCGATGGCTTTGGCAAACGCCTGGCCGAGGGTGATACCGACGTCTTCCACCGTGTGGTGGTCGTCGATATGCAGATCGCCCTTGCATTCGATATCCAGGTCGATCAACCCGTGACGGGCGATCTGATCCAGCATGTGCTCAAGAAAAGGGACACCGATATCGAATCGGGCCTTTCCGGTGCCATCAAGGTTGATCGAGGCTTTGATCTGGGTTTCCAGAGTGTCGCGCTCGACAGACGCCTTACGTTCGGCCATCACCAGCTCCGCAAAATCATTGGGCGAAAAAGGCAGCCATTATAGGCACGCAGCAAGCAAACAGAAACACGAGAGGTGAGATGGCTGACGGATAGAATGCCCGGCGGTCGCGGGTAGACATGTCCATACAAGCCATTACGGACACACAAAACAACTGTAGGAGTGAGCCTGCTCGCGATGAGGGCCTCCCAGTCACCATATTTGTGACTGTCAGACCGCTATCGCGAGCAGGCTCACTCCTACAGGGGTACAGCGTTTTTACTTAGTGAAACAGTACCGCCGTCTTCTGCAGGGTCACCCACACACCCCACGCCAACGGAATACCGACCACCAGCCACGCAGCGATGGCCAGCGGCTTGCTGCCCGGTGCCGCTTTCCACTCAAGGACGGTGCTGGCATCAGCACCCTTGTCGTGACCCAGCGCCTGTTCGGCCGCCAGTTCAGCGTCGCTCATGAAGTACTTGTCGGCCACCGGGCGCACCATCAGGTTGCAGAGGAAGCCCAGCACCAGCAGGCCGGCGAGGATGTACAGGGTGATGTCGTAAGCGGCGGCGCGTTCAACGCCGATGCTCAACTGATATTCACGCAGGTAGTTCACCAGTACCGGACCCAGCACACCGGCAGCAGCCCAGGCAGTCAGCAGACGACCGTGGATCGCGCCGACCATTTGCGTACCGAACAGGTCCGCCAGATAGGCCGGTACCGTGGCGAAACCACCGCCGTACATCGACAGGATGATGCAGAACGCAGCCACGAACAGCGCAACGTTGCCCAGATGACCCATGTTCGGAATCAGCGCGTACAGGGCAAAACCCAGGGCGAAGAACACGAAGTAAGTGTTTTTGCGACCCAGGTAGTCCGAGAACGAAGCCCAGAAGAAGCGGCCACCAATGTTGAACAGGCTCAGCAGGCCGGTAAAACCGGCGGCAATTGCGGCGATCGAAGCCAGCTGACCGGCGTCAAGCTGACCGAACGGCACGTCAACGCCCAGCAACTTGCCACCGAACACTTCCTGCAACAGTGGCGAAGCCATGCCGAGGATGCCGATACCCGCGGATACGTTCAGGCACAGCACCAGCCACACCAGACGGAATTGCGGGGTTTTCCATGCGACGTTTACGTGCACGTGACGGTTGGTGATCATCGAGTTCGAAGCTTTCTTCGCCGGCGCGGTCCAGCCTTCAGGCTTCCAGCCGGTTGGCGGCACGCGGTAGGACAGTGCGCCACCGATCATGAACACGAAGTAGATTGCAGCCATGGCCACGAAGCTCTGCCAAACGCCTACGCCTTCGGGCGAAGCAAAGTGACTCATCAGCGCAGTGGCCAACGGTGCACCGACCATCGCGCCGCCACCGAAGCCCATGATCGCCATGCCGGTCGCCATGCCGCGCTTGTCCGGGAACCACTTGATCAAGGTCGACACCGGCGAGATATAGCCCAGGCCCAGACCGATACCGCCGATCACCCCGGAGCCGATCCACATCAGCCAGATCTGGTGGGTATAGATACCCAGCGCCGAGATCAACAGACCGCCGCACCAGCACAGGGCCGAAACCACGCCTGCCTTGCGTGGCCCGGCATGTTCCAGCCAGCCACCCCAGATCGCTGCCGAGCAGCCGAGGAAGATGAAGAACAGCGTGTAGATCCAGCCGAGCATGGAGATCGGCCAGTCGCAGTTCGAAGAAAATACCTGTGCGATGAAACTCATGTCCGGTGCGCAAGCCACCGGAGCGGTAACGCCCAGCGCCTTGGACAACGGCAACCAGAACACCGAAAAGCCATAGGCCATGCCGATGCACAGGTGAATGGCCAAAGCGGCCGGTGGAACCAGCCAGCGGTTGAAACCGGGCTTGGCGATGATGCGTTCCTTGGACAGGAACGCAGGCTGGTCGGCGCGCAGGCCGTCCGCCGTGATGCTCGTGCTCATTGTGTATCCCCCAATTGTTAGTATGGTTCGCCAGCCACTGCTCACCCTCGGCCTTATGCACGCAGGCATGACCGTTTTTTGAGGTGAAGCTCCTTGAAGGCGCGACGTTAAGTCGCAGACGGGCGGACGAACTGGCGAAGGTTACCATTCTCAGGTGACAGAAAAACCAAACTGATATCACCTTTTTTCAAGTCATCTGTTCTCGTACCACTCAGGAAACGACCATGCCGATCACCGTCCAGGTGCTACAAGACGCCAGTTATCAGGATCAGCAGGACTTGCAGAAGATCTATCGCGACGCGCCGCCATGGCTGTTCGCGCCGTTTTCCGGCGACAGCGGACTGATCGAAAGCAGCCTCGCCGACGGTTCTCTGATTGCCGGGCGCTTCAACGATCGCTTGCTCGGTGCCGGGCGTCTGCAAAGGCATCACGATGTCTGGTACTTGTCCCATTTATGCGTACGAAAAGTTACCCGCCGTCGCGGAGTCGCCGAGCGGCTGGTGAACCAAGCGCAGGAAATGGCGTCGCAAGCGGGGGCCGAACTGCGCCTGCTCGCGCCTGCCGGGCAGGTCGAGGCGCAAGCCCTCGCGGCCAAATTGCACATGACGCTGGACGTACTGGCAACAGGACGCCACAGCGGACCGGGCCATTGCAGCGCTATACTCCCCGGCTAATTTACGAATTCGACTCACTACAAGGACTCGCCCATGAAAGCGTTCGGCAAAATCCTGGGTCTGGTGCTTCTCGGGTTGTTGCTGATCATCGTGGCGGCAGGCTTTGCCCTGACCCACCTCTTCGATCCCAACGACTACAAAGACGAGATCCGCCAGATAGCTCGCGACAAGGCCCACATCGAGCTGACGCTCAATGGCGATATCGGCTGGAGCCTGTTCCCGTGGCTCGGCCTGGAATTGCACGAGGCCAGCGTCGCCACCCTGGCAAAACCTGCCGAACCGTTCGCCGACCTGCAGATGCTCGGCCTGTCGGTACGCGTGCTGCCGCTGCTACGCCGCGAAGTGCAAATGAGCGATGTCCGCGTCGAAGGCCTGAACCTGCGTCTGAACCGCGACAAGAACGGTCACGGCAACTGGGAAGACATCGGCAAGGTGCCGGTTGCGCCTGGCGCAACGCCGCCGGCCAAAACCGACGCGCCTGCCAGCGAACCGACCGTTGCCGTGGAAAAACCGGCGCAGCCGATCCGCCTCGACATCGACAGCCTGACCGTCAACAACGCCCGCGTTGAGTACACCGACGAGCTGACCGGCAAGCAATTCAGCGCCGAAAGCATCCAGTTGAGCACCGGCCCGGTCCACGACTCGACCAATATTCCGGTAAAAGCCACCGCGTTTCTCGGCACCAATCAACCGGTGCTGCGCGTGCGCACCGAGCTCAGCGGCGAGCTGCGCTTCGAACGGGCCGTGCAGCGCTACAAGTTCGAAGACTTGAAGCTGTCCGGCGAACTGGCCGGCGATCCGCTGCAGGGCAAGACCATGACTTTCTCGGCGCAGGGGCAGCTATTGCTGGACAAAGCAGCGAATGTCGCCGAATGGACCGGCATCAAGATTTCCGCCAACCAGCTGCGCGCCTTGGGCGAACTGAAAGCCAACGACCTCGACAAGACGCCGCAGATCAGCGGTGGCATTTCGATTGCCCAGTTCGATCTGGCGAAATTCGTCGACAGCGTCGGGCAGACTCTGCCGGCCATGGCCGAAGGCAGTCTGAGCAAGGTCGAACTGGTCAGCCGCATCGCGGCCACGCCCAGCAGCATCGCCTTCGACAACATCAACCTGAAGCTCGACGACAGCAGCATCAGCGGTCGCATTGCCGTCGAAGACTTCGCCAGGCAATCGTTGCGGATGATCCTCAAAGCCGACACCTTCAACGCCGACCGTTATCTGCCGCCGAAATCGGCACAGGCCAACAGCGCCACGCAAACGCGTCAGGCCGAAGTCGCCAGCACCGAGGCAGGTGCCGTCGCAGGCACCACACCGCTGCCGGACAAACCGAGCAAAACCGCCTGGAGCACCGAGCGCCTGCTGCCAGTCGAACGCCTGGCCAAGCTCGATGTAGACGCTGACCTTAGCTTCGGCCAACTGACCCTCGACAAGCTGCCGATCGACAACGCCGCGCTCAAGGCCAGCGGTCAGGGTGGCCTGCTGACCCTGACCAACCTCAGCGGCGATCTGTACAACGGTGGATTCGTCGCCAACGGCACGCTCGATGTGCGCCCGAGCGCACCGGTGCTGAATCTGCAGACCCGACTCAATCGCGTCCCCGCAGAAAAAATCATTGAAAGCCAAGGCAAGAATCCGCCGGTCAAAGGTCTGGTGACACTCACCAGCAGCTTTACCGGCAGCGGTAACAGCCAGCAGGCGCTGATCGATACGCTGAACGGCAATGCCAGTTTCGTCATCAACAATGGCGTACTGCTCAATGCCAACCTTGAGCAGCAGTTGTGCAAGGGCATCGCCACGCTCAATCGCAAGACTCTCAGCGGCGAGCCGCGGGGCAAGGACACGCCGTTCGAAGAACTCAAGGGCAACCTGACCGTGCGCAACGGCGTCGCCAGCAACCCGGACCTGAAAGTGCGCATCCCCGGCATGGCCGTCAACGGTGACGGCGACATCGACCTGCGCGTCCTCGGCATGGATTATCGCGTTGGCATCATCGTCGAAGGCGACACCAGCGCCATGCCTGACCCGGCCTGCCAGGTCGGCGAAAAATTCGTCGGCGTCGAATGGCCGCTGCGCTGCCGCGGCCCGCTGGAACTCGGCGCCAAGGCCTGCCGCATCGACAATGATCGTCTCGGCCAGGTCGCGAGCAAAATGGCCAGCGACAAGCTCAGCGAAAAGATCGACGAAAAACTGGGCGACAAAGTCAGCCCGGAACTGAAGAACGCATTGAAGGGGCTGTTCAAGCGATGACAGCGGAGCAGTTTTCCAGCGCGGTGCTCGACTGGTTCGACCGCCACGGCCGCCACGATCTGCCTTGGCAACAGAACATCAACCCGTATCGGGTATGGGTGTCGGAGATCATGTTGCAGCAGACCCAGGTCAGCACGGTGCTCAATTATTTTGATCGCTTCATGACCGCGCTGCCGAACGTCGAAGCGCTGGCCGCCGCACCCGAAGACGAGGTGCTGCATCTGTGGACCGGGCTGGGTTACTACACCCGCGCGCGCAATTTGCAGAAGACCGCGAAGATCGTCGTCAGCCAGTACGGCGGCGAGTTTCCACGCGACGTCGAAAAACTCACAGAGCTGCCGGGCATCGGCCTGTCCACAGCTGGCGCCATTGCCAGCATCAGCATGGGCCTGCGCGCGCCGATTCTCGACGGCAACGTCAAACGCGTTCTGGCGCGTTTTACCGCGCAGGAGGGTTACCCCGGCGAGCCGAAGGTTGCCAAACAGCTGTGGGCCAACGCTGAGCGCTTTACCCCGCACGATCGGGTCAACGCCTACACCCAGGCGATGATGGATCTTGGCGCCACGCTCTGCACGCGCAGCAAACCGAGCTGCCTGCTGTGCCCGCTGGAGCGTGGCTGCGAAGCGCACATGCTGGGCCTGGAAACCCGCTATCCGATTCCCAAGCCGCGCAAAGCCATCCCGCAAAAGCGCACGCTGATGCCGATGCTCGCCAACGATGAAGGCGCGATTCTGCTTTACCGCCGCCCTTCGACAGGGCTGTGGGGCGGCTTGTGGAGCCTGCCGGAGCTGGATGATCTGGATGATCTACGACATCTGGCCGATCAGCACTCGCTGACCATGGGCCAGCAGCAGGCGCTGCCAAGCCTTGTCCACACCTTCAGCCATTTCCAGCTGTCCATCGAACCCTGGCTGGTTCAGGTGCAGGAGGCCGCCCATCACGTGGCCGAGGCCGACTGGCTCTGGTATAACCTCGCCACCCCGCCGCGCCTGGGCCTCGCCGCCCCGGTCAAAACCTTGCTCGAACGCGCGGCCGCCGTCTTGAATGCAGGAGTATCGCCATGACTCGCACCGTAATGTGCCGCAAGTACAAAGAACCACTCGAAGGCCTCGAGAAAGCACCGTTCCCCGGCGCCAAGGGCCAGGACATCTACGAAAACGTGTCCGCCAAGGCCTGGGGCGACTGGCAGAAACACCAGACCCTGTTGATCAACGAAAAGCGCCTGAACATGATGAACGCCGAAGACCGCAAATTCCTTCAGGGCGAAATGGAGAAGTACTTCTCCGGCGAGGAATACGCCAAGGCCGAAGGCTACGTGCCGCCATCCGAATAACCCGGGGTTTTCGTAAGCGACGGAATTAATTTAAGAAATTTTCAAAAAGTCGTTGACGTAAATCCGAAAAACCCTTTTAATGCGCCCCGTTGCCCAGATAGCTCAGTCGGTAGAGCAGGGGATTGAAAATCCCCGTGTCGGCGGTTCGATTCCGTCTCTGGGCACCAAATACCGAAACCCTGAATCGCAAGATTCAGGGTTTTTTTATGCCTGCGATTTAGTGAGGCTGGTTTCCCACCTGTTGATCCGCGCTACCATCAGCACCCCTTACGGAAGAGGGCTATCCCCGCGATGAACCAAAAACGAACGCGAGTCCCCCTGCCCCATCCGCCGCCGCACCAGGAAGGTCTGGTGTCCAGAGGACTGGCAATCATGATTTGCCTGTTTCTGATCGGTACCGGCGCGCTGCTGGGCTACTCGGCCATCGACGGCGTTATCCACGAGACGATCATCACCGCCACGCGCGGCGGGCCGGCCAAGGTCTACACCCTCGCCGGGCAGCCGGGCATGTACTGGTTTCACGTTGTACTTCAAGGTCTGTTCGGCGTGTTGCTGCTGGCCGCAGGCCTGGCGTGGCACAGGCTGACGCGCATCGACAAACCTGCGGCCAGAACCCAACGTAAATCGCGTTCGCGCTAACGGTTGTCGCTACGCGTACGAAACGGACTACAGATGCATTCCCGGCAAAGCCCTGGTGCTCGGCAACGTCCTGCAATGGCAATCTCTTCTTCCTGCGGACTTTACCGCCTCCCCCGACATACTCAAACCGCGACAATCGTCATGCTTTTGCGTCTGTTCACCCTGACGCGGAAGACCCGATGAGCCAGCTAAAACCTGCTGACACGCAAGACCCGAAAATCGATTCACTGCTGGGCGAACTGGGTGAGTTGATTCGCCAGGCTCGGCAAAAAGTGCTGCGCGCGGTTGATACGATTCAAGTGCAGACTTGTTGGCAGATCGGCCGGCATATTGTTGAGTTTGAACAGGAAGGCGCTCAGCGTGCGGGTTATGGAAAGAAGCTGATTGGCCTACTGGCTAAGGACCTGACCGAGCAGTTCGGGAAAGGGTTTGACGAAACCAATTTGTGGAAGATGCGCCTGTTTTATCAAAAATTTCCAATTCGAGACGCACTGCGTCCCGAATTGAGCTGGACCCATTACCGCCGCCTGCTACGCGTCGAAAACGAGAAAGCGCGCCTGTGGTACATGAACGAATGTGCCGACCTCAACTGGTCAAGCCGCGCCCTTGATCGGCAAATCCTGACGCTCTATTACGAGCGCCTGCTCATGAGTCAGGACAAAACCGAGGTGGTCGAGGAAGCGACCACCAACATCAATGCGATGAAATGCAACCCACGGGAATTCATTCGCGATCCGGTCATGCTCGAGTTCCTCGGCCTGCCCTCGGCGGGCCAAGTCAGGGAAAGCGGACTCGAACAAGCCCTCATCGATCACCTGCAAAGCTTTCTGCTTGAACTGGGCAAAGGCTTCTCCTTTGTCGCTCGACAACAACGCATCAGCACTGACGGCATTGATCTCTACATCGATCTGGTGTTCTACAACTACCTGCTCAAGTGCTTCGTGATCATCGACCTCAAACGCGGCAAACTCAGCGCCCGCGATGTCGGGCAGATGGACATGTACGTGCGCATGTACGACGAGCTCAAGCGCAGCGAGGGAGACAAGCCGACTGTCGGCATCATTCTGAGCGCCGAGAGCAACGACTCGGTTGCGCGCTATTCGATGCTCAAAGGCAATGAGCAACTGTTCGCCAGCAGTTACAAAACGATATTGCCGAGCGAAGAAGAGTTACGCGCCGAGCTGAACCGCGAACAGGCGCTGATTGAAGAACGCTTGCTTGTTCAAACGGCTGAATAAACCGACGGGATTGTTCCTGCATAACGCCGAGACTATCGTTGGTGGTCACACGCCAAGGTCGAGCACCCATGAGCTGTCAGCACACATCCGAACAGAACTCTGAGTCGAGCCAAGCGGTTGTCACTGCAACCGTAGGTGAACCTTTCAAGGAAACCGCCGCCGACGGTTATCCGCTCGGCGGTTTCACCTGGCGCTACACTTCGCCCGACTCGCAACGCCCGGTGGTCATCATCAACGCCGCCACGTCCGTACGCTGCCGTCACTATTCACGATTCGCGGCGTATCTGTTCAGCCATGGTTTCGACGTGATGACTTACGACTATCGCGGCATCGGTGAATCACGCAGCGAATCGATAAAAGGGCTGCGCGCCTCGTGGACCGATTGGGGCGCGCTGGATTTCCAGGCGATGCTCGAACGTGCGCAACGGGAGTTCCCGGGGCAGCCGATCGATGTGGTCGGCCACAGTTTCGGCGGTTGCGCGGCGGGGCTGGCCGAATCCGGGAGCGTCATCCGACGGCTGGTCACCGTCGGCGCGCAGTTCGCGTACTGGCGCGACTACGCTCCCGAACAGCGCTGGCGCATGTTCGGCAAATGGCATGTGGTCATGCCTTTGCTGACGCAGCTCTGCGGCTATTTCCCCGGCAAGCGCCTCGGCTGGCTGGAAGACACGCCAACAGGCGTTGTACGCGACTGGAGCACGCCTGCCGCGCGTTTCGAACAGCGCCCAAGCGGTCGCGCTCTGTTGCGGAAGACGGGTGCCCTACCCTTCGCCAACGTCCATGCACAAACTCTGGCCATCAGCATCAGCGACGACCCTTACGGCACGATCCCGGCCATCGAACGCCTGCTCGACTACTTCAGCAACGCGGCAAAAATTCACCTGCGTATCGAGCCGCGGAACATTGGCGAACAACAAGTCGGACATTTCGCCTTTTTTCGCAGCGCATACCAAGCCACACTATGGCCCATCGCTCTGACCTGGCTGCAGACCGGCGCACTGGCCCCTGACACACCCGGCCGGCAAGTCCCGCGCAGCTGAGCCCTTCCCAACGCACGACGGAACACATCATGGCCTCCGCCAACAAGCAGCAAAAACGCGCCGCCCGGGCCAAGACCAAGGCCAGGCAGAACCGCACCAAACGCGCCGAGGCGCCGGTCGAACTGGACCCGAACGACGACCGCATCGACTTCGAATCGGTGGACCTCACCGAGCTGTTCAAGAAGATGATCGACGCCGAGAAGATCAGCCAGCAAGCGATGTGCAGCGCATTCCTCGAAGACCCATTGCTGGAACTGGTCTATGAGCAGGAAGGCGAAGAAGGCGCGATGGATTTCATCCTCGCCGCGCTGATCGAGTATCGCCAGTGGTCGCAGGAAACCGACGAGGCCGGCGCGCTGGCGTGGATCGAGTCCCCGGCCTTCCAGGCCGACTATGTGGCCGCGTCCGACGCGATCGCCGCACAAACCCAACAGAAGAACTGAGTTCCCATGGCATCCCTGAACAAGCAACAGAAACGCGCCAAACGCGCCAAGGCCAAAGCCAGGCAAATCCGCATGGTCGGTCGTAAGCCGCTGGATCAGGACGAAGACCTCGGCCACCTCGCCGAGCCGATCCCGGAATACACCTTGGCGATGTTCAGCAAAATGCGCGACGCCGAAGCCGTCAACCGCAACGAGATGCTGCTGACACTGCTGCGCGAGCTGGCCTTCATCATCGTCGACCATCCTGAACTGCTGGACATGGAAAACGCCGACAACGAAGGCATGGCCGCCACCCACCTGGCCGCCGACATGCTGATCGACTACCGCATGTGGGCCGACGGCATGACGATCGAAGAGGCCCAGGCCTGGCTGAGCGAACCGCAGTTCATCACCGATTTCGGGGTGGCGCTGGATGCTTATGGCAAGTCGGTGGAAGACAGCGAGCCCAAAGCCGAATAAATCCTTTTGTGCCTGACCTTCATGCACATTCAACACAAGGAGGTCAGGTGAACAAGACAGACTCATGCGGGGACGAGCAGTGGCTGGATACAAACGACTCAGAGGCACTTCGAACCGATACTCGCAGCCCCTCCACGCCATTAACCTGGGACGAATGGTTTGAGGCAGAGAATTGCAGCTCAGAGTTTATGGTCTCGCGCGATCAAAGCTGAATCAGGATCCAAGGCATCAGACCCATCAACGAATCACAAACAAAAACGGCCGCTCGTCATCCCTGACAGCGGCCGTTTTCACATCACGCGTTGCGACTCAGTTCAACACCACCGCACCACGCTTTTCCAGCTTGCGACGGCGCGATACCAGCAGGCCGGCAGCCACCACCAGCAAGCTCAGCAGGCCTGTGGCGAGGATTTCGACGCGATGGGCTTCCTGGAACAGCATGATGGTCAGGGCCGCGATGATGAAGATGATCACCGCGTAGGTCAGGCCCGGGAACAGCCACATGCTGAAGACGATGTTCTCGCCGCGTGCCACGCGCTGCTTGCGCATGCGCAGTTGCGAGAAGGCGATCACCAGGTACACCAGCAGGGCAATGGCGCCGGAGCTGGCCAGCAGGAATTCGAACACCGCAGCCGGAGCGACGTAGTTGGCGAAGGTGCAGAGGAACGCTGCGCCGGTCGACAACATGACTGCCCAGTAGGGAGTGCCGCTCTTGTTGGTGCGGGTCGACATGGCCGGGGCGTCACCGCGCTTGCCGAGCGAGAACAGCATGCGCGAAGACGTGTACAGCGCCGAGTTCAAGCAACTGGTCACCGCGACCAGCACGACGATGTCGACGATCATCTTGGCGTTCGGGATGCCCATGCGCTCAAGCACAGTCTGGTAGGAGCCGAGGTTGGCCAGCGTAGGATCGTTCCATGGCACCAGAGCCACGACAATGAAGATCGACACCAGATAGAACAGGCCGATCCGCCAGATCACCGAGTTGGTGGCCTTGGAGATCTGCTTGCCCGGGTCTTTCGATTCCGCCGCCGCGATGGTGACGATTTCGGTCCCCATAAACGAAAACATGGTGGTCAGGATCGCGCCCAGCACGGCGCCCATGCCATTGGGCAGGAAGCCGCCGCTGTCGAACAGGTGCGAAACGCCGCTGACCTGACTCGTCGGCAGGAAGCCGAAAATCGCCGCAAGGCCGAGGCCGATGAAGCCGATGATTGCCAACACTTTGATCAAAGCGAACCAGAACTCGAACTCACCGTAGTTTTTCACGCTGAAAAGGTTGGTCACGGTCAGCAGCAGGGTGATGACCAGGGCGAACGCCCAGATGTCCACGCCCGGGAACCATGCGTGCAGGATGGTCGCAGCGGCGTTGGCTTCCAGTGGAATCACCAGCACCCAGAACCACCAGTACAACCAGCCGATGGTGAAACCGGCCCAATGACCGATCGCGCGGTCGGCGTAGGTCGAGAAAGAACCGGTGTCCGGCGAGGCGACGGCCATTTCGCCGAGCATGCGCATCACCAACACCACCAACGTACCGGCCGCAGCATAAGCCAGCAGCACGGCCGGGCCGGCGGCAGCGATGGCGTGGCCGGAGCCAACGAACAGACCGGCGCCGATCACACCGGCGATCGACAACATGGTCACATGACGCGGTTTGAGCCCCTGTTCGAGGCCATTGGAGCTTGGGGTACTGCTCATAGAGACTACCTTTGCAAGGAAAGCGGGTGCATCCGGCCGGTATGAAAATTCTTTCTCGTAAAAAGAATCCAACGGGCTGTTCCTTATTCTGCACGCAATATTTGCGCCAAAATGTTTCATACCCCTGAACGCCGGGAACTTGCGGGCTATGCCAGTGCTCGATGCAAGTCCTTGAGTTTAATGGCTATTCGCCAGCGCGTTACCCTGCGACTCACTTTCAGAACGAATCCACGCACCAGAAACACACAGAAAAAGCCTGCGACGCACAGAAAAAGGGCAAAACAAGAACGTTCGGCCGGATAGCGCTTCCAACACCCCGCCAAAGCTGGCAACATCGCGCCTTTTTTTACGCGACACCCACGGGCGGGCTTGATCAAACACCCGTTCGGTTGTTGATGGGGCGACAGTCTGCTGCGCCGATGCGACACCCTGCCACAGGCCACCCGATTACCGCTCGTAGCGCTGTTGGCTGCCATTGAAACGCTATGCTAGCTTGGCCGCCTCGCCTGGAAGGCCCGCCAACAGCAGGAGCGCAACATATATGAGGAACGCACATGGCTGAGGCCACGCCCGCGCTGGAAATCCGCAACTTGCACAAACGCTACGGACAGCTTGAGGTGCTCAAAGGCATATCGCTGACCGCCCGCGATGGCGACGTGATCTCGATCCTCGGCTCCTCCGGTTCC